>JAUXXQ010000024.1 GCA_030684815.1 Methylobacter sp. | reverse complement strand
ATTTGTTCAACGTTGACAACGATGCTTTGGCATCGTTATCCTTTCAGGTAACCTCGTCGTTTACGGCGAGGCAATCCACCGGCCTCCATCTGTCGATGGATTGTCGTAAGACAAGTCATTTGGCAGATGAGGTCGAATGTGGATTGAAACATTAAAAATATGTACTCGATTATGTGTGCAATTTGAAAGCTACCCGATAGAAACCAAGCAACGAATAACCAGGGGTAGCGTGTTATCCATGATCATGAGGGGTTTTACTGTTTTCTCTGCGACTGCTAAAAATGATGTGTCATCCGCATCCTGTATCGGCAGACGCTTTTCTGAACAAAGTCGTTTTCAAATAATCCTCGGTCAGCTCAAATAAAGGCTCACACTGGTTAAACTTCTTCATCAAAGGGATGATCTTGGTACGCACCCCCATCCCACGCGCATCAACATAGGCATAGTCGCGCAAAATATCCATAATCAATGGATTTCTGGGAGAACGCTGGCCTGCAATCATTTTTTCAATGGTCATGGAATTTTGCAGCTTTCCAGGGCTAATGATTTCAAGACGGTCGGCATAAACCGACAGCTCGATGTCAACGGCAATCGTCCAATCCCTGTGCGCCAAGGCATTGACAACGGCTTCCCTTAGCGCCTCCCAAGGATAATGCCATTGCCGCTCCCGACGCATATTCCCATCAATCTCAGCCGACTCTTCGGAAATGAAGGGCTTAATCACCGCGCTCAGCTTTTCGATAACGCCCTCTTGGTCAAGCACTTTTTGACCCTCAGGATTAATCACCCACCGCCCGACTAACGGCGCATCCAATATGACGTCCAACTTAGCCTGATAATCTTTATCAACACCTGGAAACACCATGAGCCGAAGCCCCGACTGCCTTAAATACCGCCTCGGGTTATTGGCAAAACAAACCAAACCTGCCACCGAGCAAACGTTATTGCCCAAGCCGTCCGACGTCATCAGCCCCAAACCCAGCAAGCGCTTTTCCCACTCCTCATCGGTAGCGGGAACATCAGGATCCTTAATAATGTCGGCTAAATAAAAATTGAGCCGCTGCCTGTCCAAATGGAACAGGCCGGTGCCCGCGACCGGCAATACCTCAACATGCAATAAACCGCCGCTTGCAAATAACCTTAACTGCTGTTCGCGCGTTGCCAGTTCGGAACGGTCGCCCAACCGAATATAAATGTCTTCACGTTGCTTATGTTTGAGCATATAAGGTTTTGATAAACCGGCGGCAATGGTAATCACGGCAACCCGCTTTTGATCCTCTAACGTCAATTCTTCATAAAAGGGAATCAGCTGCGGGTAAACTTTATCCCTAAAAACGTTCAGCACCCATTCCTGAGTATTGGCCTGTTTTAACCCTGAAATACTGCCGTCATCCTCGACACCCAAAAAAATCCGGCCGCCTTGCAGATTTGCCAGCGCAACAATTTCTTTTGCCAATTGTTCAGGGCGAATGTCATCGCGTTTGAATTCAACGCCCGAGTTTTCGCCATGGGCAATCATTTCCATCAGCTCGGTTTTTAGCATCGGTAAATCCTATCGGCATGATTCTCGGGAATGTTCTATTTTGGGCGGCTAAATCTGAATACTCAAGCGCCGCCGGTTTGACCGGAACCGCCGTTATCAGGCTTTTTCCCGCGTCGGCGATAATTGTTGCCGCGTTTTTTAGTGCGCGTTTTTACCCGCCTTATATCCAGCTTATGCTGCTTAACTTCGACCGACTTTAAATGCAGGAATATGTCTTGCGGCATTTCATCGGGCAGTTCGAGCAGTGTGTAATCACCGTGGATATTGATGTTATTGATATTGTTTTTATCGACCCCAGACTCCTCGACCAATACTTTTTTAAGCTCTTCCGGGGTGACTTGATGCTTGCCGCCGATATCCAAACGGTAACGTACCATTTTGATGACCGGCAGATTGATGTCGGTGCGCTCATGTTTATTATTGCTGTTCATCTTGCCCCCGGTCTTGAAGGACTAAGCGCACGGTAACGCCTCAAAGCCTATCCTGGTAAATTTCGACAAAGGCCTCGTCGCGCAAACGGCGCATCCAAAGTTCCGTTTCTTCTTCGATTTTACGCTTCCGGATCGCTTCCCTGACTAGGTTCTTCTTGAACTCGTCACTGTCGTCTTTCTGTTCGCGGCCTAAAACCTGAATCAAATGCCAGCCAAACTGGGTCTGTATCGGCTGGCTCAGTTCATTGACACCCAGTTCTGTCATCGCCTCTTCAAACGGTTTGACCAAATCGCCAGGCCCCACCCAATCCAGCGAACCGCCTTTAATTGCCGAACCTTTGTCATCGGAATGCGAACGCGCCAGAGCCGCAAAATCATCGCCCCCGACAATACGGTTCCTTAATGCCAACAAACGTTTCCTTGCCTCGGCATCATCAACTAATTCATTGGTCTTAATTAAAATATGCCGTACTTTGGTTTTAGTGACAGTATGACTACCTGCACCTTTCAGCTCCAACATTTTGATGATGTGAAAACCGCTGGGGCTGCGTATCGGTTCTGACACTTGCCCCTGCCTCATTTGCCTGGCTTCATTGACGAACAGCGTCGGTATTTCACTCAAAGGACGCCAGCCCAAATCACCGCCTTTCAATGCATTGGCGTCACCCGACTCACTGACCGCAGTCTGGCCAAAATCCTGTCCAGCCCGCAATTGCCCGACCAACTCCTCAGCTTTAGCCATGGCTTTTTGTATCTCGGAGGAGGATGCGCCTTCTTTTACCGCAATCAGGATATGGCCTAAATGATACTGCATCGATTCTTCGCCGATTTTATCCTGGGTCTCCAGGTAATGCTGAACCTCACGGTCGGTCACCCTGATACGCCCCCCTATCTCGCGGCTGCGCAATTGGTTGATAACGATTTCATTACGCATGTTATCGAGAAAGCTTTGGTAGCTGATGCCCTGCCCCTGTAACTCGGCCCTGAATTCGGCCATGTCCATGTTATTTCTGCGGGCTATATCGGCGGCCGAATTGTTGAGCATTTCTTCGCTGACAGTAATCCCGGCTTTTTCCGCCAATTGCCGCTGGAGCTTATCAATAATCATTTTTTCCAAGACTTGCTTGCGCAAAATATACGCGGGCGGCGCGGCCGTATTGCTTTGCTGTATGCGTTGTTCAATGGCGGTAACTTCCTGTTGCAGCTCCCGCTCGAGGATAACGTCCTCTTCAACCACCGCGACGATCCTATCAAGCACTTCGGCGTGAGCCAGCCAGCTGCCGAACAATACATTACACAGCAACGCCGCCATAATTCCCTTTTTGATGTTTTCTGGCTTAATCATTATTGAGGTTTCCGATAACCGTAAATTTGCTGCTCAAAGAATTCATCCAGCTTTTCACCGACACCGGTCAAGCCTTTCAGTTCTATCTGAAAAAATACCCCAGTCTGGCTTATGCCGGTCGCATCGACAATTTGGGAGAAATCCTGGACATTCGGGTTGGGATTAAGGCCGACGTTATTAATCCAGCGCCGCCCGATCACACGAAAACGCCAGCAACAATTTTCTTTTTCCAGACCGAAAAAACTTTCCTGGGTGGCATTGTTCAACAAGGAGTAAGTCCAACGCCCCACTGCCGACCAATCGTCATAAATCGGCCAATGAAATGAGGCGTCGCTTTGGATAATATCGAATGGGCGGACACCTTCCGGGGTTGGAATCAAGGTATTTTTTCTATACCGGTAACCCAAGTTAATAATTTCTCCCGGCTGGTTAATGTAATGCAGCATGGTGTTATGCCGGACAATATCGTTCAAATGCGGATCCCATTGCACCCCTGAACTCATCGACACATGCTTCATCATCTCGGCATTCATCTCGGCCACCAACGGCGAAAGCAGGTTGGTTTCTACTGGGTAACCCGGCAACGTCACTTCCCTGTCGCGAAAATAAATCGTCTCGCCGACACTGAGTTTCAATTTGTCCCGGCCGGTTTCAGTATCAACAATCCTCGTTGTCAGCGCTGCTGTCAGTTGGTTGGCGTCCTGCACCCTATCGGTGCCGCTAAAACGATTTTCCAAGAACATACTGTTGAATGAAAAATCGTTCAGTGCCGTATCGAATATGGGAATGTCACTTTGATCGACTTTAGGTGCATACAAATAAAACAGGCGGGGTTCAAGGGTATTCAAATAAGATTTACCGGAAAAATTGACGTCTTTTTCCATATACAAACCGCTGTTAGCGGAGAAAATAGGCAATGTTCTCGATATTTCATCAGCCGCCAACACCGTGCTTCGGGGGCTATTCAAAAAATACTGGGTATGCTGCAAAGAGATTTTCGGCGTCAAATAAGCGCTGGCCGTTTGCAGCGGCAAACTGAGTGACGGCTTAACATTGCTGCGCTGGCCGTTAACAATGGAATCATGCTGGAAATTTACATATTCAGCATCCATCAACGTAGTGAGTGGTGTGGGCATGAAATTGAAGGTACGATCCAAGTTCACATTCACTTGCGGCAAGCGCCGGTACGGTATGCCCTCGTCGGTTATCGCCTTATCGATCGATTGGTAATTGTCAACATGGCCTTTGACAAAAACGCCTTCGTTGACATAAGTGGCGTTAGCTTGGCTTAACAAGAAACTGTTAAAGGTCGCCACACTCAACGCATTGCCCAAATCCGGAAAATAATCTTTGTCCGACACATAATTCAAGTCGAAATCCGTGCTGATATGCTGCGTAAACTGGCTATTATTTTTAAGCGATACCAAATAGCGGGACTTATCGAGAAGGCTGTCGTTAGGCAAAAACTCCACATCCGCCGTACCGCCTGTCATCGAGGTTAAATAACGGAAGTTCCCGCCCAGCATAATGCCTCGTTTTGACAGATAGCGCGGCCGTAAAACGGCATCGTAATTGGGCGCTATGTTCCAATAATAAGGCGCGGCCAAACTGAACCCGGCTCGCTGCGTATTGCCGAACACTGGCGCCAGAAAACCGGAAAGCCGCCGGTCATCAATCGGGAAAGACAAATAGGGCGAATAAAACACCGGTGTGCCTTTAAATTCAACCCAAGCGTTTTTGGCCGAACCTTGGCCTACCGTCTTGTTCAGCTTCAATTCAGAGGCATGGACAACCCAGTCCTGATTACCGGGGCGGCAGCTGGTATAAGCGACATCTTGATAGCGGCTCAGCGAATCGCTCTCCCGATAAACCGCCCTCGCCCGACCCCTAAGCGGTGCAGACGGCGAAATGAACATGGCCTCCCTCAGCCTGGCCTGATCGGACGCTAAATTAAGCGATGCCGATTGGCTGTGCAGCGCCAATTCGTCCTCGCTGTAATAAACGCTGCCTTGCAAATCCAAGGTTTCCGACACACTGTCGTAACTGGCTTTATTGGCGACTGAACGCTGGTCTGCACGGGTCATTTCGACATTGCCGAAGTAACTGTAAATTTCGTTGTCGAATACTTCCGCATAATCCGACTTAATGTCTAGCGGCGATGATGCCCTTGAATCCTTGCCCGGCTCAAAAACGGGCGTGATGCTACCGGGCGCCTCGCAACTTTGCCAGGGGTTATATTTCAATTGCGATTGGAGGTTACCGAAAATCTGCTCTTCATTAAGATCGAATGCCGGTTCCAGCAACCTCATGCCCAGCTCGGATTTCACGGCAACCGGCGCCACCGTGATGGGCGCCGAAACAGCCTCGGCTTTGGCGCTAAGCGCAGGCGTAGCTATTTCAACCGGCAACTCAGCATCCCCAATAGCATCCGGCTGGCGCCCAGTGTCCACGGGCGTCGCAATAACCGGCTGCGTATCTTGGACAGGACTGTCCTGGACGCGGTCGAAAGCTTCGCTTTCAATGGGCGGTTCATCCGCTATTTTTTCACCCCCGACGCAAACCCACTCTTTGCTATCCTTGCTTTGCGCGCAATTCCAAGCATCGGCGGCAAGACCGGTGGGCACATAAATTGAAGGTAAAAAAAGCAGTAATAAACGTCGGTGCATAGGTAATGTCAAGTTTAGTGGCGCAATGAATCGTAAATCGAATAGAATGCCGGGCGCTAATTTTACCTTACTACCTCGCCATTATACTAATCTATCCTAATCATCATGATGCCTGAAGACTTGAGAACAATATTGATGTTCGACTGGCTTGAAAACGATTTATTGCTCACCGTCACCGCCTGTGAACCGGCCTCCAGCGACGCCAGTTTTCGGCGTTACTTCAGGGTGCAAACGCCTGGGCAACAATTTATCGTCATGGATGCACCGCCGGACAAGGAAAATAGCGAACCTTTCATCAGGATTGCCCAGTTGCTGCACCAATCCCAAGTCAAGGTTCCGACCATTTTCCAACAAAATTTGAACGACGGTTTTTTACTGCTGGAAGATTTTGGCAGCCAGTGTTTTTTAGATCAACTGAACGAGAACACCGCTGACGTCTTATACCAAAGCGCGTTCGATGCGCTATTCAAATTGCAAAGCCAGACCCCGGTACAAAACGCCGGATTGCCGCATTATGACGAGGCGCTGCTACACCGGGAACTGGCCATTTTTGACGACTGGTTTTTAGGCCAGTTGCTGGACGTACAAATTCCAGCGACTATCTGGCAGACGGTTTGCACCCTGCTCACCACCTCGGCGCTGGAACAGCCGTTCATCTGCGTACACCGGGATTACCATAGCCGCAACCTGATGGTTTTAGACCAAGATTCACCCGGCGTCATCGACTTCCAGGATGCCGTCATCGGTCCTGTCACTTACGATTTGGTGTCATTATTGCGCGATTGCTACATCGCCTGGCCAAAACAGCAGGTTGAACACTGGCTATTGGCTTATTTTGACCGGCTCCAGCAAGCAAAGCTGATCGATTGCAGTTCAGCCCAATTTAAACGCTGGTTCGACCTGATGGGGCTACAGCGCCACCTGAAAGCCATCGGCATTTTTTCCCGCCTGCATTTGCGCGACCATAAATCCACTTATCTAGCCGACATTCCGCGCACACTGAACTATGTCACCGACGTTTGCGCAAGCTATCCCGAACTGGCCGAATTCAACGCATTCCTGCAAGAGCAGGTGCTTCCTGCACTGTGCCCCATTCTGAGCAAAGCCGAAGCACCTGTCCTGAGCGTAGTCGAAGAATGAAAGCCATGATTTTAGCGGCCGGGCGCGGCGAACGGATGCGCCCGCTCACCGACAACACGCCTAAACCCTTGCTGTTAGCGGGCGGCAAAGCTATCATCGAACACACCCTCACCCAGCTGGTCGCCGCCGGTTTTACTGACATCGTCATTAACCATGCTCACTTAGGGCTGCAACTGGAACAGCGGCTAGGTAACGGCAGCCGCTTTGGCGCCAGTATCCAGTATTCGCCCGAAGGCGAACATGCGCTGGAAACTGCGGGCGGCATTATTAACGCCCTGCCCTTATTAGGTGAACAGGTGTTTTTGGTGGTCAATGGCGACATCGCCACCGACTTTGTTTTTGCCGAGCTGCTTAACCGACCGGTCGATTTGGCGCATCTGGTGCTAGTCGATAACCCAGCGCATCACCCGGAAGGCGATTTCGGCCTCGATCATAATGGATTGGTCATTACCGATAATGCCGAACACTTTACCTTCAGCGGTATCGGGCTGTATCATCCTAAGCTGTTTGACAAACTACCCGCAGGCTCCGCCAAACTAGGGCCTTTATTACGGCAGGCCATCGCACAAGGCCGGGTTTCAGGACAAAAAACCGACAGTTTCTGGATGGACATAGGCACACCCGAACGCCTGCAGGAACTGGATTTTCATTACAGCCAACACCAGGAAAGATTATGACTGAGCATGTTTACCACAAAATAGAACTGACCGGATCATCAACCGTCGGCATTCAGCAAGCCATCGAAAATGCCGTCAGCAAAGCGGCGGAAACCCACGCAAACATGCGCTGGTTTGAAGTCGTCGAAACCCGGGGGCAGATCACTCACAACAAAGTCGCACACTGGCAAGTCACCGTTAAAATCGGCGTCGCCTTGGCTGATTAAAAAATCGATACCTTTATGCAGACCTTCCTGGTTTTAAAAACCTGGAAGGTCTAATTCGCAACATTTTGAAAGAAAATTTTAGTTTTTTGGGCGCGTAATAGACCATAGGCCGCTATAGCTGAGAAGCCGAAAACTTAACCACTTAAAGCCTATATTCAATTACTTATGAGCCAACAAACCGACAAAAGCAGCAACACCGTATGGCACCGCGCCACCGTCACCCGGCAGCGCCGCGCACAAAAAAATGCGCATAAGTCGGTAGTTCTTTGGTTCACTGGATTGTCCGGCTCGGGCAAGTCAACGCTGGCTCATGCCGTAGAAGAACATTTGTATCAAAACGGTTTAAATACTTTTGTCCTGGACGGCGATAATGTGCGCCACGGTCTGTGCAGCGACCTGGGTTTTAGCGAGGCAGAGCGCAAAGAAAACATCCGCCGCATCAGCGAAACCGCCAAACTGCTGCTGGAAGCCGGAATCGTCACCCTAACTGCTTTTATCTCGCCGTTTAAAGCCGAACGCGCCATCGCCAAACGCCTGATGCCACAGGGCGATTTCATTGAGATTCACTGCTATTGCCCCTTGGAAATATGTGAACAGCGCGATGTCAAAGGCTTGTACAAAAAAGCGCGACTGGGTGAAATCAAAGACTTTACCGGCATCTCCTCGCCTTACGAAGCGCCGGAAAACCCCGATTTAAAAATCGACACCAGCCTGCTTAGCATCGAACAGAGTGTACAAAAGGTCACCGCCCTGTTACGCGACCGCAACATCTTACCGGCTCATGCACTTTGATGTGTTCAATGGCGATGCCGACGGCATCTGTGCGCTGATTCAATTGCGTCTGGCTCAACCTCAGACGGCGCAGCTCATTACCGGCATCAAGCGCGATATCCAATTGCTGGACAGATGCACCGCCCATCCGGGCGATTGCATCACAGTGCTGGATGTGTCCCTGCAAGCTAACAGCAGCCGGGTTAATGCGTTGTTAAACCAGGGCGCACATATTTTTTACGTCGACCATCACCAGCCCGGCACAATCCCCCAGCATCCCCATTTAACCACCCTGATTGATACCAACAATACTACTTGCACCAGCTTATTGGTCAACCAATACCTACAGGGCAAATACCCGTTATGGGCGATCACCGCCGCTTTTGGCGACAACTTAAACCACAGCGCCGAACAACTCGCCGCCACCTTAAAACTAAACCCAACGCAACTCGAAACTTTGCTTAACTTAGGTATCGCTATCAACTATAACAGCTACGGCAGTTGCGTCGACGACCTCTATTTCGCTCCGGACATGCTGTACCGGGAAATGTCGACATTCCCATCCCCGTTTGACTTTATCAACGGCAACCGGGCTATTTTTACGCAATTAACACAAGGTTATCAGCAGGATATGGCCAACGCCCAAGCGCTTACTGCAGAATACCGCAGCGCTGTTGTCGCCGTCTTCATGCTGCCCGACAGCGTCTGGGCTCGGCGCGTTAACGGCGTGTTCGGCAACTATCTGGCCAACCGTGACCCCAACAGAGCCCATGCCGTCATCAGCCATAATCCGGGCAACGGTTATCAAATCAGTGTGCGCGCACCACTGGCGCGTAAATTCGGCGCCGGACAGCTCTGTGCCGCCTTTCCCAGCGGTGGAGGACGCGAGGCGGCAGCGGGCATCAATCACTTGCCCGCCGACCAACTGGCTCTTTTCATCAAAAAGTTTGAGGCATTTTATTCGTGACTAGCTGGTACAATTATCTTCATGCCCTTCATAGTAATAAAATTTTTTTCTATCAATACGACAAAACCACTGAAACTTTTTTTCGTGCTTTTTGTGCTAAGCGTGGACAACATCTTTTAGCCAACCAAAACCGCCGGAACCACTACTCATGAACTCACTACCCCATTTATCCCGCCCGCTATCATCCCACCCGAAACGGCTGGAAGAATTGCAACATATCAACCTGCAACTTGCCGCCTTAGGCCAGCCGACCTGTGAGGCGGAAAGCGACCCGCAATACCTTAAAATTGCCGGTAGCCTGTTAAAAAATTATTCCCAACAACGCCGCCTATTGGCCTTAACCCAATACCGTTGCCCCGCCGACCAGCGTATTCAGGATTTTCTTAACGCTTATTTGGATGAAAACGGCATCAACACAGCGATCAGCTTGCCGGGCGAAACCTTGGTGCTGGAGCAAAAAGGACTGGCAAGAGCGCTGTCCCTGCCCTTCGAGCATAACGAATTTCATTCGGCCTATGTCGATTCCTACCGGATTCAACAAGGCGTTTTGCATAATCCCAAAAATGACCGGCGCACCACTAAAGGCGTGTTCCACATTGCTGCCGGCGGCCTCCCGGTTCCGGCGGACAAAAGCGAAGTGCCGGTTCAGGCTTACGCCGCGCTGCTCAGTGCCGCGCTAATGCCGCCGGCCGATCTGTTGAGCCTGCCCTTTACCAGCGCCCAAACCGACACAGCAAAACTGTGGGTGTCATCGCTGCTGCGGCCTATTGTCAGTCCGGCCATTTCCGCCTCAATGCCGGCCAAAACCCTGGAAGTGCGCTTTTTCGCGCCCGGTGGGCTCGTTGCCAACCTGGATTTTGTCGAATCCATTTTCGGCAATGCGGGCAACCCGTTCCTGCCCGAAAACGATGCCGCCTTGGATATTGAGCATTGGACCGGCCATACCGGCTGCATCATCCTGGCACCGCATCTGGTGCATTGCCGGAAAAAGGATATTGGCCTGCCGCATAGTGACGCTGCGACCGAACGCCAACGCAAAGACGGCATGTGCTGGCAACAAGAAGATGAACTGTACAACAACGGCCAGCCCTTTAAACTGGTGTGCCGCAACATGCAGGGCGTGATTGTCACCCTCATTGCCGACAACTATTTCGGTTACAGCAAAAAGGAAATAAAATCCCATATCAGCTATTCGGCCAACCTATACGGCGGCTGTGAAGAGGAACATTCCGGCGGCGCACTGGCTTTCCCACGGGTTATTCTGGGCGAAATATTTTTGCCGCACACCTCCTATATTGCCGACCATTATTCGTTCGACAAAGTCTGCCGCCAGCTAGCACCGGTCATCGACCACAAAGACGGCGGCTACGCTGTCGACAAACACTATCCCGACATCATTTATATTCCCAGTACGGCAAAATTCAACATTCAGCAGCAGCAAATCAGCTGGCTCGATAACAACAAGCCACAAACGCTCAAGTTACTGTTCAACCACACTTATATCTATCCGAACGGCTTTAAAATCCATCTGGAACGCCATCCCCACGCGCCTAGCTGGCGTTTGATCGGCACCCATCAGGAAGGCACTTTTTGCCACAAGCCCAGCACCGTGTCCGGCGGCGGCAAGTCGGAAATTTCCAAATCGATAGCGGGCGCCATCATTTCCGGCGCGATCTTTGTCGACGATTTCGACAAAGATATGAACATCGTCACCGAAATCTTCGAGCATGATTATTCCATCCGCTTTCGCGACCCTGCCCTGCACGGCATCGACCAGCGCCCGCTGCTCAGCAACGAACGCACCTTAGGCTCGGTCATCAAGCTGCTGACACCGTCTGCAACCCAATATTCCGATGCCTACAACCAGTGGCTGGCTAAAATTCCCCAGCATATTCTGGCCGTGGCGTTAATGATCAAACGCTTCTACAAAGAGGAATGGGGTTCGGACTGGCGCCGGCATTTCTCCGTCGATATGGTCAACGGCCACCCCGGCAACGAACTCAAGTTTCAAGGCCGCAAGCTGATCGCCAGCTACCTGCGTATAGGCTTCGACGAAAAAGGCGCATGGCGCGTGTTCAAATTGCGCCAGGATTTTCTCGCCTCGGCCAAAGTGCAGATGGAAGACGACATTTCCGCGTCCGCCGTAGTACCGAGCCATTATCTGACCGGCCTGAACCCCGACTATAAAAACCCCAGCGTCAAACTGGTCGAAAACTGCGAACACAGTTTCTTTCAGCGCCCTGACGACGCCGTCCACCGAGGCACCGACTTACAAACCGAACTGGATTTTTCGCGTACCGACAATTTTATTTCCAATTTCCAACCGCTGACCCCAGAAGATGCCCGCGAATTTATCGAAGATGTGATTAACTTCGACAACTTCAGCGAACCGATGCAACACGTCATCCGTCAGGCCTCGCACGGCAAAGAAGGCGACTATTTCGTCTCCTCCGCGCACCCGCGTCTGGTTGACGGCAAACCCAGCCTCAACGTGCGTTATTTGCAACTGCGCCCGGATATAGCCGACCCCAAACAGCGCTATATTGCCGAAACTTCCACCCGTTTGGCGCGGGGGCTTGATGCCGACCAAACCGTTTATTTTCCGGTTAACGAAGTGTTGACCGGACGCCGCAATAATCCCGCCGAACCCGAAGCGGGCATCCGGCCATTGGCTATTTACAACCCCATCCATTATCAGGAACTGCCTGAATTATTTATGGATTTTATTTGCAGCCTGACCGGAAAATCGCCATCGACCACCGGCGCCGGTTCCGAAGGCGCACTGACCAAAGGCCCGTTCAACGCCGTATCGGCTACCGCCGACCTGAACAGCGCGCTGGTTTCTTTCATCCTGTGCGGCTACCACGGTTTTTCCACGGCCGCCGGTTACATAGGTTCTAAGCGCCGCATCGACCACGACATCAGCCTGCTGATTCCTGAAATCTGGTCGCGCCTGCCGGTCGCCCAACGCGATCCGCAGTATTTGATTGAACAAGGGCAGCTGGAAAAACTGGAAGATTTTGACTACGAAGGCCGTACCGTCTATCAAAGCCGTTTGGGCTATCGCATTACCGAACGCTTTGTACATACCAATTTCGGCAAAATGTTCGATTACCCGACCGCCGTCTTCGACGAGGCCATACTGAAACCGGAGACCCAGGATCTGGCCAGCTATGTCGACGGCATCGATAATGTTTATGAGGCACAGCAACGGGTCGCGCAGCTGTATATTCAGGACAGCTCCGTCCACGATGCCTGCCCGCCGTTAAAAGCGCTACTGCACATCATGGCTGAGGGTCACTATATGGGCAAAACCATCAGCGATCCGGCCATTCGCGGCTTGTTCGACCGCGATTATTTGCTGCAAAGCGACTGGTATCAGCAACGCCTCGACATCAAGCAACAACGCGACAGCCAACTTTGGCAGCAGCACAAAAGCTATATCGAGCAGCACCTGAGCAAAACCGAACAGGATAACGCCGATATCCGCGCTGAACTGGAGCAAAAACTCGAAGCGGCAGAACGCAAACTGGCCGAAATCAACGACCCGGCCTACCTGCAACAACTGCAAGGCACCTTGGGCGCGGATTGGGTACACCACCCCTACGCATAGGTCTGAAACCAAAAAGGGCTCGAAGTTTATAACTTCGAGCCCTTTTTGATGAACCTGTTTTTTCTGAAAGACGGGTAACTAAAACATAAAACCCGGATAACACCCAAATAATTGTCCACGAAAGACACGAAAAAACACGAAATTTTCGTGCCTTTCGTGATTTTCGTGGACTTTATTTTTTACCAAAAAAATCAGATTTGTGTTTGTTATCATCTATCATTTTCGCCGTTGGGGCTGATATGCAGACCTTCCAGGTTTTTAAAACCTGGAAGGTCTAGCAGCAACCAAGCCGCTTAATCTTCCTCGGCTTTTATAATTTTTCCGGTCGCCGCATCCACCTCAACTTCCATTTTGCGTCCGTCTTCCATCTTAATATCGAACTCATAAGTCGGCGTACCGTCGGCTTCGATTTCATACTCAACTTTAGTGATCGTACCAGGATGGGCAGCCAAGGCGATTTTACGCGCTTCCGCTTCGTCGATTTTTTTCAGCGCGGCAAACGCCGGATGATCGGCACTGGGCAGTTCCCGTTCTGTTTCGACTATTTTTCCGCTGGCTTTATCGCATTTGAACTCCCACTCACTGCCGTCGGCGTCTTTAATTTCGATTTCATAAACAGCCAGGCCTTTTTTCTGTTCCAATTTGATTTTAACGGTTTCGCCTTTGGCAATCTCGCTGGCAGCCTTGCGGCAGGCATCGATAGCAGCATCATCGGCCATTGCCGTCGCACTGACAAGCATCATCAAACCGCTTAAATAAAACTGATATTTCATCTTCATAATTGTCTCCCCGTTGAAAAAATAAACGCCCTCCCCGGCTAAAATAAGGGAAAACGTCACGCTAAAAAATACATTATGGCTGAATTTTAAAGGTCTCGGTATAGGTATTACCACCCGTACAAACGCTTCTGTCAGTTGGCGTTTCGCAGGATGTATCGGTCACTTCAGCTGTTAAAGTGCCCGCTTTTTCCGGCACAAAATAGAACCTGAAATTAGGATCTGAACTAATGGCAATATCAGTTTTGGCAGTCAAAATGGCTTTATCATTAAACGATACCTTGACCTGTTTAACAAAATGCGACTTTTTGACAAAACGCGTCACTTGATCCATTTGCATCCCGGTCACGTTGGGATGGCTAATCATTAATTGCACCGAATTGGGTTCTCCGACTTTCACATCGCCCTCCATTTTAAACTTCATCTTCCCCAAGCGCGTCATGGCTTCATCCAAATTGGCACCGACCGGCGCGGAACAACCGCCGCTGGCTTTGACAAACGTTTTAGTCATGGTCGATGTGCCGTCATTCATCTGCGCAATAGCGCGGATATAGCTGTTGGTATTGACGCGGATACGCATCGCAATATCGGCTTTGCCGCTTTCCGGGGTGAACTCAAATTCGCCGACGTAGGGATAAGGGTTATTGTCGACGAATACACTAATTTTTTTAATGTAGCGATCCTGGCTTTGTTTGATTTTACTGCTGACTTTAATCGGCACCAAGGACGGGTCTTCGGCGCGCACCGGCGCTTCCAATGTGATGACCTTATCCGATTCTTCCAGCGTTTGCTGGGCAAAAAATTCGGGTTTCAACACTTTATTCCACCGTGTTTCGTCTTCGGCGGCGATAGCGGCAATCGGCAATAGGGTGGCGATGAAAATGGCCGGTAATAGTTTTGGGTATTTCATAGTCGTTTCCTCTGTTGTTTTAACGTTACTGGCTATTGAAAAAAAAGCCGGTTAATCTTCCCATTCCAGTTCAGCAAAAGCCGTGCTGACGTTTTTGCGGTGATAATAATCAAACAATGCCCAATTGTTTTTCTCGGAATAGCCCACGGTTTTTACTGCATCTTCCAAATGCCGGCCTTTTTTAATGGCGGCGCGAATTTCGGTCTGCAACAAAGTCAGGTAATGCTTTTGCGCCTGCATACTTTGCGGCCAATCGGTGACAACATCGCCGTGCCCAGGAATCACATAACGGAACGATTGTTGTTCAAGTTGCGCAATTTCCGCAAGCCAGCCTTTTAAACTGCCGTCCAGTGTGGGTACATGCTCGGTAAACAATAAATCCCCCAACCAGAGGGTATGGGTTGTTTCATCATAAACACTTAAATCGTTGTCGGTATGCGCGGTAGCATGGGCTTTCAGGGTTAACGTGCGCCCGCCCAACTCCAGCATCAAACTGTCTTTAACTTCGATGTCAGGCGCAATTAAATCGTCGGCAGTCAATTTCACGCCCCATTGATCGGCGGCTTTATCCTTATAGTATGAACCGCGCACCGCCATGGCGGCGGCCAATTTATGATGCCCGACAAATTTAACCCCGGCCGCTTTAAACACGCTATTGCCGTAAATATGGTCGGGGTGGACATGGGTGTTGATCACATAACAAATCGGCGTTTGCGTGCTTTCACTGACGGCTTTCTTTAACGCCAAACCCTGCTCAGGATTGCCGCCGCTATCGATGACCGCCACGCATTTTTGTCCGACAATAAAGCCCAAATTAGCAATTTCGCCGTGGTTTTTGCTGTCAGGGAATTGATGTTTACCAACATGTACATACACGCCGGTAGTGATTTCTTTAACCGGCAAAGCGCTGGAGGCCAGGGTTTGCACCGAGACCACGAATAAAGTAAACAGCGATAGGGCTCTCATTAGATTTCCTTTGTTCCAAGTTTATTTTGAAGTTTTCTCACGCTCCCGTGAGCTGCGCCCACCTTTTATACACAAGTGCCTACGGACAGTCATTCCGATAGCTCCTTACCTATGTGGGCGAGAAACAGGTTAATAGGCGACCCTAAACAGGCTGACTTTTACCGCTTCATGCTGACTATTACACCAATATCAAGCGCAAACGATAGTAACGCCTTGTGTACATGATGTACATAGGGCGGATGCCCCAGTTCCACACTTGGTTAGGGACGACTGCCAGGCCGCTGATTGGCCGTGCACATTTATGTGTGGACAGTTACCTGCCCTACCTCAGCGTGCCAAGAAATAACATGTAAACATCAAGACATCCGATTCTAAAGCTACTATCAATCAAAACCGATACGCCATTTTAGGCGATTGCTTTCATAATGAGAATTGCTGATTATTTAGTTGACAGATACCGTGCTAAGATTCATAATACGAATCTTAGCACGGCGCCTGTAGCTCAGCTGGATAGAGTACTCGGCTACGAACCGAGCGGTCGGGAGTTCGAATCTCTCCAGGCGCGCCATGTTAAATTAAAGATTATTCCCCTGTAGCTCAGTCGGTAGAGCGGATGACTGTTAATCATTAGGTCGGCGGTTCGAGCCCGTCCGGGGGAGCCAAACAAATCAAGGGCTTAGAGTAGAATCTAAGCCCTTTTTTTGCCTGAAATTTTTCGGGTCAACCTCTGGTCAACTTTCAAGCTAAATCTACTGCCCTGAGCAGTCACGCCGATTTCTGTATTGATGCAAAATGGTCGATACATTGACGCGTAATCTGTTCAAATAAAGTACGCAAGCCAACTAAGGCCATTTCCGAGAAATCACATCCCTTTGATGATCATGATCTGCAAAAAATAGAGCCCACGCTTAACACGAAAGCCATATATTGATTACGTTTTTGCGTCCAGTAATTTACTCAGAATGAGCAAATTGGAAGTTGGCGCCCTGATAAATGGTTACATATCAGTAACCCTATGCCGCTATCTGTGGAAATTAGCGATTACCTTTGAAAGACAATCTCGGTTTTCTTGCCGACTTTGCCCTATCTTCCGCACCGCTTTCAATCATTGCTGATGTCCCGCCACAAAAAAAGCCGGTCAAATGACCGGCTTACATTCCGCCATAGCCTTACACCGCTTATCCACTAACACACCTTTTGCCGATTAATGTAGGGGTTATCATAGTGATGATTCGTCACTACAATCGATAATCTCGGCCAAAATTCCCGACAAATCAGTTGCGGTGGATCCGTGAAATGTCGAGCTATAAACAACTGGCTGTTCATCTGTCGTCGAAACGGTGACGGTGGCACCACTGCCATCATTCGACACTGATATTCTGAGGTATTCGCTTAATGCATCATTACCGTCATCGACTAATAAATCAGCCAAATTTAATGATTCCGGTTCTTCTGAGGGAATGTTCATCATGATATTCTCCGTTAATTGGCCTTACTTCCTCAAGCCCTGATTTTCTGGGTGGATTGGGGACAGAAAAAGCAAATATTTTTTGAATGTTAATAAAGTTTTAGCTGAGGATTATCATAGTTTTTTAACAGACTACCATCAATGGTACTAAGGTACGATTTTAAAAAATACCGTCATCATCATTGCCGATAAGCGAGGTCAGCGACACCATATCGCTACGCATTTTTTGTCGTTTTGACAGCTTGGCTTGGGCAAATTCAGGCAAGTCGGTAAAGACGAAAATTTGTTTTTTAATCAATAATTCGACCACATCCTCAAGCACCCGGATAAGTTCCATATCAGACGATGCCAGTTGCTGTGCTGTTTTAGCGGACACCAACAAGTTTTGTTTAAAACTAACGACAGCGGGGGCGTTATCATCCAGCCATTGCGCATTAATGTCTTCTTGCTGTTCGTAAAGGGCTAAAATCTTTCCAGCATCGTCTTGTAGTGCATAAGGCATGTTATTGCTCCCTTAAATTCCAAATATCAGATATTGTGCTATTCTAATTGACGAGTATAAATTTTGTATAGCTTCAATTATTTGACCACCCTATCAACACTTAAACAACTATGACTACCAGCGTCTTAGAAAGCCTTTCTACACCTTCCCTGCCTACCCTTTCCAAAACCAACACGACAGAACCGTCAGTTGAGGCTCCACTTAATGACCCGTTACTGCAAGCCTTAATTGCCTTATGCAAGCTGCTGCATAATCCGCATTCGGCGGATGCGTTAACGGCTGGCCTGCCGTTGGAAAACAATAAATTAACGCCGGCTTTGTTTCCGCGCGCGGCACAGCGGGCGGGTTTATCGGCGGGCTTGGTGTCAAGGCCGTTGGAACGGATTTCCAGTTTGGTGTTACCGGCAGTGTTGCTGCTAAACGATGCCCAGGCCTGCATCCTTATCAGCCGAGAAGGCGACAACTGCACTATATTGTTACCGGAAATCCAGGACGGCATCAAAACCGTCAGCCTTAAAGAGCTGGCGGACAACTACACCGGCTCGGTGTTTTTTGTCCAGGAACAACATCAATTTGATAACCGTTCCGATGAAATCCGGGCACCGAAAACCATACATTGGTTCTGGGATGTGGTGTTTAAGTCATGGCCTATTTATACCGAGGTGCTGCTGGCTTCTTTGCTGGTCAATTTGTTTGCTGTCAGCACCCCGCTTTTCGTGATGAATGTCTATGACCGGGTGGTGCCGAACCATGCGTTGGAAACGCTGTGGGTGCTGGCGATAGGGATTAGCATCGTTTATGTTTTTGAATTTATCATGAAGGCGTTGCGCAGTTATTTTATCGACACCGCCAGTAAACGCGCGGAAATTATTTTATCGGCCACGCTATTTGAACGCATCATGGGCATAAAAATGGAATCCCGCCCACCTTCGATCGGCGTATTTGCCAATAATTTCAATGAGTTTGAATCGTTTAGGGAGTTTTTAACCTCAGCCACACTCACCGCGCTGATCGATTTGCCTTTTGCGGTTTTATTTTTAGTGGTGATTTGGTATCTCGCAGGCGATATGGTTTATATCCCCATCGTCGTCATCCCTATCGCCATTTTTGGCGGCTATTTAATTCAGCGGCCACTGAAAAAAATCACTAAAGAATTATCACGTTTTTCTTCGCAAAAAGGCGCAACACTTTACGAAGCCTTAGCCAACCTGGAAACAATTAAGGGCACGGGGGCTGAAGGCCAGTCGCAAAAAAAATGGGAGGAAACCGTCGGACAGATGAGCAAGCTCAGTTTGAAATCGCGCTTTTACTCATCATTCGCCATTAATTTCACCACCTTTCTACAACGCATGACCCATGTCACCGTGGTTGTTTATGCGGTCTACCTGATTACCGAGGGCGAACTCACCATGGGGGGGTTAATCGCCTGCACCATTCTGATTCGCCACGCCCTCAGCCCTATCGGCAAAGTGGCTTCACTGCTGACGCGCTACGATTCGGCGCGCACCGCCCTCGAATCATTAAGAGTATTAATGAACCAACCGGTCGAACGGGAAGAGCATAAACAATATTTGCACCGCCCAAAATTCAAAGGCGGTATCGAATTTAAAAACGTGTCGTTCAGTTACCCTAACCAACAGACAAAAGCGTTGGAAGAAGTTTCGTTTAAAATCAAACCCGGTGAACGTGTTGCTGTTTTAGGCCGAATTGGGTCGGGGAAAACCACATTGGAAAAGTTGCTGCTGGGCTTTTATCAAGTGCAGGAAGGCGCGATTTTGATCGATGGCACCGACATTCGCCAAATTGACCCGTCCGACTTGCGCCGGCAAATCGGCTATGTGCCGCAAGACATTTCGTTGATGTACGGCAGCGTCAAAGACAATATCACGTTGGGTGCGCGCTATGCCGATGACGCCATGATTTTGCAGGCCGCACAGATCTCAGGCGCGACCCATTTTGTCGACAAACACCCGGAAGGCTTCGACATGCCGGTTGGGGAAAGGGGGCGGATATTATCGGGCGGACAGCGGCAAAGCATTGCAGTAGCGCGGTCATTGCTGCTTTCGCCGCCGATTTATGTGATGGACGAACCGACCAATTCCATGGACAACAGCACCGAAGATGGCTTTAAACAACGCTTGACCCAACATCTCGACAATAAAACATTATTACTTGTCACCCACCGCACCTCGCTGTTAAGCCTGGTTGACCGGCTTATTATTATGGACAGTGGGCGCATAGTCGCCGATGGCGCTAAAGAACACGTCCTCAGCGCCTTAAAACAAGGCCAAATTAAAGTGTCAGGTTAAGCAAGTCATGATCAATAAAATAACTACCCTTAAAACAACCGCCAAAGAACGGGCGGAAGATGTCAGCTATATTACCGACGTCAATGCCGACGTGCTCTATCGGTCATCAATACAAAACCATCTGATTCTCTGGTTGGTGGCCTTATTTACACTCATCGCCATCACCTGGGCAAATTATGCCATGCTTGATGAAATCACCCGTGGCTCTGGAAAAATCATCCCGTCCAGCCGCCTGCAAGTCATCCAAAACCTTGAAGGCGGTATTCTGGCCGAAATTTTCGTCCACGAAGGCGACATTGTCGAGCGCGACCAAACCTTGATGCGCCTTGACGACATCCGCTTTTCTTCATCATTTTCCGAAGAGAAATTAAAATACCACGAGCTGTTAGCCAATATTGCCCGTTTAAGTGCATTGGCCAACAACACCGCACTGCAAATACCCGAAGAAATAAAACGCGATAGCCCGCAACTGGCGCAACAAGCGCTCAGGTTATACGACTCGAAAAAAGAGGAATACAACTCAGTTCTGGAAACCATACGCCAACAAATCAAGCAACGCGAACAGGAACTCATTGAAACGGAGTCGAAGAAAAAACGCCTGGCCGAAAGTTATGCAATGCTGGCAAAAGAAATTGAATTGTCCGAACCTTTAGTCGGCTTCGGCGCCATGTCGCAGGTTGAGCTGTTACGCCTACAACGGGCCGCCAACGATTTACAAGGCGAATTAAACGCCGCCAAGCTATCGACGCCTCGCCTGCAGGCTACCCTGTCCGAAGCGAAAAACCGCATCAACGAGCATCAATCCCAGTTCAGAACCGCTGTCATTGCCGAACTCAATACCGCCAAAGCAGAAGCCGACCGTATTACCGAGTCAATGCGGGCGACCCAGGATAAAGTGACGCGAACGCTGGTGCGTTCGCCGGTTAAGGGCACGGTTAAACAAATCAAAGTCAATACCATCGGCGGCGTCATTCAGCCGGGCATGGATTTAATTGAAGTCGTCCCGTTTGAAGACCAACTATTAATACAAGCTGAAATAAAACCCGCCGACATTGCTTTTTTGCGCCCCAACCAAAAAGCCGTAGTTAAACTGACCGCTTATGACTTTGCGATTTACGGCGGCCTTGATGCCACATTGGAGCATATCAGTGCCGACACTATCACTAACATGGAAGACGGCAAAAATTACTATTTGATTCGCTTGAGGACAACCCAGACCTACTTCGAAAAAAATGGCGAACGATTTGACATTATTCCGGGCATGACCGCCGATGTCGACATTCTGACCGGCAAAAAAAGCGTCATGGACTATTTGCTCAAGCCGATTCTGCGGGCTAAATCAACAGCCATGCGTGAACGCTAAACTTTATCTAATACGATGAATACCGTCCTTTTAATTTCGCCACACACCGATGCGCTGGAAAAATGGCGGCAGGTATTGGCACTTGATTATACGGTCGCAATCCTGCCTGACTTCCCCCTCCCTGATCAGGCCTACCCACTCACGGTGTTGGATGCCAGCTTTATCGACCAAGGCAAACTGCAGATCAGCGCCATCAAACATCACCCCGGTAAATTGTTGATCATTGGCGATAACTGGCCGGAGGAGCTGCAAGTTAAAGTGGTCGTGGCAGGCGCAGCCGGTTACTGCGAATGCTCGACCAGCAATAGCGTCATCTTAAAAGCCGTCGAAAGTATTTTGCAGGGCGATATTTGGGTGCAACGCCATTTGGTGCCCCAAGTGATCGGCACCTTGGTAAAAATAACCCGAGCACCCGTTGCGCCGCCGCCAAAACCGGCGCCAGCAGGTTTAGATACTTTGTCTGTCCGCGAACGCGATGTGGTGCGCTTAATTTTACGGGGCATCAGCAACAAAGTCATTGCATCGGAGTTGTTTATATCGGAAAGGACTGTCAAAGCACATTTGACCTCCATCTTTAAAAAACTCCATGTCCCTGACCGATTGCACCTGGCTATTTTGCTCAAAGAAAGCGAGGAACTACTGAATAACAAAAAAACAACAAAGGCCTTAGCTGAAACTGAAAGCTAGGAATCCAATAACCTGTTATTTAATTTATGAAATGAGGGTGTTTAAAATGACCAGATTATTTCACCATTTCCGTTGGTTTTTAGTTGCTGCGCTTATTTTGCTCAATATATCGCCAGGCGTTGCCATGACCGAGGAGGAGCTTACATTAAAACTGGAATTCGAACCGCCAGCCACCCAAAAGCTGCTGAAGGAGGCAGCTAAATTGGCTCGTGACGCTTACGGCTCCCATGACCTATGGAAAGCTGCGGTGCGCTATTGTGACGCCGCACGCTTAGGCAGCATAGAGGCGCAGTACCAACTCGGCATGTTGTATGCGTTTGGCGCCGGTGTTCCGGTACAGCGGGCTTATGCCGCCGCACTGTTTTCGATGGCCGGGCAGCAGGGGCATTACGAAGCCCAGAATATGCTGGAATCGATTCGATTCGAGTCTTCAACATTGCCGGGCTGTATCAATTCAGCCAAAAATCAGCCGGAAAAATCGATTCGCTACAGTTCGGTTTCGGCTTCGGGCTTAGGTATTGACATTGAAACCCGAGTGAATCAACTGCCGAAAAGCAAAGCCTGGATTGTCGACATGGTTAAAACCATGTCACCCTGGTATCAAATCGACCCGCACCTTGCCTTGTCTATTGTCAGTGTCGAATCCAACTTTAATACGAACGCCCTTTCACCTAAAAATGCGATGGGACTGATGCAAATCATTCCGGCAACGGCAGAGCGATTTAACGTGAAGGATGCCTTTGATGCTTCGCAAAACATTAAAGCCGGTTTGAAATATTTGCAGTGGTTACTCAACCGTTACCACGGTGATGTTGCCTTGGCGGCGGCCGGCTATAATGCCGGTGAAGGCGCAGTAGACCGTCATCACGGCGTACCGCCCTACCCTGAAACCCAGCAGTATGTGGCGCGGGTTTTACGGTTATATCAAAAAGAAAAATGTTGTTAAGGCGATTTAATAACCGGAAAGTAACGCCTCAGTGGTTGTTAAAAATGACTAAATGGAACTCGGCAATTGCTCCTGCATTGGCTCTACCTCCTGCATCCCTGCAGTCGATGGATGGCGCTGATAAAACGGATAATTACTGATTAAAAAGCATGGTTTATTTTAAAAAAATCCGTGTAAATCCGTCTGATCTGTGATGTCCGGGTTCCATTTCTTTTTCGGCTGAACAGTTACACCGGAAAAAAGATTATCGCCACGAAGGGCACGAAGTTTTATACCTCGTGCCCTTCGTGACCGACAACAAGCCTGCAACTATTTTTTCACTGCCTTGCAAGTAAGCAATCGCTTACAACCAGCCTTTCCGCTTAAAAATCCAATACGGCGCAACTCCCGCCAATAACATTAAGAATAGCGCACCGGGATAACCCAGCTCTAAGCTGAGTTCCGGCATATAACGAAAATTCATGCCGTAAATGCTGGCCACTAAGGTCGGGGGCAGAAACACCACGGCGGCAATGGAAAAAATCTTAATAATCTTGTTTTGCTCAATGTTGATAAAACCTTGGGTCGAGTCCATCAAGAAATTGATTTTGTCGAACAGGAAAGTCGTGTGTGACATCAAAGTATCCACATCACGCATAATTTGCCGGGCCGTTTCCTGCAGCTCGGGGTGGGCACGCAGATGCCGTTGCAGGAAGGATATGGAGCGTTGCGTATCCATTAGGCACAGCCGAATCTTGCCATTGCTGTCTTCCAATTTAGCCAATTGGTCAATGGCGTTTTCCAGGTCGGAATCGATTTCCTCCAATACCATATAACTGACTTCTTCCAGTTTGCGGTGGATATCTTCTAACGCATCGGCAAGGTTTTCCACTTTTTGCTCAAACATCAATATCAACAATTCTTGTGGCGAATGCGCCTCAACCTGACCACGCCGGGCGCGCATCCGTAACAAACGAAAATCAGCCAAAGCGCCGTCGCGCAGGGTAATAAGCCGGTCGTTTTGCAAAATAAAAGCAACCGTCGCGGTACTGTGCCGCCCCTCGCTTTGGGCTAGAAACAATGAACGTACATGAACGCCAGTGTTATCGGTAAAGTAACGCGCTGAAGACTCAATTTCCTCGACATCGTCCGATTCGGGCAATGCCGTGCGCAAAAATGCCTGCAGTTGCGCACGCTCGCTGTCGCTGGCGTCATGGGCATCTATCCAAGCGGCTTTGGCGACTGCCTGCTTGAGTTGATCTTCAGTCGGCGTTTGCTCCTTAAGGCGGCCGACCTTGTCAATATTAAATAATCTTAACATGAATATTTTTTCCGTTTCTTTAGTGTTCCGGCAAGCTATCGGGGCGAATTAAAGTGACTAACTTAGCGCTGCCTTCAGCCAGCCCTATCCAGTCGCCTACGAAAACAAGATGGGCCAGCGCAGCCGTAGGCAAGTATTTTCCATTAGCCGCCAACGGAATCGAATTGGGCGTTAATTTCAATAATAAGTCTTCCAAACCGGGGTTATGCCCGACCAGCAGCACCCGCCGTTCATCGCGGCGTACTTTTAGCAGTGCAAGCAGCGTCTGGGCATCGGCTTCATAAATGCGCGGATCGCAGATGATGGCCGACTCGTCCATACCCAACTGTTTACAAACCCGTTGTGCCGTTGCCAGCGCCCGCGTTGCCGGAGAACTGAGGATAATATCGGGTATCAGCTGTTGTTTAACCAGCCAACGCCCCATCTGCTTGGCCGCACGCCGCCCGCGTTTTTTTAAGGGACGGGAAAAATCATCCATATCAACCGACCAATCCGATTTGGCATGGCGCAACAATAAAAGTTCGTGAGTCATAAGTTTTTTATCAATGGGGGCTAAGCGCAGGACGCAAGTACAGCCGCGTTACTATACCAGCTAATGTTTACAATTTTATTAAATCAACGGCAAAAAAACACCAGAAATGCCGGTCACCTAACACATTTTAGCGGCTCTGTCGGTGCTCTTACGTATTGTTTGGGTTGATTGATGCCTCTATGCTTGCAAACGATTTACAACCAACAATAAAACGAGGTGTGTCATGGCAATAAAAGAAGATTTTGAAAACTTACTGGCCAAATTGCAAGTGGAGCGCGACGAAATTAATCTAAAACTGCATTTGGCTTCTATGGAAGCCAAACAGGAATTTGAAGCCGCTGAAAAGCAATGGCAGCGTTTAAAAATAAAAGCCGCCGAAATAGCCGATGATTCAGTGGAAACATCCGAAGAGTTTATTGCCAAGGCCAACATAGTCGGCGAAGAACTTAAAGAAGCTTATCGCCGTGTTTCCAAGCGCTTAGCCGATTAAACCGCAACTTCACTATCAATAACGATTATCACGGAAACGGAATTTTTCTTCGTGTCCGTGATGAACAACCTGCACTGAGCCGATTTCAAGACTCCCCATCAAAACACGTCAAACCATCCGCTATCGCCAGCCCGATGAGGGATTGGCATCAACCACGCACTCCGTGCCATGCGCAATGCTGTGCCGGGATTATTCTTGACACTAGACCCTGCGGAGTTTACTACGTATACTTTGACAGGCTTAATTTTTCAGGGTCATGCTTAAATAGAAGCCATAAAAATTAAGGGCGGCATCTGTTTTTTAACGCCAGTGTAGGGAAGAATTTTGGATACGGTAATCGTAAGATTTAAGGCTGGTAATGACGTTTTTACATTCAGGGCACACTTCAAAAATCAATTTATCGGCAAAAGAAATGCTTGAAATAAGCCAGGAAATCAGCCGGGATTTTACGCCCTGCTTTTCAAGCAGGATTCCCGAACATGTTGAAAAAATAAAATTTTCACCTAAAGAGCTGTTCGACATCAGCGAAGAAATTGGCCGTGACTTTGCCCCGAAAATATCCGGCAATATTCCGGAACTGATGCTCATGCCGGTCGACCCCGGCCATATTTATGCGTATTGGAACCTTGAGCAAAACCGTGGGCAGGCCAGCAATGGCTCGCAGCCGCTGTTGACCTTAAGGGTTTATCAACATGCTGAGGAAAAAATGGCGGTCAGCCAAGCCCCGTCATGGTTTGACGTCCCCCTGGACAAGTCTAAAACCCAACAACAAGTATCCTTGCCCGACCCATGCAACACAAGCGCTTACGCTGCTGCAATCGGCCAAACCGGCTTGGACGACAGCTTTATCGTATTGGCCCGCTCAAACATTATTCACGCACCGCGTGGCCCGATAAAAACGCATCAGCCCACTGAAAATTCGACTTACTGCCTAAACAAAAATGCTTCAGGCCAAAGCGCCTAAAACCCTACGTGATGACGAAATCTGGACTTGGTTTTTTGAGCATTGTTCTCCACGCACACCTTCCCTATGTGCGGCATCCTGAACATGAGCGTTTTTTTGAGGAAAACTGGCTGTTCGAAGCCATCACCGAGTGCTACCTGCCGCTGCTGGGCGTGCTCGAGCGGCTGGAGCATGACAACATAGATTACCGGCTGACACTGTCATTATCGCCAACATTAATAGCCATGTTACACGACGGCTTGCTGCAAGCGCGTTATTTGGCTTATTTGCAGAGCCGTCTGGAACTGGCGGAAAAGGAAATTGTCAGAACCCGCAAACAGCCGGAATACCGGAAATTGGCGCGCTTATATCGCCGCTTTTTTCTGCACACGCTAAATACTTATCAGCAGCGTTACCGTGGCGATTTACTCGCCGCGTTTAAGCAACATCAGGCCACCGGCAAGCTGGAATTGATAACCACCGCCGCAACCCATGGCTTTTTGCCGCTGCTCAATGTCAGCGAAACCGCGGTGCGTAATCAGATTAATACCGGTGTCGCCACTTTTAAAGCCCATTTCGGTGTTGCGCCGAACGGCTTTTGGCTGCCGGAATGCGGCTATTATCCGGGGCTGGAAAACGCATTGGCCGATGCCGGCATCGGCTATTTTTTTGTCGACAGCCACGGCATTTTGGACGCCAGCCCATCGCCCCGTGATGGCGTTTATGCACCGCTGGCTTGCGCCAACGGTGTTACCGCTTTTGCCCGTGACCCCGAATCGTCGCGGCAGGTTTGGAGCTCAAAAGAAGGCTATCCGGGCGATTTCGATTACCGCGAATATTACCGCGACATTGGTTTTGAGCTGGATTTGGCGTATATCGCGCCCTATATCCTCGACGGCGAAACCCGCATCAATACCGGCATCAAATATCATCGTGTCACTGGCGGCGACCAGCCCAAAGACATTTATAACCCAAAGCGCGCCAAGGCAAAAGCCTACCAACATGCCCAGGATTTTATCAACAAACGCCAACAGCAAATACACCCGTTGGCGGCAGCTATGGACAGGCCGCCGCTCATTGTCGCGCCTTACGATGCCGAGCTGTTCGGCCATTGGTGGTTTGAAGGCACTTACTGGCTGGAATCGGTGCTCAGATTGGCCAGCGAAAACAGCAATGGCCTACAGCTGGTCAGTTGCCGCGACTATTTAACGGGGCAACCGGCGCCACAGACGGCCACGCCAGCCGCTTCAACCTGGGGCGACCAGGGTTATTCAAGTTACTGGATCAATGACAGCAACGACTGGATTTATCCTTTGCTGCACAAAGCCGAAACCGACATGGAAAAATTGGCGCGCGATGTCCAAGGCTTAACCTTGACACCGTTACAGACCCGGACATTAAACCAAGCGGCACGGTCTATTTTACTGGCACAGGCGTCCGATTGGCCGTTCATCATGAAATCGGGCACCACCATCGACTATGCCAACAAGCGCATCACCGACCACCTAGCGCGCTTTAATTACCTGCACGACAGCATCCGCAAAAACAGGATCAACGAGCGTTATTTAACCGCGCTGGAGATTATGGACAATATTTTCCCGGACATTGATTTTCGCAATTACAACCCTGCCAAGCCCTCTTGAATTCATATAATAAATACAACAAAGTTTCCCTTCAAAAGCCAAAAGCGAACGCCTATCAGCGGATACTTTGATTAAATGCGTTGCTCATGCCGAATGCACATCCCACAGCCGCTTATAGCTGCTGTCCATGCGCGAAAGCTTGGCCGTTACCTGATTGAGCCGGTTAAACTCAGGGAAGCGGCCTTTTTGCCCGGAATTGTACCACTGCTCCATAGTCCGGTTTAGCCGTTGCCTGTGTTCATAATCTTGGGCGATTTGATCCTTCAACCACGCCATGCTGTTGTCGGGTGTCAGGTCAACAATACGGTAACGCACCGCCTCGTCAAAAATGCGCACACCGCCGCCTTCCGCCGCTGTTTGTGACAGTTTTACCGGGTCGATGATTTCAATACCCGCCAGATAATCAATGCCGAAGGTGTGCAGTTCGGGCAGCCAGGGCACGGTCGGCCCCATCAATACTGTTGTGGCGTGTTGGGCCAGTTCGGCCAGGCGCGGGAAGGTTTTGTTGGTGATGGAACTGGCCGTTAAAAACACCCAGTCGGCGTCGGGCACTAAAAATTCGCAGGCGGGATCGGGGTAATCGGAAGCGCCGGGCTGGCGTTCGATGATGCTGAGGTTGATCTGTTCGGCATAGCGTTCAATGCCCGGATAATGGCCGATGACGACGACTTTCTTGCCTTGCAGCCGGGGCAAAAAATGTTCGAAAACCGCCAGATTGGCGTTACCGGGAGTCGGCAACAGAGTGATACCGGCCGGGAGTTCATAGCGGTTCAAGCTGCAATTGATCGCCGCCATCGCCACCGTGGCTTTGTAAGGTTCCCAGTCGGTAATCCATCCGGCCAATTCCGCCAAGGTCTTACCGGCCAAGGTGCCCGGCCACGACAGGGTACGCGTTGGAATGCCGGGACTCATCGCCAGGCCGGTGTATTGCGCCTTACAAACCGTCCACACTAGGCCGATGTTTAACTCGGTGACCGTGGTGTCGCTGGCGGCATAATCCAGCAACAGCTCGTAGATTCGCGTCGGATTTTCCATAGCGGTTATTCGGGCATATCCAATAATTTAGGTTCGGATTTGATCTGCCCGCTTTTGCCCCACGCAGTGACGCCTTCAACAAAGCGCCGGGGCTTGGTCGGATGCGGTTTGACCACATCGTATTCGGCGTAAAAGCTGCCGTCGCTGTTGAATTGGAGCCTACCGATAGTTTGCTTTTTTGTTACATCGTACCAGTAGCCGGTCAAGTTATGCTCCCCGGTATAAGGGTCTTTGATCAGCATAAAGACGGCATCGTCATAATTTGGATGGTATTGGATGTCTGCTGAGGCAAAACCCAATCCGTTGATTTCTTCAGTCAACCGCAGGCAAATGGATGCGCCCAGTTCACGGTTGTTTGTTATTTGCTCAGACAAATCGATCATCCGGCAACCCCCGCCGCTAAATCCATAATCACCGACGCACCGGAAAGGTCTTGCGGATCGAGCTGTTGTAAATGCGATAAAACCAGTTGCGCCTCTAGGGCAAAGCCAAGCCTTAGCTTGATAAACGCCAAGGCTTTCAGTGTATATAAATAAAACAGGGTAATCTCATTGGCATATAAGTCCCATTTTTGCCGGTTTTGAGCCAATCGGCGATAGTCGCTGGGAAAGCCGCCTTGTCGTGCCGCTTCCTCAAGTCCTGCCACAACAATCCGTTCAGCATCAGCCAAGCGTTTTTGGAAAAAATAAAACTTATACAGCGCAAAATAGGTTTGCAAACAACGGCTATCCAGTGCCTGCGCTTGTAAAAACAGCGTTTCTGCACGGCTTTGGTCAACCGGACTTGCAGCTACAGCGGCTTGCAGAAGATTGTTAACTTCGGCGGGCATATTCGGGCTGAACAGCACCCGTTCTTCTACAAACGCAACTGACGCCATTACCAGACCTCGGCAGGAACCATCAGCTCGGCAACCGGTGTGCCGCCTAACAGATGTTGTTCGATGATGGTCTTAACGTCGTCCTTTTTCAGCTTGCCGTACATCACCCCTTCGGGATAAACCAGCACGCTAGGGCCGACTCCGCAAGGCCCCATGCAACCGGTATTGGTCAGGGCAATTTTTTCAAACAGATTGCGGCTTTGTATCTCATTCATAAATTCATTCATGATGTCGGCACAACCGCTGGCAGCACAAGAACCGCGAGGATGGCCTTGCGGACGGTTTTGGGTACATACGAATACATGTTTTTCGGGTCTGGGCATGATCGTGATCCTTTTAAAAAATTAAATAGAACACGGATGACACGGATTGGACGGATTTAAACGGATTTTTAAAGCGGAAGCCAAGTTTGTTTTTCGTTTTTTAATCCGTATTTATCAGTCCAATCCGTGTCATCTGTGTTCCATTCTTTTAACTGCTGAATAGTTACGCAGCTTGTTTATGTTCGTGGGTAAAACAGCTTTTCGGGCAGACTTTGGAGCACGCTTCGCAGCCGATGCAATCGAGTTTGTTTTTTAAACTCATCACCATGCTGTTGTCGTCATCGTCTTCAAAATCGCCGTAATCGTCATCGAAATCATCAGGGTCAAGCGCTTCGGCTTTTTCCACCAGATCAAACACATCACGCGGGCAGACTTTAAAACAACGGCCGCAGCCGATGCAGGTCTTTTGGTTAATGTCGGTGACATAAGCAGGCGTCCACTCCGTGCCGCCAAAGGTCACGCCAGTTACAAAATCAGACATGGCTATTCTCCTACCGAGGCCGCTTCGGATTGCGCGGCAATCAGTTTTTGGTTGGCTTCATCCCAGGCTTTACAGGCTTCAAATGTCGCCTGGGCGATACCTAACAGGTCGCCGTAGCCTTCAGGCAGGCTGTCTTCAATCAAGTCATGCAATACCATGGCTTGTTCATTAGCCAGTCGTTTGGTCTTTTTGACTTCTTTTTCCAGTTTTTTCAGTTCTTCAGACATAAGCGCCCCTCAGTCGGTCGCGGCCGCATTGTATTTTTCAATCAGCCCCAGCGCTTTTTCGATGATCTGGTCGCTTTTTTCACGCAGGTCTTCCAAGCTGGAAAAGCCGAAACGGTGGGTGTCGCGCAGGATTTTATCGACTACGACCAGCTTGCCGACCATGATCAAGGCACGGCCAAAACCTTCGTGGCTGAGATGAACCATAGGCGCGGCCATCAGCCCGGATTTTTTCTCGATCAATGTTGCCAATGAGTTGTAATAGGCTTTTAAGCGGGCGATGGTGATTTCATCGGGGTCGCCGATCACCGGAATGTCTTTCTTGCGTTCTTTGGTCAATACGAGAGGGTCGATGATCCGGGCTTCCGACCAACCGTCATAGGTATCGTAAGAATCAATTGCGCGTAATTGTTTGATCATGTCTTTGACAATGTCGGAACCTAAATTGACATCGTCTTCTTGTACGACTAATGCGGCAGTGGCCATATTGTTTTCTCCGTTAAGTTGTAAATTATCGTTCCCACGCTCCGGCGTGGGAATGCAGGGTTAGACGCTCCAGCGTCTCGTATAGCTGGGGCTAGGGAATTAGCGGAATGTTATTCATCCCAACCTTCATCTTCCATAGCATTAAAACGCTCTGGATCGGGGCCTTTGTGTTGGTTAATCGCTTTTGCCAGCCAGCTCGACGGCCCGGCTTTCATCTCGTTTTGCAGATCAACGATCAGGTCTTTAATCCTGCCGCCTTCATGCACCTTGACCGGCTGTATGCCTTTAGCAATCAGCTGGGTAATCGCCGAACCGCCGACGGCTTGGCAATACACCGCCGCGCAGCCGTTCAGCAATTCAATCTTGACCGACAATTTATCTTCATTGCCGTCTTGTTTAAGCTCGCCAAACTCGGCGGCTTCCAGAAATTGCGCGTCGTCCCTATCCACCGCATAAATCGCGAAAGATTTGGCCGAGCCGAAATGCTGGTTGACCGTTTCCATATCGGTGGTGGCGAAGGCTACTTTTAATGCGGTTTCCATAAACTTTTCCTCATCAGTGCCTTGCACAAGTGCCAGGCGTCTGGTTAATGACATATCGGCGGGTAGTTGCTAAGTTCGCTGGCCGGTTTTTGACCGTATATCGAACGGTAAACCGGAATTTCTTCATGCGAAAAATTGATGACCAGGTTGGCCAAATCGAACAGTGTTTGCCGCGAGCCGCGATAACCGACCCAGGTTTTTTGGTAGCCGCCGATGATGTCGTAAAGCGGAAATCCGGCTCTTAAAATCGGTGTACCCAAGCGTTCGGCGGTATCGACCGCATGGGAATTGCCGATCACCAACTGTACTTTGTTGGCTTTGCCGATCAATTCCATATCCTCAAGGTCGCCGATTTTGATGCTGGCGACAGGAATTCTGGGCAGCAGCGGCACGTTGCAGGACGTGACGGCGGCCACGACTTCCGCGCCCATTTCCTGGACTTGCTCGACAAACGCGTTCAATAAATCTGCGTCGGCGGCAATGGCAATGCGCAACTGGCCGAGCATAAAATGCGTGTCCAGCATGGCGTCTTGTAACTGTGAGCGCTGCCGTTCAATGCGTTCAGGCACATCGTTGCCGCTGATTTCAGCCAAGGCGGACATCAGCGCGTCATTGGCTTTCAGGCCGTAAAGATGGTCGAGGTTGTAGGTCGGAACGCCGGTTTTTTGTTCCAATAATTCAGCCGCTTTGAGTAATGACGGCCCGATAACCACCGTCGCCAGCGCATCGCCTAATGTCGCCATTTCAGAGATTAAAGTGCCGCCGATAGTCACCGGGCTGAAATCCTCATCGGTCAAACAGCCATCCAGCGAATCGGAAATGTCCGGCACGAACACCGGCCTGAGCTGGAATTGCTCGAAAATATCCCGCATCGCTTCCAGGTCGCCGGGCGTCAGCATGTAATTGACCAGGACGTTCACTTGGCGTTTTCGTTTGCCGGGATAAGTTCCGGCCTCTTTAGCATCCGGCACCAAGGCGCGGATAATTTCAGTCAGCGTCGCGGCAAAGCCGGTTTCGACGCTGCCGGTAAAATCGGGCGTATTGACTGCAACCACCGCAACATCGGCAAATTCGGGATTGGCTTCCCGAAACTCCCGGACATTTCTATGCACATCCGCGCCTTGGGTTTCCGAAAGGCCAGTGGTCAAAATCGTAATCAGCGCAGGGCGCGATTTTTCGGCAATGGTCTTAATGCCTTCAACCACATTTTCATCCGCGCCCATCACCGAACTGCCTTGATCCATCGCGGTGCTTTGCAACGGAATAGGCTCCCGGAAATGGCGCACAAAAAACACCTTGGCGAACGCGGTGCAGCCTTGCGAGCCGTGCAACATCGGCATCGCCCGGTTAAAACCCAGTGTCGCCAACGAGCCGCCTATCGGTTGGCTGGCTTTCAGCGGATTGACCGATAGCGCTTTGTTTCTTTTCAGGATGTCAGCCATTGTTCACCTCCCGTTTTTTCCACGGCGCTGGCGCCCGAACCGCCTCCCAGACCGGGCTTTCAATCGTCAATGCCAGCTGGCGCACCAGCTCCAACATGCCCTGATAGCCCTCATAACCGAATTCGCGTTCCTGGTTAATATCCAAAAACGGCACCTTGGCTTTTAACGCGGTGTACATGTTGCGGCCGCCTGCAATCAAAATATCGGCTTTGTAATCATGGACGATTTTCAGCAAGGCTCTCGGGCTGCCATCGTCAATCATCACCGTATCTTCGCCCATCAGTTCGCGGATTCTGGCCTTGTCTTCTTCGGTGGATTTCTTGGTGCCGGTCGCCACCACCACCATGCCCAAATCCTGCAATGCGGAAATCACCGACCAGCTTTTTACGCCGCCGGTAAACAGCAATACCCGTTTGCCTTTCAGCCGCGCTTTCCACGGTTCCAGTTCTTTCCTGATCCGGGTTTCTTCGCGCAATATCAGCGTTTCGGTGCGTTCGGTTAAATCAGGGTCATTAAGCGCCCTAGCAAAATCGCGTAACGACTGGCTGGTATCGGTAATGCCGTAATAACTGCCTTCAAACCACGGCGTGCCGTACTGTTGTTGCAACTTGCGGGCGACATTGACCATCGCTTTGGAACACACCATCATATTGACTTCGGCCTTGTGCATAGTTTGCACTTCGCGGAAACGCGCATCGCCGGATAGAGTGCATAACACGCGTAAGCCGAGTTCATCGAGCAACGGCAGCACATGCCAGAATTCACCGGCAATGTTGTATTCGCCAATCAGGTTGACATCGTGGATGATGATTTCCGCACGTTGCACAGTTAACGGCAAGGGGTCGGGATCGCGGGTACCGATCACATGATTGACCATGGCATCACCGGCAATGCGGTTGCCCAAATTCTTGGTGCCGTAAAATCCGGCAGAATCAATCGGCACCACCGGAACGCCCCAGCGTTCTTGGGCGGATTTACAAATTGCATTAATATCGTCGCCAATCAAAGCCGGAACGCAGGTGTTGTAAATAAACACGGCAGGCGGTGAATAAGTATCTATCGCCTGCTTAATCGCATGGAACAAACGCTTTTCCGAACGACCCATCACAATGTCTTGTTCGGTCAAATCGGTGGTCATGCCGATGCGGTACAAATCCGCGCCGGAAGAGCGCGTGCCCCGGTTATCCCAAGAACTGCCCGCACAAGCAATCGGCCCATGCACGATATGCGCAACATCGGCAATCGGCAGCAAGGCAATCTGCGCACCGTCAAACGCGCAGCCGCCCGCCGAAGCGCCGGGTTTAGGTTTGGCGCAACCGGATTTTTCCTTCTTGTTATGCTCACAAGCCGGTTCGTCCAGCAGCGCAGCAATGTCTTTAGTTGATTTCATCGGCTTGACCCATAGCTTTGTTTACCTTAACTAAAGCAATCGGTGTGCCATATCGTATAGCGTTGAAATTATTGGATTTTATGGGGCATTGGTTTGTAGGAAAGCCTACAAAACGGGTGAATGGATATGACAAGCAGGCTTATTGGTGCAAGGATGTGGAATCAAGATAATGGTAGTAATCGGAAGTTACCGGCTAAAACAATAATACCTTGGGAGTAACTTCCCATTAATGACAGGTAAAAAGATTATGGCTATCAACTTAACGCAGGACAGACCTTCCAGGTTTTTTAAAACCTGGAAGGTCTGTAGTTCGGCATTTTTGCGCCTAACATAAGCTGAAAGCTTAACCGTTCAAAGTATATTTCCCGGAAATAGCCTTAGTAAAACTCACTACGCATAAGTCGGTGCAAAAGCCTGTTCAGGATTTGCTACCGGGCCATCGCCTGACCAATACGGCGACAATTTGCGCAAGGTCGCTACAATGCCGGGCATCACTTCGATGACTTTCTCCACTTCCGCCATGGTGTTATAACGCGAAAACGAAAACCTTATCGTACCGTGTGCGGCGGTGTAGGGAATATCCATAGCCCGCATCACATGCGAAGGTTCCAACGAACCTGAAGTACAGGCCGAACCGCTCGATGCGGCGATACCGGCTTTATTCAACAACATCAAAATCGACTCGCCTTCGATATATTCAAAGGCAATGTCCGTGGTGTTCGGCAGGCGGTTGTACAGGTCGCCAGTGACGAAACAATGGCCGATTTGCTCGGTAATGCCTTGCTCCAATCGGTCGCGCATGGCTTTGACTTGGGTGTTCTCATATTCGATAAAGTTCTGCGCCAGTTCGCAGGCTTTGCCGAGGCCGACAATCGACGCGCTGTTTTCAGTCCCTGCTCGTCTGCCACGCTCTTGATGGCCGCCGCGCAATAAAGGCCGGTAACGGGTACCGCGACGCAGGTATAAAACGCCGATGCCTTTGGGCGCATGTAATTTGTGCCCCGACAATGACAACATATCGATTTTGGTATCCTGCACCATCATCGGGATTTTGCCCACCGCCTGCACCGCATCGGTATGGAACATTACGCCTGCGGCATTGGCCATCTCCGCCATTTCCGCAACCGGGAAAATCGTGCCGGTTTCGTTGTTCGCCCACATCACCGAAACGATTGCGACTTGGTCGGACAACAACCTTTGATAAGCATCCAATTTTAAGCGCCCAGCTTTATCGACCGGCAACCGGTGGATGGTGTAACCCTCTTTTTCAAGGTACTCGCACAGGGTTAAAATCGCCGGATGCTCAACTGTGGTGGTAATGATTTCTTTCTTGTCCGGCTGGGCTTTGATTGCTGAAAGAATCGCTGTGGAGTTGGATTCGGTGCCGCACGAGGTGAAAATGATTTCAGAATCATGTTCAGCACCGATCAAGGCTTGCACTTGTTGTCGCGCCTGTTTAAGCCCACGCGCCACGCCGTCGGCAAATTTATGGATGGATGACGGATTACCGTATTGCTCAAGAAAATACGGGATCATCACATCAACCACCGCCGGATCGACCTTGGTGGTGGCATTATTATCAAGATAAATGTCAGTCATCACGCCACCTCTATATTGACCAGTTTCGCCATTTCCGATGCCGGTACCACTTTAATAAATTCGCCCATCACTTCCATCAAGCGTTGTTGTATGCCGGCAATGGTCATCGCCGCCATCTGGCACCCATTACACGCGCCGGTCATGTTGACGTAAGCGGTGTTGCCGATAACTTCGACCAGTTCCACGTCGCCGCCGTCCGCCATCAACGAAGGCCTTAGCGACTCCAGGACTTCCTCTATTTTTTTAATGCGTTGCAAATTGGTCAACGGCCCTTTAACAGCGGCAATTGTTTCCGCAGGTTTCTTAACCGGTGCCGCGCCGGGATCGAATTTTTCGCCTTTTTCCGCCAACACTTTTTCCAAAATGGCTTCAATATCTTCATGGCACGCCGCACAACCGCCGCCCGCTTTGGTGAAGTTGGTGACGTCTTCAACGGTGCGCAATTTATTGGCCCAAACCATTTCCTCGATCATCACCGCATCGATTGCAAAACATTTGCAGATCAACGCGCCTTCTTCATGGTCGTCTTTCCATTCTTCGCCGCGATAATTGGCTATCGCCGCTTGCAAGGCTTCCCGCCCCATCACCGAACAATGCATTTTTTCCGGCGGCAAGCCTTCGAGTTGGTCGGCAATATCCTGGTTGGTCACTTTCAACGCCTCATCCAGCGTCATGCCCTTGATGATTTCGGTCAGCACCGATGACGACGCAATCGCCGAACCGCAACCGAAGGTTTGGAAGCCCGCTTCGAGGATGACTTCGCTGTCGTCATCGACCTTCAGCGTCAGCCGCAAGGCATCGCCGCAGCTGATGGAACCCACTTCGCCGGTCGCATTGGCATCAACCACCGCGCCCGCATTTTTCGGGTTGAAAAAATGTTCTTTAACTTTGTCTGAATAGTCCCACATGGCTTTATCCTCGGAAATTGGTTTGCTGATGCGTTAGCGCAGCATGTACGGTGGGCAACGCCCTTTTATCGCGTTCCGGTGGGCAAAAAAAACCTGCCCACCCAACAAATTAAGAACAGGTTTTAGTTCCAGTGCCTTCGCTGCTGGTATTAAACGAAGTGCCGCAAGCACAACTTTTAGCCGCATTGGGGTTGGTAAATTTGAATCCCGAACCGTCAAGGGTATCGAGAAAATCGACCGACATGCCGTCCAGCATCGGCAAGCTGGCTGGGTCGATAAACACCTTCACCTCACCGCAATCGATGACGGTATCTTCCGGCGTTTGGCTGCCTTCGAGCTTCAAACCGTATTGGTAGCCTGAGCAACCGCCATCGGTGACTTCTATCCGCAAACCTGCTGTTGGCGTTTCCGATCCGGCAATAAAACGGCCTACGGCACTAATGGCCTTCTCTGTTAATGTAATCATTTTCATGCGCTCCTAAAATTGTGGCATTGTTCTTGTTAATGTTTAAAGCAACCTGTATGCCATTTTGTTATTTGTTTTTAATATATTGTTTAATAAGGCATTAATGTCAGTATCCGCATAATAAATAATGTATTAGCACACAGGTTTCGCTCACACACGCAACTGACAATGTAAGGTTTGCTACAAAACAAAGGGGATAAGCAATGAAAGTAGAAGATTTAGAGATAGGCGATGTCGTTTATGCAGCAAAGACGATTACTGATGATGGCTCAATACCCGGCGGTGTTGAAGGTACTTTACTGGCTGAGGCCGGTACTCGCGGTGTTCTCACCCTGATCGGGCATGTGGAGGAAGAGCCGGAGCGCAGTGTTTTTCTGGTGCGTTTTGAGGATAAGGAGATGAATCTGGGCAACCCGATTGGCTGCTGGCTTGAGGATTTGACGGTGGAGCCTAAATTGGTTAATTAATTTTCATCACGAATGATTGTGGGAGCGTCGACCTCGGCGCGAACAGCGCGATTGTTCGCGGCCGGGTGGCCGCTCCCACAACTTACATAGAGTACCTTTCTCAATGATGCTTCTTTAAACTCAGGGCATTAAACTCTCAATAGCGCCTTGGCCATTTTTTCTGACAACTGTTCTTCAACAAACTGCGGTTCGTTGGGCGGATAAAGTTCCACTTCATCCAGTTCAAAATTATATTCTTTGCCCAAGGCAATCAGTTCCCTGATTTTTTGTACCGCTAACAGTTTCTCTTTTAATTCAGGATCTGTTTTGGCCTGTTCAGAGAAAGCTTTTATTTGTGCAATTGACATGGTGTTGACTCCTAATGTTGAAAATGACTGCAATGCAGTTGATGAAAAAACTACACGCTATAAGGCGTGTTAATCCAATCTTTAAGTACCGCAATATCGCGTTCGGGCAAGTAAGAAAAATCGCCGCTAATATCCTTAAAAACCGCCAGGCCGCTGTGCGGGGAAACCAGCTTGCCTTTGACCATATAAAAAAACCAGGCAAACGGATAACCGGCCTGACGGTCGAACCGGGTCAGCAGGTTATGCAGAGAGGTGCCTTTTTTGCCGCTAATATCGTCCAGTTGCGGCACGTTTTTTTGCTGGGTATTGATGATTTCGACATTGATGATGTGTTCGCCGAAACGCCCGGTATGCCGGAAAGGCCGCACAATCCAGTCATCGGACAGCACGGCTTTTTGCAGCGCGCTGCTGCGGTTCCAGTCGTCCATAAAACGCTGCACCGGGTGTTCATCGAGATGGTATTTATTGATTTCATCCATGAAAACCGCCACGTCAGTTTTACGTCGATAAGAATAACGCGGCGTTCCGATGCAGAATGTTTCTATACATTCCGGCTCCAACGGATCAATAAATTCTTCCAAGTCCTCCGGCGGATAACTTTCATTAACCAGCAAGCGGGCTGACATCTCATAGGTTTTATCGATATCTATTTGTATGAACTGCTCGGCTTTGCTGCCGGTTTGGACAATAAAATGTAGGGTAGTGCCGGTTTGTTGTGTGGCAATCAGTTGCTCTTCTTGGGCGTGCTCAATCAGGGTTTGTAGGTTTTTGCCGCATTCGACATAAGTCCGTTCCGTCCATTCAATCAGGTCATTGGCGATACGTTTGCCCTCCCTATCGACAATGCCGCCAAGGCGATACCATTCATCACCGGTTTTGGCCAGACGAACCGGATAAGCCGGGTTCAGTGCTTGCAATGTTGCCAGCAATAAGCCGTCGTCCGAGTCGGGCAAGGTGTGTTTGCAGATTTTTGCAAGCTGTTGCCCATCGAGGTGAAAGTGTTGCTCAGCCATGGTCAGTCCCCGGTTTTTCCTTCCCGTCTGCGCTTTGGGAGTGGTGTGTTAAGCGTTCTCGTGCCGCCGCCTTGACATCAGGCTCAGGATCATCGAGCAAGCAGGTCAATGCCTCCGGCGCAACGCGTTGGGCGACGGTATAACGCACCACCCAGTCGGCATCATGCAGCATGATCACGGCATCATCCGGGCTCATGCGTTCGGCGACAATGCGCCTGACTTCAGGCGCGCTGTCATGAGCCATCAGACCCAGGCTGACTTCGGGCAGCCGTTCGGCGACGATTTTTCGCACTTCCAGGTCTTTATCGCGGATAAAGCGGAACAGGCGGCCTTTCGGCAGCCGTTTGGCGACAGTCAACCTGACGATGTAATCTTTATCGTCCGCCATTTTTTCCAGGTCTTCGGGCGCTATGCGGTCGGCAACGGTCATACGCACTTCCCTATCCGCATCATCGATTAACAGATACAGCTGGGATACGGGTATGCGATAGGCAACCGCGCGCCTGACCACTTCGTCCTCATCGTCAATCAGCGCACCCAGTGCCTTTTGCGGTGCGTAACGGACGGCAATGGCGCGCCGCTCCCAAAAGCCGTCTTGCAGATAATGCTCGGCGTATCCCGGATTGACGCGGAAAAAGCGGTCGATTTGCCGGCCGCTTTCCACCAACACGCAAGTGTCGCCGGGCATACAGCGCCCCATCAGCAAGGTTTTGCCGCGAAAAGGGCATAAACTGCAATCGGCAAAAGGGACGCTGACAGCGTTCTCATGATCGGACATGCTTAGCTTCCGTTCAGTCCGGGATGATCTCTGCAACGACAATACCCGTTGCGGCATCGTAATCGTCGGTCAGGCACAAACAATGTTCGCGCCCGTCGATTAAATAAAGGTTGAAGCCATCCCCCTCAATGACCGGTTTATTGTTGGGCAGATCGTCATCCATACAGTAGGTGAAATGAATGGGTTGATACTGCTGCCTCAACTCAGTCACCGTGGCTTCATCGACGCCCATGGTTTCGATTTTTGCCGCTATCGCGTTGACTTGTTCGCTGCTGATCATCCTGTCGCCTCCTCCCGTTCAAAATGAAAACGCTCGCTGGCCTCAATCCCCATAACCTTGGCCAGCCAAGGCGGCGGCGTCCCGGCAATCACGCTTTGCAGTTGGTTAAGCACCCCGGCAATGGCATCAACGGCAGGCAATTTAATCGGATGAATGCCCAGTTTGACGATTTTTGCCGCCGCAGGGCCGCCGACCGAGGCGATATAAAGCACTTGGCAATCCTGTATCAATTCCGCCCTAAACAAGTTTTTATCTTCAACTTCCTGCTGGCAGTCAGTGTTGCGGATGTCAATTAAACGGGTTTCATCGGCGGAAACCTGATAAACCATGAATTGGTTGCAAGAACCGAAATGGCCGTCAACATTGATGCCGTCATTGCTGGCGCAGGCGATACGCACCGAACCGGGCATGTCACCGTCGTTATAAGTCTGTTGCGCGGGTGCATTAAGGCCGGATTTAAGGATGCTTAACGCATGGGTCAGTAATGGCGGGTCAATGGCAGCGAACTCACCCGCTGAGGCGGTTTTAAGCGCATCAATAGTGAGGCCGAGCAGTTTTTGTTCGGTGAGCGGAAGGCCGATGCAATCGGTCAATACCGACAACAAGCGTTTGGCATCGGTATCGGGCAAAGCGCGAGCGGCCAGCCCGATACGTAAAGCCAGTTCCCGTGAGATAGCCTGGCTGTCCATCTGCTTACGCCTCTAGCGGCAGGATGCAGTTATCGATCGGGCATACTTTGACGCATTGCGGTATGTCAAAATCGCCCTCGCATTCGGTACAGGTTTTTTTGTCGATTTCGAAGACAATTTTGCCTTCGGTGATGGAGTTGGTCGGGCACACCGGTTCGCAGTCGCCACATGAAATACAATCTGCTGCAACAATATATAAGGCCATGATTATTCTCCTGAATCTAAGCGTTTTGCGCGTAAAGTGACAGGGAAATCCGGTTGTCCGTCCAGCGGTTCGAAATAATATTTTGAACCGTCACTGAGCAGGACTTCGCCGCCCCATTTATCGGAGCTGTCGAATTCAACCGATTCCGCCACTTCTTCCAAATCTTTTTTGGGCACGTAGAAGACTAATTTGCCCTCTGCATTTTTTTTCAACATGACACTAGGCATTGGTTTTCTCCGTTTACACGCATGTAAGGTTGTGAAGGCTGAATCTCACCATAAAGAGACTTGGCAACAGAACACGGATAGCACAGATAAGACGGATTTAAACGGATTTTTTATAGCTCAAACCATAGGGTAGGTAAGCTTATTTTTGTAACATTTACGCTGGAGTCCAATAGCTTTAGCTATTGGCGGTAAAACAGCTAAAGCTGTTTTACTCCTGCAACTTTGTTAAAAAACGTTTGAATAACTACTTACTATATCCGCGCTTATCAGTTAAATCCGTGTCGCCTAGAGGCGCCTACTTTTGGCATCCGTGTTCTATTTTTAACTAAAAGACCTTGTACTTCGTGGTGAAAGGTTACAACTTAACGAACCAAATCGTAGTTATAGTCAGTTGTGCCCATGCCTCTGGTTTCTTTGTCCAACTGCTCCAGCACCGCATTAACCAAGGTTGTCAGCATGTAAATGGCGCCCTCATAACCCAGCGTGGTCATTCTGTGCAGATGATGACGGTCAAAGATTGGGAAGCCGATACGGATCAACGGCACTTCAAACTCCTCACCTTTATACAGTGTGTCGCGCTGGATAAACTTGCCGTAAGAATTGCCGATCATGAAGTCCGGTTTGTTGGTGAACACCAATGAACGGAAATGCCATAAGTCTTTGCCGATATGGACTTCGGTTTTTTGGCCGTAAGGCGAGGCTTTGAGCATTTTATCCATCGCTTTCGCCCAACGTTTGTTGGCATGATTGCACAATACGTCAGCCGGTTCGGCACCCACTTCCAGCAGGAATTTGGTCATGCCCATGACGAAATCCGCATCGCCGTACAAGGAGAATTTCTTGCCGTGCAGCCAAGTGTGCGAGTCGGTCATCATGTCCACCAGGCGGCCGCGCTCCAGTTCCAATGAAGCAGGAATCGGTTTGCCGGTCAATTCCGACACCTTCATCAAAAACTCATCCGTCCATTCCAGGCCCATCGGGATATTGATGGCGGTGGCGGGTTGATGCATGATGTTTTGCACATACTTTTTGGTTTTATCCAACTGCCAGGGTTGCAGCAACAACGTATCGATTGCGTTAGGGGCGTCTTTCACTTCAGCCTGGGTAGTGCCGCCGGAGTACAAACGGAAAGTGCCGTCAGCAGGCGTATCCAGGACTTCGGAAGGGTCGCTCAATAACGAATAATCAACGCCCATTTCTTTCATCATGCGGTGCATGACACGGAAATTGCCCAAGTAAGTTTCAAAGCCGGGAACCAGGTTAATCTTGCCATTAGAACCGACTTTCTTGTCGTCCATGTGGTTCAGCGTGAAATACTTCAACATGCCCTCGAACATATTGTCCCAGCCGGTGGTATGGCTGCCGACAAAGCTTGGGGTGTGCGCGTAAGGTGTCGGAAAATCCTGTTCGATATGACCGGCATTTTTGGCGTTGTTGATAAACGCGTTTAAGTCGTCACCGATCACTTCCGCCATACAGGTGGTCGATACCGCAATGATTTCCGGTTTGTATAAGGCTTTGGCGTTTTCCAAGCCAGCCATCATGTTTTTCTGGCCGCCGAACACCGCCGCATCTTCAGTCATCGAGTCGGAAACGCAAGCCACAGGCTCTTTGAAATGACGGTTGAAATAGGTACGGAAATAAGCGACACAACCTTGCGAACCGTGTACATAAGGCATGGTTTTTTCAAAGCCCAATGCGCACAAGACAGCGCCTAAAGGTTGGCAGGCTTTAGCCGGGTTCACCGTTAACGCTTCGCGGTTGAAATTGACTTCTTGGTATTCCTTGGTGGTTGTCCATTGGAACACTTCGTCAATTTTTTCCTGAGGATGACGCTCTTCGTAAGCTTCACGTTTGTTGGCGAGGCTCTCCTTGTATTCGTCGTTGCGGAATAGAGGATAGCTCGGTTGTATGTTTTCGACTTCTTGACTCATGATAATCTCCTACGCGCCACTAATCTGTGGACGACGATTGAGGGAATGGTAGGGTGGGCAATGCTGTTTTGCCCACCTTATCTTTTGCAACTTTCAGCGTGGGCAAAAAAGCCTGCCCACCCTACAGGTTAAGCGCTTGCAGCAACGGCTACGTCTGGACTTTCAGTAGTTTTCCAAGGCGCTGTCACCTGTTTCCAGCAAGGGTTGTTCAATGTCATGTCCATATCGCGGGCGAAGATGGCAAAGCCGTCATAACCGTGATAAGGGCCTGAATAATCCCAGGAGTGCATTTGCCGGAACGGGATACCCATCTTTTGGAAAATGTACTTTTCCTTGATGCCGGAACCGATCAAATCAGGTTTAACCTTCTTGACGAACTCTTCAAATTCATAGCCGGTCACATCGTCATAAATCAACGTCGCGTTGCCCATTTCTTTAATGGTACGGTCGTAGTCGTCGTTATGGCCGAATTCGTAGCCGGTACCGACCACTTCCATGCCCAAATCTTCATAAGCACCGATTACGTGACGAGGACGCAAACCGCCGACATACAACATCACACGCTTACCTTGCAGGCGCGGTTTATATTTGGCAATAACCGCATCGTATTCAGCTTGGTATTTGGCGATCACTTTTTCAGCGCCTGCCTGAATTGTTTCATCGAATAACGCAGCAATCTTGCGTAACGATTCGGCAATTTTGGTGGGGCCGAAGAAGTTGTACTCAATCCAGGGGATTTTGTATTTTTCTTCCATGTGCCGGGCAATGTAGTTCATTGAGCGATAGCAATGGATTAAATTCAATTTCACCTTGGGCGTTTTTTCCATTTCCGCAATGGTGCCGTCGCCGGACCATTGGGCGACTACGCGCAAGCCCATTTCTTCGAGCAACGTCCGTGAAGCCCAGGCATCGCCGCCGATGTTGTAATCGCCGATGACAGCGACATCGTAAGGCGTTGTTGGGAAGCTGTCGTCGCCGTCACGGTTTTCCAATACCCAGTCACGGATTGCATCGTTAGCAATGTGATGGCCTAACGATTGGGAAACGCCACGGAAACCTTCGCAACGCACCGGCACGACTGGCTTGTTGATTTCTTTGTTGGCTTTTTTGGCGACCGCTTCAATATCGTCGCCGATCAAACCGATTGGGCATTCCGATTGAATACTGATACCTTTGTTCAACGGGAACAATTGTTCGATTTCAAGCATGATTTTGGCGAGCTTTTTATCGCCGCCGAACACGATGTCTTTTTCCTGAAAATCGGAAGTAAAGTTCATCGTACCGAACGTATTGACGCCGGTGGTGCCGACATAATAGTTACGACGACCGGCGCGGGAATATTGTCCGCAACCGACCGGGCCGTGCGAGATATGGATCATATCTTTAATCGGGCCCCAAACCACACCCTTGGAACCGGCATACGCGCAACCGCGAATGGTCATGACGCCGGGCTGGGATTTACGGTTTGAAGTGATGCATTTGTTTGATTTTTCCAGGGATTGGTCGTTAACCGCCAAATGCTTGGCGCGATCTTTCCTGGCTTGTTCGGGATAGACTTCCAGCACTTCTTGAATAAGCGCTTCGGTCTCTTCTTTTGTTAGAGCAGCCATGAGTATCTCCTACTTGTGCCGTGGGTAATCCCCCAACAGACAGGTTTTAGGATAGAAATCGTAGGGTATGCCGTGCATACCCTACGGTTGTTCGGATTTAAGCAGTTGCTTCAGCCGCCGCCGTGATACCGATAATCGATTCGTCTTCTTGATCGATAATACCGAATTCCATCATCAATTCTTCCAGCTCATCCATTGTGATCGGCGTAGGGATAATGAAGTTTTTGTTATCGCGAATTTTGATCGCCAATTGACGGTATTCGTCAGCTTGTTTGGCTTGTGGTTCGTATTCGATAACAGTCATACGGCGAATTTCAGCGCGTTGCACCACGTTGTCACGCGGTACAAAGTGAATCATCGTAGTACCGATTTTTGCAGCCAAAGCAGAGATCAATTCGTCTTCACGCGCCGTTTCGCGTGAGTTACAAATCAAACCAGCCAAACGCACACTGCCTGAGTTCGCGTATTTCACGATACCTTTAGCAATGTTGTTGGCGGCATACATCGCCATCATTTCGCCCGAGCAGACGATGTAAATCTCTTGCGCCTTGTTTTCACGGATTGGCATGGCAAAACCACCACACACAACATCCCCAAGTACATCATAAAAAACGAAGTCAAGTTCATCGTCATAAGCACCTTCTTCTTCTAAGAAGTTAATTGCTGTAATTACACCGCGACCGGCACAACCGACGCCGGGCTCTGGGCCGCCTGATTCAACGCATTTGATGCCGCCGTAACCGACTTTCAACACATCTTCGAGTTCCAAATCTTCAACACTGCCGGCTTCGGCAGCTAAGCTCATAATGGTGGTTTGGGCTTTTGCATGAAGGATTAAACGGGTAGAGTCGGCTTTTGGATCACAGCCAACAATCATTACTTTGTTGCCCAATTCTGCCAACGCAGAAACCAGGTTTTGAGTTGTAGTAGACTTACCGATTCCACCTTTACCGTATATTGCACATTGACGTAATGCCATGATGTTCTCCTCTTTTTAGGACGTTGTTGTTGATGACATTAGGGATAAAGCAAGGGCTGTGCCAATTGCAATAACAGATATTAACATATTGAATAATAAAGATTATTATCGTTTTCAATCAGAGCAATAAACGTTGTGTTTCAAACATTTTGTTGTGTTCTGTAGGCTTAGTAACAGTGCGGTTATTGGCGTTATAGATTGCCCGTCTTTAATATACATCTCGGAGTAGTGGGTTAAATCGGGTGGTTGGGGTACAAGCCTCAGCTTGTACTGATGCAAACCAAGGTTTGCACTCCAATTTATCAACTGTAACTACAGGTTTAACCCATCTTCGAAATCCAATGACATCCTGCCTATTCAAGAGCCTTGCAGTTAGACGTTCCAGGTTTTTAAAACCTGGAACGTCTGCGCCCGTATATAAAAATGTGAGCCATTGTTATAAACAGAACAAAATGCCCGCTGCATTTACCAACCAACAAAACCTTTAACTTCTTGTTAATCAGTTATTTATATTGTTTATTAAAAACTGGATTGAATATTGCTTATATAAAGATACCCTACTTATTAATGGAGTTTGCAATGTCTTCCACGGTTTTTTCTGAAATATTAAGCGGTTTGTACGACAACTCAGTCGTGCCTTATCTGGGCCCTGGCGCGCTGTTCGATGCCACCAACAAAGCCACCGGCGCGCCGATGCCTGCCGACAGCAACAGCCTGATTTTGGCGATGAACAACGGCAAGCCGATGGCGCCCAAACTGATGTACGAGTTCCCCCGGGCGGCAATGAACCAGGAACTCAAACGGGGCCGGAATTTTCTCGGCCAGTTCCTGACCAAGTTATACGGCGAAACCGAATACACCCGTGCCGCAGTACACGATTGGCTGGCGGAATGGCGACCCGCGTATGTGATCGACATCAACCGCGACACCCAATTACAGGATAGCTATGCCGATGAAGAACATACGCTGATTGTTGGCGTCGCACGGATCACCGCCAGCCAGTTCCGCTTTAAAATCTACCACTATGACGGCAGTGATTATTTTGAAATACCGCAGGAACAGATTGACCACCGGTTCCCCATACTCTTCAAACCGTTGGGCACACCCAAACCCGAAGCCAATTACATCGCATCCGATGCCGATTATGTCGATTATATCACCGAGCTGATGGGCGGCTTTGCCATACCCGATTTCCTGAAAGAATACCGCAAAGGCAAGCAATACCTGTTTATAGGCATGCCGCTAAACCGGGATTCGGAGCGCATGGTGATGAGCGACATCGTTTACGGCGCGGCCGAGCATAAAGGCTGGGTTTTAAACAAAAACCCGACCAATAAAGAAATACGCTATTGCAAAAAAATAGGCTTGGAAATAATCGATGCGGGCGTTGAAGACCTGCTTGAACTTGTGCTGCACTGATGGTCGAGCCCAATAGTTTCGCCAAGCACCGGCTGCTGCTGTATTACAAAGGCGACATCAGTGCCTTGATACTGTTCGCCCAACACGCCAACGGCAGCATTTGCTTTCCCGAGCCGCTGCCAGCCTTATCCAGCGCGCTGGAACCTGAACAGTTCATCAGCGAAAAAGTCTGCACCCATCCGGCCATGCTGGTCAGTAACATCAACCAGTTGTTGCAATTGGACAATGACCTGCTGCGCGTCGAGCCGGAGTTTAGCGAACAAATCGACACCCCCAGCGGCATTATCACCGTCCACATGGCGCGATTCATGCTGCTCGACCCGCCGCACAAGCTGATGCAAAGCCGGGAGTGCCGGATGCGGACATTGCCGGAACTGCGCGGCAGGCCGCCTGCGGAAATGGAATTATTGCGCCGCGCCTATACCAAAGTCATGTAGGCATTTAACAATGGTCAATATACGGACGGCACAACCAAAGGATGTCCCGCAACTGGTCGTGCTGTTACAAACTTTGTTCGCGATTGAAGCCGATTTTGATTTCGATGCAGACAAACAGGCGCGTGGATTACAGTTGCTACTGCACAGCGACAATGCCTGTATTTGGGTGGCCGAATTGGCTTCCGGCAATGGCCTGTGCGCCATGTGCAGCCTACAAATTTTGATTTCTACAGCCGAAGGCGGCGAGGTCGGTCTGCTGGAAGATTTAGTGGTAGCGGCTGATGTCCATAATCAAGGCATAGGCGCAAAACTACTCGCTGAGGTTGTTAAGTGGGCCAAGCAACGGGGGCTTAAACGCTTGCAGTTGCTGGCGGATAAAAACAACGCTCCCGCGCTGGGGTTTTATCAACGGCAAGGCTGGCAATCGACGCAGTTGGTTTGTTTGAGGCGGGTGATTTCAGAGAAAAAATAGACCTTGATGATCGATTTATAGTCGCAACCAAGGTCATCAATAGGTAAATTAACCATTCCCCGCTCTGTTTCGGCATCGGGCTTAAGTCCACCTCGGTGGCCGTCCTGCACCGGTGATTGCAATCCCGTAGGATGTCTTATAAGCCCTTGCATGATGATTCATGCGGGGGCTTTTGCTTTTATATCGCTTTAAAAAACAGACTTCCCATTTAAAGCAGGACAAGCTTGCCGAAGTAGACCTTCCAGGTTTTACGACTGCCATGGATAGCGGAAGTGCTGGAGCCGCCGGGAGCGGCTCCAGTAAAAACCTGGAAGGTCTGCCCCGTGTTAAGTTGATAGCCAAAAAACACCAAACCGGCCTGCATTGTTTTATGGCCTTCGTGGCGAATAAAATGCTAAGTTAGGTTTGATGCTAGGCTGTGGGTAAATGGGCATAACAAGCCACCTCAAGCCACATCGTAATACCATTCCAGCAGCTCTTCCCCGCCCCAGTTCTCGGCATCGGCGGGAATAATTTCGTCGGTTTCGTATAGCGCCATCTGTCCGGGCTTTGGCGAAGCCACCAACAAGTTTGCGGCATAATCGACTGAACAGCCTTGTTTGCCGGTTTCATCCGGTAACCATTGCGCGGCCATTGCAATGGCCTCTGTCCTGGTTTCACCAAAGCCGAACACCGCGTAATCATGCTGCACGTATAAAATGGTCATTGTTGCTCCTAAATGCTTTGGGGAGTGTCTAGTAAAAGAATTGTCCACGAAAGGCACGAAAAACCTTTTAACAAGATTTTCTCGACCGCTTTCTTCCTGGCTTTCGTGATAAGCGTGGACTCTATTTTTTTCTCGAAAATAACCCTAATCAAATCTGCTTCATCGTAATATCCAGCGTCAAAATCCGGTAGGCAATCTGCCTTGGCGTCATGTTCAACAGGCGCGCCGCTTTCGCTTGCACCCAGCCGCTTTGCTCCAACGCGGCGATGACCCGTTCCCGGTCGTCCATGTTCTCATCATTAAAATCAACCGCAGGCACTTTTTGCGCTTTATGGCTGATGCCGGTGCCGATTTCATCTTCTAATCCGGTGCTGACCATCACGTCGCGGTCGATGCTGCCGTTGGGACTCATGATGGCGGCGCGCTCTAGCCTATTTGCCAGTTCGCGGACGTTGCCCGGCCAGCTGTGTTTCATCAAGATGCGTATCGCGCTTTCTTTGATTTCCAGCGGCCTGCCGCCTTGTTGCTGCGAAATCCTGCCCAGCAAAAATTCGGACAGCTGCGGAATGTCTTCCGTCCGCTCGCGCAATGGCGGCATGAACACCGGCATCACGTTAAGACGGTAATACAAATCTTCCCTGAACTCGCCTTTGGTCACTTCTTCTTCAAGGTCGCGGTTGGTGGCGGCAATAATGCGCACATTGACCTTGATGGTTTGCGTGCCGCCGACCCGTTCAAATTCGCCTTCCTGCAACACGCGTAACAATTTGGCTTGGAACGAGGCGGAAATTTCGCCGATTTCATCGAGAAACAGGGTGCCGTTGTCGGCCAATTCAAAACGGCCTTTGCGTTGGCTGACCGCGCCGCTGAACGCGCCTTTTTCGTGGCCGAACAATTCGGACTCCAATAAGGTGTCAGGCAGGGCGGCGCAATTGAGTTTTAAAAACGGCCCGCCGGCACAGCCCGAATTAAAGTGTATCGCATTGGCGACGACTTCTTTGCCGGTTCCTGATTCGCCCCGGATTAATACCGTGGTGTTCCATTTTGCAACCTGGCGGATTAAATCGAACACTTTTAGCATCGGCGGCGAATGGCCGATGATGTTTTCAAAGCTGTAATTTTTGATCAGTGCCTGTTTGAGTTGGTCGCGTTCGCTGAGCAAGTTGCGCTGTTTGCGTTCGATGCCACGCAGCATTTTGACGCTTTGCGCAATCAGGTTGGCAATCATCTCCATAAAACGGGCGCGCTCGCCCAGAAACAGGCTATTGTCCGGTTGGGCCGCCAATACGCCGATAGTGTCGCCCTCCTCTATGTAAATCGGCGATCCGATAAACGGCAGTTCGGGGTCGTACAGGCCAAGACGGCCTAAAAAACGCGGCTCCTCGGATAGCTTTTCAACCACAATGGTGCTGCCTTCATCAAGGATCACGCCCATCAATCCTTCGCCCGGATGGTAGCGCACCGGCTCGGTAAAATGGCCGCTGCCGTCGCTATGGACGACGCTGACAATCATGCTGTTATTTTCAATTTCGCGTAGCGTGATCATGCCGGAACGCATCCCCGAGCGTTTGTGCAATATCTCCAACACTGCCTGCAATTTGCCATGCAAATCGTGCGGACTGTTCAATACTTGGCTGATAATGTACAGCGTATCGAGTTCGGCTTCGATCAGTTTGAGTCGCTCAGTCATCACTCTATCCCCTTAACTATCTGCCTGTGCGCAGGAAAGCTGATTTTAAAGCGGCAACCCTGTTCGCAATCCGGGTCGATTTCGATGAGGCCCTGATGCTGGTTGACAATCTCCTTTGCCATGACCAGTCCCATACCGGCCTGATTGCCGCCCATCGGGCGCGTGGTGTAAAAAGGCTCAAAGACTTTGGCGCGTTTTTCAACCGGAATGCCCGAACCGCTGTCTTCGATGCACACATAAATCAAATCGGCATCGGTGTAGGTATTTATTTTAAAACGCTTTTCCATACAGTTTGACGCGCATACCGCATCAATCGCATTGTCTATCAATTGTTTGAACAAAATGCGCAGACGGTTTTCAGAACCCAGCATGGTCGGCAAGTCCGGCAACGGCTGCCAATGCACCTCGATATCATTACTGCAAATCCGCTGGTTATTGAGCAACAGCATTTCATGCAGAATCTGGTTCAGGTTGACTGGAATAACGGCGGTTTGCACAATCTCGGGTATGCATTTTTGCATGGTCGCCACCGCTTCTTCGCCGGACTGCTGAATTTGCTGCAAACTCTGCAATAAACCGACATGTTGCTTATCACCCTTGTGCCGTAAAATCTGTTCGGCCGCCCTAATTTGGTTCATCGGCATCTGGATTTGGTGCATCGCACCCAACAATGTTTCACGGATACCGCGCACCCGCTCATCTTCGGCCATCACGGTTTTTAGCGTCTGTATATGCAATTCTTCCAGCTGCCTGCGTTGCCGGGTGATGTCGGTCAACGTCAGTATCAGATACTGTTTGGCGACTTGACCAAAAAAGGCATCGGCATTGACTTCGTTCTCCACAAACCAGTTCCCTGCACAGGAAAACCAACGGATTTTCTGGCTACCCTTGCTTTCGACTTTGAACTCACGGTGATTAAAGCCTTGTTCCTTGCTTTGCAGCTCCGCCCATAAACCGCCCATTTCATCGCGCAGTTTGTGTAAAAAATACAGCGCAGGCTCGCCCTTATCCAAGTCGCTGACCAGTGCTTTGTAGTTATGGTTATCCAGGATAACCCTGTCCTGGTCGTCAAGCACGACCATAGCAATCGGCGATGAGTTGATGACAGATTCGATCAACAGTTTTTGGTTGATGACCTTTTTTTCAGATTCATAAGACTGGGTAATATCGCGGTGCATACCAATGTAGTGCGTGACCGCCCCGGATTCGTCCAACATCGGTGCAATGGTCAAATCGGACAAATAACGCTCGCCGGACTTATGCCGGTTACATAAGGTTCCGCGCCATATCAGCTTGCTGCTGATGGTGCGCCATAAATCGCGGTACACGTTTCTGGGGGTGCGTTTGTCCGATAACAGCGATTCGTTCTCGCCTAAAACATCTTCAGGCTGGTAACCGGTAATACGGCAAAACTCTTCGTTAACATACAGTATTTTGGCTTTTTTATCGGTAATGGAAATGGCTATCGGCGCTTGTTCGACGGTTTCCACAAACAGCTTGTAGAGCATCTCATCGCCTTTGTTTTCATGGCCTTCGCCGAATAAATCTGGCGCAAGTTCGCCGATGACACGGGTCATATTGGTATGGGTCTGTAAGAAGCGCAATGCAGTTTTTTTCATAAGTGTTGGCCGTGGGTGAGAGGGCTTTAACATTATTTATGCAAATATAGCGCCAAGTTAATGTTGTGGGGGCGGCCACCCGGCCGCGAACAGCGCACGATTGTTCGCGGCCGGGTGGCCGCTCCCACAACTTATGTATAACGATGAGCGCCGGAGCGTGGGAACGATGCAAGTTAGCGAATCGCAACGTAGGCATCGCCCCACCCATGTAAGTTTTGCGACAGCGCCATTTTTATCGCTGTCGGTATGTATGCTTTACAACAGACTTCATGCACTGTTTTGGTGTGTTTTTTAGCGCGTTGACCGCTGACCGTGCTGTGCCCGCAATTGGCATAATTGCTGCTTATATCCGATTAAATGCTTTACAAACGGACTGGAAAAAACAGTGGGCGACTATCTATTACTTTTATTAGGCACGGCTCTGGTCAACAACGTGGTGCTGGTGAAGTTTCTCGGCTTATGCCCGTTTATGGGCGTCTCGAAAAAGCTGGATTCGGCGTTGAGCATGGGCTTGGCGACAACCTTTGTGCTGACCTTGGCGGCAATGACCAGTTGGCTGCTGGAACACTTTATTTTGGCGCCTTTTAATATTCAATTTTTGCGCATACTCGCTTTTATTCTGGTGATTGCCGCTGTGGTGCAGTTCACCGAAATGGTGGTGCATAAAACCAGCCCGGTGCTGTATCAGATATTGGGCATTTTCCTGCCGCTGATCACCACCAATTGCGCGGTGTTGGGCGTGGCGTTGCTCAATGTGCAGGAACAATACGGCTTTATGCAGAGCCTAATTTTCGGCTTCGGTTCGGCGCTCGGCTTTACTTTGGTGATGGTGCTGTTTGCCGGTTTGCGCGAACGGCTGGCGTTAATGGCAGTCCCGGCATTATTTGCCGGTACGCCGATTGCGTTTATCACCGCCGGTATTTTATCGCTGGCATTTATGGGTTTTGCGGGGCTTTACAGCAAATAATTTGCAAGGAAAGAAACCATGTACGTTTTATCCGCCATTGTAAGTTTGACTTTGTTAGGCCTGTTTTTGGGCTTGTTGCTGGGTGTTGCCGCCAAGTATTTAAAAGTTGAAAGCAGCCCGGTTGTCGATGAACTCGAAGCCTTGCTGCCCGGCTCGCAATGCGGCCAATGCGGTTTCCCCGGTTGCAGGCCGGCCGCCGAAGCCTTGGCCGAGGGCAATGCACCTGCAACGCTATGCCCGCCCGGCGGCAGCGCGTTGGCCGAGCAAATCGCCGCGTTATTGGGCATTGACCTGGATTTGAGCGAGGTTAAAGAACCCGAATTGCTGGTTGCCAGAGTCAGCGAAGACACCTGTACCGGTTGCACCCGTTGTTTTAAAGTCTGCCCGACCGATGCCATTGTCGGCGCGCCCAAACAAATCCATGCGGTGGTTGCCGATGCCTGCATTGCCTGTAAAAAATGCGTGGAGGTCTGCCCAACCGAATGCCTGCAAATGCACCCGGTTGAGGTGACTTTACGCAACTGGCGCTGGGCTAAACCGCAAGCTGTTCCGGTGCAGGCGCTTGAAACAGGGGGTAATGCCGTATGTTAAGTTTTTTTAAAAAACTGCGCATTCGCGGCGGCGTCCATGCCGAGGAACGTAAAGCAGCGACCGCATTGCCTATCGTCAACGATTTCCCTTTGCCGAAAAAACTGTACATCCCGCTGCAACAGCATGTCGGCAAAGCGGCGGAACCGGTCATCAAAGTGGGCGAAAAAGTGCTGAAAGGCCAGTTGTTAGCGCACAGCCAAGGACTGGTTTCTGCGCCCGTCCATGCACCCAGTTCTGGCATTATCCTCGACGTTAACGATTATCCGGCACCGCATCCGTCCGCCTTGCCTATCCGCATGATTGTGCTGGAAACCGACGGCAAGGACGAATGGCTAAAAACATCCGTTGCTGCCGACCCGTTCCAACTTGATGCTGAAGAAATCAGTTTGCGCGTCGGCGCGGCGGGCATTGTCGGCTTGGGCGGCGCAACCTTCCCAACGGTAGTCAAACTCAATATGGGGCGGGAAAACCAGATCGACACCCTCATCATCAATGGCGCGGAATGCGAACCTTATTTATGTTGCGATGATCGCTTGATGCAGGAACGCGCCGCAGAGATTATCGACGGTGTGCGTTTGATGCTGCACGGCATGGGGACTAAAAGCGCAGTGGTGGCGATTGAAAACAACAAACCGCAGGCTTTTTTGGCGATGCAAGCCGCCGCCGAGCCTTATGTGCAGATTAAAGTCATGCAAATCCCCACCCGCTACCCGATGGGCTGGGACAGGCAGTTAATCCGTTATGTGACCGGCCGGGAAGTCCCGGTCGGCTGCCGCTCATCGGAAATCGGCGTCACCATCCATAATGTCGGCACCGCCCATGCCGTGCATAAAGCGATACGCCATGGACAACCGCTGCTGAGCCGCGTAGTCACCGTAGCAGGCGGCGCAGTCAATCGCCCAATGAATGTCGAGGTTCCGTTCGGCACCTTAATCTCCGAACTGTTCGCCTTTTGCGAAGTGAACACAGAAAACACCGCGCGCATTATCATGGGCGGCCCGATGATGGGCGATTCGCTGCCGCATAGCAGTTTGCCGACAGTGAAAGCCACCAGCGGCATCCTGGCCTTGACCACGAACGAACTTAAAAACACCGATGAACAACCCTGCATCCGTTGCGCCAGTTGCGTCAGTGTTTGCCCGGCGGGGCTTAGGCCGTTGGATATGGCCAACAACATCCGCATTAACCAACTCGATGCGGCGGTGGACTTAGGCCTGAAAGATTGCATCAGCTGCGGTTGCTGCTCGTACATCTGCCCGTCCAATATTCCCTTGGTGCAGTATTTTAAATACGCCTCCGGTGAAGTGATGGCCCGGCAACAGGCGCAACATAAAGCCGAACAGACCAAAAAACTGATTGATGCGCGCAATGCCCGCATGGAACGCATTGCCCAACAACAACGCGAAGACGAGCTGGCGCGGATTGCGGCGAAAGCGGAACGGGAACGGCTTAAAGCCGAGCAGGAGACAGCGGCATGATAACGCACCTAAAACCAAACAGCGGCGCGCATGTCGGCGCCAACAACAGCGTCAGCCGTATCATGTGGCAAGTCATGTTCGCGCTGATGCCAGCAACCGCATTCGGCCTGTTTTGTTTCGGCTGGCCTGCGTTTAATTTGTTTGTGGTTACCCTGTTGTCGGCGCTATTTTTTGAAGCCTTTTGTGTGCGCCTACGTGGCAAGGCGGTCAAACCGGTCATCATGGACGGTTCGGCGCTATTGACCGGCTGGCTGCTGGCAATGACCTTGCCGCCTTGGGCGCCGTGGTGGATAGGCGTGGTCGGTTCGGGGCTGGCGATTATTTTGGGCAAACAGGTTTACGGCGGCCTGGGGCAAAACCTGTTCAACCCGGCGATGCTGGCCCGCGTTGCGCTGCTGATTTCTTTTCCTATCGAAATGACCACCTGGGCGAATGTGTCGCCGATTATCCTTGCAAGCAGCCCCGATTTTATCGAAGGTTTGCGCATTACTTTTTTAGGCTTGGTTAACATCGACGCCAGCACTGGCGCGACCACACTGGGCTTTGTCAAAACCGAATTTTCCCAAAACCATTTATTGACCGACATCCTCAAGGACAATTCCAATTTCCTTAACCTTATCGGTTGGACACGCGGCAGTCTGGGCGAAACCTCCTCGCTGTTGCTAAGTTTGGGCGGCTTGTGGCTGCTGCAACAAAAAGTCATCCAATGGCAAATCCCGGTGTCTTTATTACTCACGGTAGCCCTTTTAGCCCAGGTTTTTCATGGCATCGACAGCGAACATTACATCAGCCCATTGCTGCATTTGAATTCCGGCGCGCTGATGTGTGTGGCCTTGTTCATCGCCACCGATTATGTCACTTCGCCGAATACCGCTACAGGACAGTTGGTGTTCGGCGCGAGTTGCGGGCTGCTGATTTTCATTATCCGCACTTGGGGCGCTTATCCTGAAGGCGCGGGTTTTGCGGTGTTGCTGATGAATTCAGCGACGCCGTTGATCGACCATTACATTAAACCCCGGATCTACGGGCGCGACCGTAAAGGCAAGCCGCTTGAAATACCGAAATCGTAGACACTGATTTTTTTAGGATAAACCCATGAGCAACCGACTGGACTTTGCAAAACTGGCTCAGCTTAGAAACACGCTGGGATTTCAAGCAGGCATTTTAGCGGCCTTCGCCTTGCTTGCCAGCGTACTGTTAGGCCTTACCAATTATACTAATGAAGGCATTATCCAACAACGGCTTGATGAAGACTTGAAAAAGTCGCTGGCAGAAGTGGTGCCCGCCGCGCTTTACGACAACGACATGCTAAAAGACACGCTGAATATCCCGTCTGCTGACTACAATATCGGCGCCAAGGAAACCACCGTTTATATCGCCAAAAAAGCCGGTAAGGTCAATGCAGTGTGCTTTAAGTTCACCGCCCCCGACGGCTATTCCGGCGCAATCAACATGATCATGGGCATAGACCGCGACGGAAAAATTCTGGGTGTGCGCGTACTCAGCCACAAAGAAACCCCCGGTTTAGGTGACAAAATCGAAGTCAGCAAGTCGAATTGGATATTGAACTTTGTAGGCCGCTCACTGGAAAATTTGAGCAAACAACAATGGGCGGTCAAAAAAGACGGCGGCGAATTCGACCAATTTGCCGGTGCGACCATCACCCCGCGCAAGTCGGTGCAGGCCATTTATCGCGGCTTGCAGCTATTTAAAGCGCATCAAGAACAACTGATTAACCCTTGAGGAGCACGCCCATGTTTTTATCGGAGACTTACCGCAAAATCGCCACCGACGGCTTATGGAACAATAACATCGTATTCGGGCAAAACTTGGCGCTGTGCCCCTTACTCGCCGTCACGGGGACTGCGACCAACGGCTTGGGCATGGGACTTGCCACACTGGCGGTCATCATCGCCTCCAACGGCCTGATTTCAGCGGTGCGCCATTTAATCCCCAGCGAAATCCGCATCCCGATTTTCGTGCTGCTGATCGCCGCACTGGTGACGCTGGTCGATATTTTAATGAATGCTTGGGCGCACGAGCTGTATAAAGTGTTAGGCCTGTTCATTGCCTTGATCGTCACCAACTGCGCTTTATTAGGCCGCGCCGAAGCTTTCGCATCCAAACAGCCGGTGAAACATGCGTTGTGGGATGGTTTGATGATGGGCTTGGGTTTTACCCTGGTTCTGGTTGTACTCGGCGCGACCAGGGAAATCAGTGCCTCGGGCACGCTGTTCGCCAATGCCTCGGTGTTACTGGGCGAATCGTTCAGGTTTTTGGAAATCACCGTCATCCCCAATTACAAAGGTTTTTTATTAATGGCATTGCCGCCCGGCGGCTTCATCATGCTGGCTTTTTTAATCGTCGGCAAACGTCTGATAGACCAAAAACTGGCACAAAGAAAAGTCCCGGTAACCGTATTAAGCCCCGCAATTGCAGAGGAGGAATCATGAACGTCGGCGTTTGTTATGCAGAATCGGATAGGCAGCTATGGATGCGGCTAGAAGTACCGGACAGCAGCACGATAGAAGAAACCATCAAGCTGTCCGGCCTGTTAAATCTGTATCCTGAAATAAATCTTGCCAGCCAAAAAGTGGGCATATTCGGCAAAATCACCCCGCTGGACAGCGTGGTAAAAGATGGCGACAGAGTGGAAATTTATCGCCAAATCACCGTCGACCCGCAAACGGTGCAACGGCGCAAGCGTTAGCCGCTATCGCCCATAAAAAATATAATCCGCTGTATAGGCAATCCGTTTTTCGCTGCCCAAATGATTGGCGTCGCAAGCTGATACAGGCGGCAAACCGCCTTGGGTATTGATGCGGTTAATAAAGCGGACGTTGGCAAACAAGCCATCGCCCTCGTGGGACACCACTTCAACCAGCAACCAGGCAATGCCCGAACCGGGCGTCTGGTCGATTTTCTTCAGCACCCGTCCGAGCACGCGGCTGCCTTCCTTATATTCCCACAGCGGCCCGGCACGGTGATTGCCGATAATGGCGCCGTGATCGTCAAACAACTTGGCATCAGGCGCCAGCGTTTGCCATGAATATTGGCCTTCATTAACGCTACATTGGTAAATCTGGTCGCCTTTTGCATGTGCGGTCAATACGGCAACGTAGCCTTCAGGCACTTTAATCGACTCGGGTATCTCGGCATAAGCTGCGCCTTGCGACAGCGCCGATAAAATCAAAATTCTTTTCAGCATAGCGTTCACCACGGCATAGCAGTCCCGTCATATTTGACGAAGCTGCCGGATTGCGCCAAGGAAAAATGCTCTAACACCGCGCGCATTCCGGCAACGCTTTGTTCGGCATCAATTAGACCATTAGGGCCGCCCATATCGGTTCTGACCCAACCCGGATGCAAAATCAATACACCAATAGATTGAGCTTGGAGCTCAATCGCCAGGCTTTTCATCGCCGCATTCAGCGCCGCCTTGCTGGATCGATACAAAATGCTGCCGCCGCTGTCGTTATCGGCAATGCTGCCCATCAGGCTGCTGATATTCACAATCAATTTTTTGTCGCTGCGTCCGATTTGCGGCAAAAACGCTTCCGCCATTTTCATCGGCGCTTGGGTATTGACCAACAACGATTGCGCCCATGCCTGATAATCTAACTGACCAAAACCGTTGTTTTTAGTGTCGGCATAAATACCGGCATTGTTAACCAGCACATCAATCGACAATCCCGCCAATTTTCGCGACAAGGCATCAATTTGTTCAAATGCTGACACATCCAACGCTTCCAACTGAAGCGACGGATAGTGGCTGGCGAGGTTATTCAAATCAAACGCGTCATCGGGGTTACGACAGCAGGCGATAACCTGCCAGCCGTCAGCCGCATATTGGCGGCAAAATTCCAAACCCAATCCGCGATTGGCACCGGTAATTAAAACTGTAGCCATTTTATTGCTCCCATAAAAAAACCTCCTGCATCGACCGATGCAGAAGGTTTCTTATACTACTTAAAAACGGCTACGACGCAATAGGTAGGAAACCCATAACGCTTGCGTCTAGCCGGGTTTCGACATTAAGCGGCAAAGTTTTTTGCAGCAAAATCCCAGTTAACCAATGCCCAAAATGCTTCCAGATAAGCCGGACGCGCATTGCGGAAATCGATGTAATACGCATGTTCCCAAACGTCGCAAGTCAACAACGGTTTTTGGCCTGTAGTTAACGGGCAACCGGCATTGCTGGTGCTGACCAGTGCCAAACTGCCGTCGGCATTTTGTACCAGCCACGCCCAACCTGAGCCGAATGTGGTCACTGCGCATTTGGTGAATTCTTCTTTAAATTTTGCAAAAGAACCGAAAGTGGCGTTAATCGCATCGGCCAACGCGCCAGTAGGTTCGCCGCCTGCATTCGGTGCCAAACTGTTCCAATAGAACGTGTGGTTCCAGATTTGTGCCGCGTTATTGAAAACACCGCCGGATGATTTCATGATGATTTCTTCCAACGACAAACCTTCAAATTCGGTTCCAGGAACCAGATTGTTCAGGTTGGTGACATAAGTTTGATGATGTTTGCCATGATGAAACTCAAGTGTTTCAGCAGAGATATGAGGTGCTAACGCGTCTTTTGCATAAGGTAAAGCAGGAAGTTCAAAAGCCATGAGATTCTCCTAAATAAAGTTGAAGTAAGGTGTGGTGTCAACAGCCGGTATCCGAAATAAATACCAAGTGTTTTAATAGGCAATTACTTTAGCATTGCTTGCCGATTAAATAAAGCCATAGCACCAATTTGATTTTTTGAAGTCAACGCCCCAGACGGCTACCAAATATGGGGCTTAAATTTGGCATCGTTACGGATTAATAAATGATCGCCCGATTGTGCAATTACAAACAAGCCCTGCCGATAGGCATAACGCGCAACATTATCCGGCAACACCATGGCCGCAACAGCGCCCATGACCCGCTTTTCGGCATAGGTCGGCAACATCCTTTTCAGCTTATTCAAATTGACCACGTGCTGGTTCACGTCATCGCTACTTAACAGGCTTTTACACTCCACTGCGACCACATCGGTGGTGTTGACCACCAGCAAATCGATTTCAATGTCATCGCCGCCACGACTAGCCTCCACGCCCCGATGAACTTCATGGACATCAATGCCTTGTTCACGAAACAAGCGAACGGCGGCCGGACGCACCATTTCTTCGACAAAATCGCCCAAACGGTTGCCAAGCCGTCCGAGAGATTCATTGACCCTCTTGACTTCACGACCGACCGCTTTGATTTCACGACTCATCGTCTTAACTTCACGACTCATCTCTTCGATTTTACGGTCAGTTTCTTGAAATTTAAGATCGGTTTCTTGAAATTTAATATCGGTTTCTTTAAATCTGCGGTCGGTTTCTTGGAAGCTAAAGGCCGTCTCCTGAAAAAGCCTTAAAATATCGTCATAAGTCGGTTGGTTTGTGTGCATACAGTATCCCCATCAAAAACTAAAAAAACCGCCGTCTTAAACCTATTTTTCCAAACCGATAAAATCCCAAACCTTATGCGAAAAAGTGGCTTCTTTATGTTCGGCAACAGGGGGGCCATTAGGATAGTTCAGGTCATAGACCTTGGCGGTGTCTTTGGCCAAATCGGTCAGGCCAAGCTCAGTGTAGGCTTCCTGCATAATTTGCAGGGCATAAGGGACGGCCGGGGTACGCGGGTACTTTTCCACAACGCCGGATGCCCGATTGACGGCGGCAATATAGGCTTTACGCTTTATGTAAAAACGGGCGACGTGGACTTCATGCATCGCCAGATTATTGTTCAGCGCAATCATGCGTTGCCGTGCATCGGGCACGTATTTGCTGGCCGGGAAACGGCGGATCAGTTCGGCAAAATTTTCGTAAGCGGTGCGCGCATCGCCGGGGTCGCGTTGCGAGGTGTCAGTAGGCAAAAAGCGGTCGATAAAACCGATGCCGCGATTGTAATTGACCAAGCCTTTTAAATAATAAGCATAATCGACGCTGGAATTGCGCGGGTTGGTTTTGATAAAACGGTCGGCGGCAGCGACGGCAGATTCCGGGTCGTCGTTTTTATAATACGCATAAGCCACATCCAGCTGCGTTTGCGCCGAATCTTCGCCAAAAGGATAACGCGACTCCAAAGCCTCATAAAGCTTGATGGCTTTGTCATAATTGCCGTTATCGACCGCCACCTTTGCCTGGGTGCGGAACTGTTCGGCATTCCAGTCGGCATATTCATCTTCTGCCGTAGAGTCGGAAGCGCCGCCAGTCAGGCTTTGCAGCGTTTCGCAGCCTTGCAGGGACAAACCTAAACAACAGATAAATAAAAATTTAATTAAAATTAATCGCATAGTGCTAACGACACGTTGTAATATTGTGGGTTTTCTCGCTGGATTTAACTGCGATACTTGAGGAGACTTGAGTGACCGGCGAGTATAACTTAACAATGGGTTAATCAGAAGAACTTGTTATGACAAGATTGACGGAAGAAGTGCCTTATGAATTGGCGGGTATGCGCTTGGATCAAGTGCTTGCCGAGCTGTTTGCGGATTATTCGCGCAGCAAACTACAAACCTGGGTTAAAGATGGGCGGGTGCAGGTGAACGGCCTGACACTGAAAGCCAAAGACAAACTGGTCGGCGGTGAAACCATCGAACTCGACGCCGAGGCGGAAGTGGTCATCACCGCAGAGCCGGAACCGATTCCGCTGGAGATTATTTTTGAAGATGACAGTCTGCTGATTGTTAATAAACCGGCAGGTCTCGTGGTGCATCCGGCGGTGGGCAATTGGAACGGCACGCTGCTGAACGCACTGCTAAACCATGACTCTAACTTGGAAACATTGCCCCGAGCTGGCATTGTGCACCGAATCGACAAGGAAACCAGCGGCTTGCTGATGATTGCCAAAACCTTGCAGGCGCATAACAGCTTGACCAGCCAGCTGCAAGATAGAGCCATTACCCGCGAATATCTGGCTATTACCCGAGGCCGCATGACCGCTGGCGGCACTGTCGATGAACCTATCGGCCGCCATCCGACCGACAGAAAACGTTATGCCGTCCGGGAGAACGGCAAAGACGCGGTGACGCATTACCGCGTAAGCCAGCGCTTCACCCGCCACACGTTGGTTCAAGTCAAATTGGAAACCGGCCGTACCCATCAAATCAGGGTACACATGGCGCACATCCGTTTTCCGTTACTCGGCGATCAGGTTTACGGCGGGCGTTTTCAAATGCCGCCGGATTGCAGCGAGCAACTGGAAAAAGAATTGCGCAGTTTCAAACGGCAGGCCTTACATGCGGCGAAATTGGGTTTGCAGCATCCGGTGACCGATGAGTATTGCGAATGGGAACAACCCATGCCTGACGACATGACGCGCCTGCTGGCCGCCTTGGCCGCTAATGAGCGCGATTAAACCCTGGCTAACGCCGGACTGGCCAGCGCCTGCTAATATCCATGCCGCGACCACGTTACGTAGCGGCGGCGTCAGTCGCGGTGTTTACAGCAGCCTTAATCCGGCGCTGCATGTGGGCGACGATGCTGATTTAGTCAGGAAAAACCGGCACATCATTAAAAACATGCTGGATTTGCCTAGCGAACCGGTTTGGCTGGAGCAAACCCACAGCAACCGCGCAGTCCCGGCCATTATCACAACGCCCTTGCAACAAGCCGACGCCAGTTATACGTCTGAACCCGGCGTGGTGTGCGCGGTGTTGACCGCAGACTGTTTGCCGCTGCTGGTCTGCACTACCGACGGCAGCCAGATTGCCGCGATTCATGCCGGTTGGAAAGGATTGCTGGCGGGCATCATCGGCAATACCTTGGCAGCAATGGGAAATAACGACTTTATGGTTTGGCTAGGGCCTGCCATCGGCCCGGACTGCTTTGAAATCGGCGCTGAAGTGCGTGAAGCCTTCGTCGCAAAATCAACAGCCTTTGCCCCCGCTTTTAAGTCGCAAACTAACGGCAAATGGCTGGCCGACATTTATCAGCTCGCCCGCATCGAACTGGCGATGCGGGGTATTAATAAGGTTTACGGCGGCGGTTTTTGCACCGTCACCGAACAGGAACGTTTTTATTCCTACCGCAGGGATAAAATAACCGGGCGTATGGCGACGCTAATATGGAGAGCGTAACAGAGTGAGTTTACTGGCATTAATTATCATCTTCACCGCAGTCGGCGGCGTGTTGAGCGTCATGGCGGCTGCGGTTTTTTTATTGTTGCGCGAGCATCAACGGCGCGCCGTGTTGCCGCACGGCATCAGTTTCGCGATAGGCGCCTTATTGGCAGTCGCCTTTTGGGGCTTGATTCCCGAAGCATTTGAATCGGTCGAACCGGCGCAGTTCCGAACCTTGTCCGCAACCATTTTGGCGGGCATACTCGGTTTTTTTGTGCTGGAAAAATTGCTGATTTGGCGGCATTGCCATTCCGGCAGCTGCGAGGCGCACAGCGACGAAGACGAGCATGATCACGGCCACAGCCATAGTCATGGCATCGCCAAATCGGCCGGCGCATTGATTATTTTAGGCGACAGTATCCATAACTTTGTCGATGGCGTGTTAATCGCGGCGGCATTTTTAACCGATGTGCATTTGGGCATCGTCACCAGCCTGGCCGTTGCCGCGCACGAAATCCCGCAGGAAGTCGGCGATTTCGCCATTTTGTTGCACAGCGGTTATTCCAAAAGTAAGGCACTGTTTTACAACATACTGGCCAGCCTGAGCACCGTTTTGGGCGGCGTACTGGCCTATTTCAGCTTGGCCGATTTACATGACCGCCTGCCCTATTTTCTGGCGCTGGCGGCATCGAGCTTTATTTATATTGCGGTCGCCGACTTGATCCCGTCGTTGCACAAAAAGACCGACATGAAAACCTCATTGCAACAGATTGCCCTGATTGCAGCTGGGGTCGTGTTGATCTGCTCATTACACAACTTCGCGCATGGCATTCAAATTTAAATAGTTGGTCCGCTATACGTTACCAAGACTCTTAGCGTTTAAGCCCCAGTTTCAGCAATAACACAACGGTTCCGTCCCTGCTCTTTTGCCTGATACAAGGCCTTATCAGCACTGTCGGTAATCGCCTTGATCAATTCAAACTTCACCTCGGTCGATAATGGCTGGTTTGTTACTTGTATTTTCTGCTGATCGGCCTGCGGCAGATGTGCTGGAAATTCGGCAATACCAATGCTGATAGTCGGTTGTATCACCGTATTTCCGGTAACTATCGTCAAAGCCGCCACCGAAAGCCGGATGCGCTCAGCAACCGCGAAAGCCGTATTGCAATCCAATTCCAGCGCCACAATAAACTCCTCGCCGCCATAGCGAATGGCATCGTACTGGCGCAAACAATCGGCAATCAGCTTTAACGCGTTATCGCCAACGATATGGCCGTTATCATCATTAATGGCTTTGAATTTATCAATATCGATGACCAGCAGGGAGAAAATAGAACAGGAATCGCGATGGAATTTTTCAATCGCCCGTTGTAACTGGCGGTCAAAACCCTTGCGGTTATAAAGATTAGTGAGCTGGTCGATATAAGACAGATTGACGATTTTCTTCAGTGAAAATGGCTCTAAAACATGCGCCTCATCATGAAATCCGGTTAGCCATTGCTGCAAGCGCACATTATTGCCCACCCGGATCGCCGTCAATGTGAAATACGCCGGATTACCTTCCGGTTCCGTTAAACTGACACTGTCGCATTGCAACGGGTAGTTTTTAACATAGGAATACACCGATTCGGGAAACTCGACCACCAACTGTTCAATAACCTCCGGCGGTGATTGCGGATGGTTCAAATAAGCATCGGCAAAAGTCGCCAGATTAAAATCATCAATCGGCAACAAACCGGCTTCATCGGTCAAGTACAGTGATTGGACTTTTCTTGCCGACAATAAAAAAGGCTCAGTGTTATCCCAATAAGAGCCGACCAAAAAATATTGTTGATCCCGAGCGACAAGGCCGAAAGGGTTAAAGTTAAACGGCTTGTCCTTGCCCTCATAGTGCAAACAGAGTTTTTTCTGCTCAAACAAAGCCTGCTTAAAAACATCAACCGTCTTAGCAACCGCGTGTTTGCTTTTATTTTCGATGATGCCGCCCCAATGGCTGGACAGTGTGATTTTTTTGTCCCACGCCTGCACTGCTTGATGAACCGTGGCGTTAGCGGCATCCAATTGCGTAAACGTATCCGTCGGCAACATGTCTGACAAGTATTTTTGGGCAAAATGTAAAACCAATGCCTCTGCGGTTTCTTTATTCATAATTGGATTATTGTGGTGATGGAAATTTCTTATACAAAAGCGAATTCAACGCCAAAGTACAATTTTAGTATTTATACGATTTCTTGCCCAGATTCAGTAAAGATACCGCGTGAGGTATAATCCAATCAACGATCTTCATACTTGGATATTCAAAACATGTCACCAACGATAATAACAGACGATTTGCCCCCAGATCCTAAGCAAAACCTCATCATTGCAGCCCTTTCTGACGCAGATTATAAACGTTTGTTACCCGATCTTAAGCTCGTTGAGTTACCCTTGGGATTGACGATATCCGAATCAGGTGACCATATAAAATTTGTGCACTTCCCTGTCTCTGGCATTGTGTCGATGGTCTACTCTCTGGAAGACGGTTCGACCAGCGCAACCGCTCTGGTGGGTAACGAGGGTATCATTGGCATATCCATTTTTATGGGTGGGGAGAGCTTGCCTACTAGCACCGAAGTGCAAAGCGTAGGTTATGCTTATCGACTCAGCCGTAAATTGATAAAACAAGAATTCTCGTTAGGGGGCAAACTGCAACACTTAGCCCTGCTTTATACGCAAGGCTTACTTGCTCAGACCTCTCAAGTTGCAGTATGCAACCAGCATCATAATCTGGAACAGCAAGTTTGCAGATGGCTGTTGATGACCTTGGACAGATTGTATGACAATAAAGTGGTCATAACGCAGGCTAGAATTGGGCAATTATTGGGTATACGCCGGGAAAGCGTAACCAAAGTCCTTGGCCAGTTAGAATCTGATAAGTTGATTGCACGCGGGCGTGGCCGGATTACAGTGTTGAAACGCCGCGAACTTGAAAAGCGAGTGTGCGAGTGTTACGCAGTGGTTAAAGATGAGTATGAACGCTTACTCACAGGCAACCGAAAATCAAAGTAACAGCAGCTAAGAAGCAGCTAAGGGTCAGGTCTTGCATTGTGCATTTCTTTAAAGCAATTTGATTGTGCAAAATTCAAGACCTGATACTTTATTTCGTTTCATAAAATCAAATGGTCAACGTAGCTCAAAATGAAAAAAATGCACAATGCAAGACCGACCCTGTCTTGCGCTCAATGCAAGACCTGACCCTGTCTTGCGTTATAGATAAAGCATTTGTCTCGTTCCCAAGCTCCAGCTTGGGAACGCATACCTTCAAGCTCTGCTTGACGTTATCCAGCAAGCAGAGCTTGTCAGGTAGTCACTCCCAAGCCAGAGCTTGGGAGCGAGATATTAAACGTTAAAAACGGGGTTGCAAACCCCGTCCCGCCTGAGGACATCAAGCAGAGCTTGAGGGTATGCATTCCCAAGTTGGAACTTGGGAACGAGATAAGCCATTCTTTAGCGAGTTTTTCAACTGGAGATACCCCGTGTCCCCAAAAAAAACAAAAGCCGAGTCTATACTGTGCATCAGCATGTCCTTGCTCAGCCGCCTTCATAAAATACAAAAAGCCTTTGTTTTTATCCTTCGTAACACCGATTCCATTAAAAAAACATTGCCCAGTACAATATTGCGCAACAGCCTCGCCTTGATCGGCTCTAGCCTGAAGCTGGAAAAAATGACTTTTATTATTTTCAAGAAATTGATGAATTTCCTTTTCTTTCATGGTGTGCGCATCTTTTAGAAATGCAATTGCGTCAATAATTGACTTTTGAACAGTAGCCTTGGATTCTGGTTTGCTCATTGAGAAAGCAGCACTATTATCTTGTCCATTAGCTGAAAATAATCGTTGTGCGAGGCCATTACAAGTCAGCAACTCCACGGCCAGGTCAGACCTGACCCTGTCTTGCTTCTACACGTCATTTTTATTTCGGTGTAGTTGTTCGATTATTTGTAGAATTAGTTGATCGTCTTTAACGATGATATAGATAATAGCAACAAGCAATGGCAACCAAGCTATAAAACTATAAAAAGCTAACTTACATTTCAGTTTTGAAAAAGTTGTAGACAGCCTGTCTTTAACTTTTCTAAGCTCATCTTGGATAGAGCTGTTTTTCTCATTTATCTCTTTATCAATCTCTGAAAATACCATTGCATAGCTGGCCTTAGCATTTTCAAGGTTTTCTTGCTGTATCTTTATTGCACTAAAAACCATATACGAGACCAATAGGCTGCCTAATAAATAAGCCCAATTCGCCAAAGATGAGTTGGCTTTTTCAAGTAAAACAATGCCTGCAATGGAAATCGGCAGACTAAATAAGCGACCACTTAAACTGGCGACGATGTCGCTTAATTTCTGCGAGAACTCTATCTGCTGTTTCGCCATTTCAGTTTTGAGTTTGTTAAATGAAAAACCGCTTAGATAACGCTCCCAAGATTTGTTAAAACTTTCTGTCACATCAGGCCAATGTTTGACTAAATAGGGAAATGCCTTGGTGTCTTTGGGTATTTTTTCAATGATTTCCGCCAATGCAATCCGATAAACACTCAGCCGCTCAATGGCATGGATATTATTGCCGCCAGTATGATGTTCTTGCAAAATGTTACACAGCAAAGAAATATCAGGTTGTTCCGCCCGTAAAATATCTTCTGTTAATTGTGTTTCAAGAATGACTGGGCGATAAACTTTGTCGTCTTTATCAGGGACGACAAACACTAATCGATACGCGGCATTAGTTCCCTGTTTGTCATCATGGTAATGCGCCACTTCATTCAATTGTTCGATAAGCTGACAAATTTGTTTAACCTTAGCAACCTCAGTATTACCCTGTTCATCATTAACAATCAGGTCTTCATCAGCCAGATAGGTGTTTGGTGCAATACGGCCTTTTTTTAAAGATCCGGCTAAGGCAACCCATTCCGATATGTTTTTATAAAAAAAACCTTTATCATTTCGAGGGATAGTAAGTTTTATAGATAGCGATTGATTTTCTTTCAGTTCTGGAAAGTCGTCTTCCATCTCTGTTGAAATATTTTTTCCATCAACCGTTAATTCAATCGTATATTTTTTGCTTAACCACAAAGCACGCAGCAAATTTCTCAAATCGGGCGAACAAGTCGCCTCCGTTTGAAACATATTGCCTTCTAACGCAGGTCGGTCTAACAGACGGTACAGCGTTATCAGTTGTTTAAATTGCTCACTGGTTTGCATGGGTGTTGGTATTTAACTGATCCTCGATCTGTTTTTGTAAGTCGGTTGAACATCGGATAGTCAACGAACCGGTATCTTTATCGTAACGTAACCCACTGTCTGCATCGGTTCCCAAGGCATTTCTCTGGAAACTAAGTTCCCAATCCTGAGTTTTCGATTTAATACGAGTATAGGCTTTAAGTTTAGCACCGTTAACCCCAAAAGCCTCGGGTAATTGATGCTCTTCGTTGTTCGCGAATTCTGAAAATCCATCAACTAAAGTATGCTTGCCTGCTGGCACCACTTGGCGAATCACATGCTCTATCCCAGAAAGCGTTGCCGGTTCTTTATGGCGTAGACAGGTCTCAAGATACTCAATTAACGAATCTTTTACCTTAGCCCTGAGCGGTATTAAATCTTGATTGGATTGGCAAAACGCATCGACGGCCGCAAATGCATTATTAGTTGCTTTTGCCGTAGGAACACCATCTAAACAATCTAATGCTTTAATAAAGTAGCCGGATACATCGTGGTTGGTTCTTGGACTGACAAAACTTAAATACGTTTTTGCCTCATCAACTTCCTGGGCTTCTTCACTGCTTGTAATACTGGCTAATGAATTCAGATTTATGCGGGCCGCTTGGTGAATTTTAGACAAATCAATTGCAGTAATACTCACCGGCTCCAGATCAGCATTTACCTGTAGTCCTTGCTTATCCTTGATCATCGCAATCATTAAAAAATCATGCTGTTCTTTATAGCTGGCAAAAACAAGATAACCTCCGGTAGAAGATTGCTGCGCGCCTGCTTCTCTCTCAAGTTCAGCCATACACCTTATACTTAAAGCCACGAACCGAGCATCCGAGTCATCTGCAAGGTAGTGATCCGTGTACTTAGGAAACTCATTAGTCACATTTGTGCGGGAAAAAGTACCGTAAATTGCATTATTACCCTTGGTTCCATAAAGCTTATTGAGTTCGATAACAAGTTCATTAACTAGCGCCGAGTCAATATCTAAAAGTTTTTTAGCAGGCTTCGTGCTAGCAGTAGTTGTGCCGGAGTTCTTTATTAGCTCATGAATAACGACTTGCTTAATTTCCATAAATATCTTTTGTGGTGGGTTATTTCTGGTTATTGGCCAGATAGGTGAGGCGAAAAGCTAAGGTCAGCTAAGGGTCAAAGCTAAGGGTCAAAAGCTAAGAAGCTAAGAAAGAAGCTAAGGGTCAGGTCTTGCATTGTGCATTTCTTTAAAGCAATTTGATTGTGCAAAATTCAAGACCTGATACTTTATTTCTCTCATAAAATCAAATGGTCAACGTAGCTCAAAATGAAAAAATGCACAATGTCTTTCCGGTTAAGGATAATTTCCGGGGTCGGATTGGCAGCAAGTTCTTGCGGCAGGAAATTTAGCTTGATCAGATAATTGAGCATTCGTAATTTACGCCTTGCGCGGCGCTGGAGAACGCGCCTTAAAAGCCGGGCGTTTCGGCGTTTAACGTTTTTAGGCGTGGGTGTTTTTTCTTCGACAGCTTTGGTGAAAATTCGACTGCCAAGGTTGATGATTTTGTCAGGTTTGCCATTGTTTTCTTCCAGTAATGCCCAGCCAATTGAATTACTGCCTAAATCCAGCCCTAAAATTTTCTTGCCCATTTGAGTCCTTGTCTATAATCTATAACCGTAGTGTAACCAACTATAGCCTATTGTTTGCTTTTCATACCAATGGAATTGTTTTCCGTAGGCAACGCTTTCAAGCGACCAAAGCCCTCGCAAAGTTAAAACTTAAGGGGGCTTTTTATTGCCTGTTGTAACGAGCCGCTCTACCTCGATTATGATTACCCCCGTTCCAGCAGCTAAGGGTCAGGTCTTGGGTTATCAACTTAACACGGGACAGACCTTCCAGGTTTTTAAAACCTGGAAGGTCTACTTCGGCATGCTTGTCCCGCTTTAAATGGAAAGCCAGGTCTTGCATTGTGCATTTCTTTAAAGCAATTTGATTGTGCAAAATTCAAGACCTGATACTTTATTTCGTTTCATAAAATCAAATGGTCAACGTAGCTCAAAATGAAAAAAAAGTATGTTTAAAGGGGGTGTCATTTGCGGCGTTTAACTGGGTTTCTATGTGTTATTTTTTTAACCGGCTGTGCAACGCTGAGCCGGGAAGACTGTGTGCGCGGCGATTGGTTTGGGCTGGGCATCAATGACGGTTATACAGGTCAACCGGCTAGCCGGTTGTCAGAACATGTACGCGCTTGTTCGGAGTATGGCATTGCGGTGAATAATCCGGCTTATTTTGCAGGTCGCGAACAGGGATTAATGACCTATTGTCAGCTTGATAATGCTTTTGAAGTGGGTTTGAGCGGACAGCCTTACCATTATGTATGCCCACAATCGGTTGACGCGCTGTTTCGACGTTACCATGCTGCGGCTTTTGCTGTATATGAAGACCGCTCTACTCTCGAAAGTGTGGATAATGAACTTTCCGGCAAAGAAAAAAATTTGGGCGATAAAAAATTAACGGACGAGCAACGCGCAAAGGTTAGGGGTGAGATTCGTGAGCTGGACCGCAAACGGGAACGCCTGCGCGATGATTTTTATTTCCACCAACGGGAATTGGATAATTTGCGTCATCAAGCGCGCTCTTACCGTTGAACAGCGTGGCTATCAACTTAACACGGGACAGACCTTCCAGGTTTTAAAAACCTGGAAGGTCTACTTCGGCACACTTGTCCCGCTTTAAATGGGAAACCAACAGCGTTTATAATCGATACCATAATACTTTGATTTATAATTATTTTTTAGGGTAGTGCAATAATGCCATTTAACGGACAAATGCTCGCCATTGAAATTGATAACAGTGCTTTAAAGCCCACTCGACGCGCTATTCCTGTGCCGTCGGCCAACCAAGTGCTGATTAAAGTTGCCGCCGCTGGGGTTAATCGCCCCGATGTGATGCAGCGACTGGGCCTTTATCCGCCGCTGGCCGGTGCATCCGATATTCCGGGACTGGAAGTTGCAGGCACGGTGCAGGCGGTGGGCTCTGATATCAGCCATTTAAAACAAGGCGACCGGGTTTGCGCGTTGGTGACTGGCGGCGGTTATGCTGAATATTGCCTAGCCTCGGCGGCACACTGTCTGCCGATACTGGAAAACTTGTCTTTTATCCAAGCCGCCGCCTTGCCGGAAACTTTTTTCACGGTGTGGAGCAATGTGTTCGACCGCGCCCGCTTGCAGTCTGACGAAACGCTGTTGGTGCATGGCGGCAGTAGCGGCATAGGCACGACGGCCATACAATTGGCTAAAGCCTTTGGCGCTAAGGTCATCGTCACTGCGGGTTCTAAAGAAAAATGCGCGTTTTGCCTGCAACTGGGCGCCGATGCAGCGATCAACTACAAAGAACAGGATTTTGTGGAAGCAGTCAAGCAGTTGACCGACAATAAAGGCGTGGATATTATTTTGGACATGATCGGCGGCGACTATCTGCCGCGCAATCTGGCCTGTATGGCTGACGAGGCGCGGCTGGTGCAAATCGCCCTGCAAAGGGGCATTAAAGCAGAGCTAAACCTGTTACCAATTATGCTCAAACGGCTGACCCTGACCGGCTCTACGTTAAGGGCGCGGGACGACCATTTTAAAGCGGCAATCGCCGCCGAACTGGGTAATAAGGTCTGGCCGTTATTGGCGTCGGGGCAGATCAAGCCGGTTATCGATTCGACCTTTGCGCTCAGCGACGCCGCAAAAGCCCATCAACTCATGGAAAGCAGCCAACATATTGGCAAAATTATTCTAACGGTATAAAACGATGACTTACACGACACTGATTTCCGCCGCCACACTCGAACAACACCTTAACCATTGGATTATCGTTGACTGCCGCTTTTCCTTAGCGGATAGCGAATCCGGCGCTAAAGCCTACCGGCACGGCCACATCGCCAACGCCCGCTACGCGCATCTGAATAAAGACCTGTCCTCAGCCATCACCGATTTTACCGGCCGCCACCCGTTGCCGGACTTTGCTTTATTGGCAAAAAAACTGGGCGGCTGGGGCATTTCCAACACCCGCCAAGTGGTGGTTTATGACGATGCAGGCGGCGCTTTTGCCGGGCGTCTCTGGTGGTTATTGCGTTGCATGGGACACGACAAGGTTGCCGTATTGGATGGCGGCATCAAGCACTGGCAAAAGCTGGGGTTTCCTGTCACCACCGTGTTGCCCCGCGTTAAACCGGCTGCATTCAGGCCGTACCTGAACGAAAGCGCATGGCTTACTGCCTTGCAAGTGCAAAACAGCCTGGCTCGAAAAGCTATTTGCCTGATTGATGCGCGCACCCCGGAACGCTATCGCGGCGAACAAGAACCTATCGACCCAGTGGCCGGTCATATTCCCGGCGCATTAAACCGCGCTTTTCAGTTAAATCTGGATGGCAACGGTTTATTTTTATCGCCGGAAACATTGCGCGGGCAATTTAAGCGCTTGACAGGCGCGAACGCTCCCGAACAGGTCGTGCATTATTGCGGCTCCGGCGTCACCGCCTGCCACAATTTACTGGCGATGGAATATGCCGGATTAACCGGCTCTAAACTTTATGCGGGCTCGTGGAGCGAGTGGATTAGGAATAAAAACCGGGCGGTTATTTAACATGATTGGTGTGGGAGCGGCTTTAGCCACGATTGTCGCGGCTAAAGCCACTCCCACACATGCCAAAAAACTTTTGCACAACTACTTCCACGAAAAAACACGAAAATTTCGTGGCTTTTGTGGACGCTATTCACCAATTTTGATGGCGGTATTAAGGCTCTTGTCGCCAATCCTCGGCCAGGCAGTCAGTACCGCCTTGACAACCGTGGCCAGCGGAATGGCTAGGAATACGCCCCAAAATCCCCATAAGCCGCCAAAAAACAAAATGGCGATAATGATGGCGACGGCATGTAAATTGACCGCTTCGGAAAACAATACCGGCACCAAGACAACGCCGTCCAGCGCCTGAATGACCGAGTAGGCAATGACCACATACATAAACTCGTCGCTGCCCAAGCCCCACTGAAAATAGGCCACGCCCAACACCGGAAAGGTCACCAGTGTTGCGCCAATATAAGGGATGATGACCTGCAGCCCCATCAAAACCGCCAGCAACATGGCGTAATTCAGACCCATCGCCACATAGGTGATATAGCTGATAGCCCACAGGATAAAAACCTCGCTAAATTTGCCGCGCACATAATTGCCGATCTGCATATCGACCTCTTCCCAAACGCGCACGCTCAAGCTCCTGTCCCGGGGCATAAATTGTAAAAACCACGCAACTAACAGCTGTTTGTCTTTCAAAAAGAAAAACACCATCATCGGCACCAGGAACAAATAAATCATCACGCTGACCAGACCCATCACAGAGCCCACCAAGCCCATCACCGATGTCCCGGAATTCGACAGCATCTTTTGTCCATAGCTCAACAATTCCTGCTGAAAGGCAAAGATGATCTGGTGGATTTTGCTTGCGGAAATCATGTGCGGATACATCTCCGGCAAGCGCATGATGCCTGATTTTATGCCGTTAAGTATCGCCGGTATGTCCTGTATAAGCTCAACCGCCTGCTGCCCAACCAGCGGCATCAAATAAAATAAAAGAAAAATCAGGCACGCCATGAATGCTGAAAACACCAAATAAACCGCGAGCTGGCGCGGCATTTTCATGCTTTCGGCCTTGCCCACCAAGCCTTCCAGCAAATAAGCCAGCACGATGGAGACAAAAACCGGCATCAATAAATCGGACAGGGTGTAAATCAGCACGAAACTGACCACCAGAATAATGGCCAGCGCAACCGCCTGCGAGTTCGGCAGGAAATGCTTAAAAAAGTCCCGTAAATAACGCGAGTTTACGAATCTGGCTTGCGTTGTCATTACTATCTGGGGGTCTTTTTTGAGTTGCGTCATGCTATAGCCAATAAGGTTCGATCTTGAACGAAAATAAACATCAGGTTGCCGTTGTTTTTTCGGCGTAATTTAGGCAGCTGTACAGAAAAAACTGTGCGCCGAAAATCAAATTGGCCATTAACAGATGAATCGGTTGCGCAACCGGCGGCATGCCCAATCGGTCAAGGCTGACGCCCGCCAATATCGCGGTAACAACCAGCCCGGCCAGCGCTAAACCCAGCGTGCGCAACAGGCTGTTTTTATCGACGGCGCGGACAATTTTCCAGGCCAGCCACAGGTTAGTGAACAAAATAATCGACGAGAACGAACGGTGTATGTAAAAAATAATCGGGAAGTCGTCACGCCAGTATTGGCGCTCGATATACGCATGGTTATGGGAAATAAAGTCGACTGCTTCGCGCACCTGCGTCCCCATCGCCACCTGCACCAAAGTCATCACCATCGCTGCAATCAACACGGTTTTGAATTTTTCCGGCAGCGCCCGAATGTCGAGTTGGGCGAGAACATCGCGTTGCGAACGGGCAATGGTGTAAATCAACAAGGCAACGATGAACAAAGCTAATAGCATGTGCAAGGTGATCATTATCGGCTTGAGATTGCTGGCGACTACGGTCGAACCGAGCCAGCCCTGAAAGCCGACCAATAAAAACACGGTCACCGCCAAATAAAAAATGCTTTTGTCGGTTTTAAGGTAAATGCGCGACGACCAGGCGGTCAGCATGATTAAAAAACCGATGCTGACGCCAACCAGCCGGTTGGTGTATTCAGTCCAGGTTTTTACCAGGTTAAATTGCGTATCCTGATAACCGCGCCCGGCATAAATTTCATGGTAATTGGCCGGTAACTGCGCTTCATCGGTAGGCGGCACCCATTGCCCAAAGCAGGTCGGCCAGTCGGGGCAACCCATGCCGGCACCGGAAGCCCTGACAATGCCACCGACAAGAATGACAAAATAAACGGCAAAAATGGTCAATACGCCTAGTCGGCGAAAACGCGCAGCGGCTTGTGGGTTCATAGTTTTAACTGTTTGGGGCGGTTAGCAAGGTGACCTTATCCGGCCGGTCTTTTAAGCGCAGATTATAACGAGGCGTGTCGGAAACGTGCAGAACAATCAGCAGGTAGCACGTATTTTGCCTGGTTTGTGCGCACAGCACTTTGCCGACATCTTGTGCAGAATCGTCATCAATAATGCTGGCATTATTTTCTGGCGCTTCTGAAACAGGGCATTCGGCGGCAAACATTTCCCGTTTGGCTTTGCCCAAGTAATGCGTCCTCGCCACGATTTCCTGGCCGGTGTAACAGCCTTTGTTAAAACTGATGCCGCCCAACTTGTCCAAATTCAGCATTTGCGGAATAAACTCTTCCGAGGTCGCCGCTGTCAGCCAGGGAATCCCGGCAATGATGTCAAAACAGCGCCATTGCGCTGAAGCTTCCGGCAAAAAGCCCAGCGCGAGTTGTTCCGACCAGAGCGTTTCGGCCTGTTCAAGCGTCGCAATAAGCAAATGGCGGTTAGCAAGCTCAACTGAAATAGCGGCTTGCCGAGTCGTGGCAAAAGTGGATTTTTGCGCTTCATCAAGTTGCGGCTCACCTTCGCGCAAGCCGAGTAAGCAGAGTTCGTCCGAGTTGTCGGTCAGCCGCACATCGGCGCGCAACACATACATTTGCAGTCTTTTTTGCACGGCGGCCACTAATTCTTTCGGCAAAATCATCAAAAAATCAGCGCCGTTTTTGACCAGCAAAAAAGTGCTGATTACCCTGCCCTTAGGATTGCAAATGGCGCCGAGGCTGCTTTTGATATCGCTGATGTCGTTAATGTTGCAGGTGATTTGTCCTTGCAAGAACGTTGTCGCATCGCGTCCTGTAAGGGTCAAAACGCCCAGATGCGCCAGGGCATAAATGCGCCGGTCGCCTTGATGTTCAGGGAAAACAATAGCGGCATCGTTGTCGATTGATGCGTTATTAGACAGCAGAAAATTTTTCCAGTTAGAATTCATCAGATAACAGAGTTGGTTTTAAAGTGCGCTGATTATATCGCTGTTTGTAACTACTCAGCGAAAAAGGAAATAGAACACGGATAGCACTGATTAAACGGATAATCACTGATTAAAAACACAGCATATAAAAAACCGGCTACCCACTTAAGCCGGAACAGTTTTAAATGGGTGGCCGGGAACGCCAAGCCCCAGCTTGGCGTTCCCAGTTTGTCCCTGCTTAAATTGGTAGCCAAAAAACCGTGTAAATCCGTCCTATCTGTGCCGTCCGTGTTCTATTTAATTATTTTCAGCAGTCGCTGATCAGGTACCGCTATTTAACAAGGAGTGCGCCAAAGTGCCCAAAAAACCGGAACTGCCGCTATTCATCGAAGTCAAAAGCTCCCGGCGATTGGTACAGTGGCTGGTTTTTTTTCATGGGTTGGCGCTGGCGTCGAGTATCGTCAATGCCTTGCCGATTGGGGTCAAATTAGCCTTGTTATGCGCAATTTGCAGCCATTTTTTCTGGCTTAGACGGCGCTTAAAAAACCAACAGCTGATTATCAAACAATCCGATGCCTTGGGCTGGGAAATATCCGACGGCACTGAGTTTAAAGCGGTTGAAATCCTCAATTCAACCGTCATCACCGTGTTTGCGCTATTTTTGCATGTTAAAGACTCTACGCGGAAACAATCGCTGCTGATTGTCAATGATGCCTTAAGTGACGAGGATTATCGGCGTCTGATCGTCAGGCTAAAAACGGCGGCTAAAAAGTTGGCCTAAACGGTGCTGGTTCAGCCTTATTTTTGCAAATTTCCCGCATGTAAGCCGCACTCTTTTTTCGCCCCGGCCTCCCACCACCAGCGCCCGGTTCTTTCGTGTTGATTGGGCAACACAGGGCGGGTACATGGCTCGCAGCCTATGCTGATAAAACCTTGCTGATGCAGTTCGTTATACGGCACCTGATAGGCTTCAATATAATCCCAGACTTGCGCGGAACTCCAGTTGAGCAAGGGATTGAATTTAACCACTGGATGTTCGTCTGTAGAAAAGGCCGTGTCTATCTGCACCTCAGGAACATCTTGCCGCGTGTCCAGGCTCTGGTCTTTACGCTGCCCGGTAATCCAGGCATCGACTTGCGCCAGTTTGCGTTTTAACGGCTCAACCTTGCGGATGCCGCAACATTCTTGATGGCCGTCTTCATAGAAACTGAACAGGCCTTTGTTTTTGACAAAGCTATCCAGCACATCGCGGTCTGGCGTCAATAATTCAATATCGATGTGGTAATGCTTCCTGACCTTTTCGATAAAGCGATAGGTTTCGGGATGCAAGCGCCCGGTATCCAAAGAAAAAACTTGTATGTCCTTTCTGATTGCCAAAGCCATGTCAATCAGCACCACATCTTCCGCACCGCTGAATGAAACGGCGATATTATCGAACAGCCCCAGCGCTTTTTTCAGGATAACGCGCGGATTTTTATCCGTCAGCTCGGTTTGTAGTGGTTCTATATCAAAGCTTGTCATGATGTTTTTTCCTTGTTGCTGCTGTTCGGTTTGATTGAATTACGCTTGCAAAAAATACTGCTGCAAAAAGTCATCAAAAGGAATCTGCGGTTTGCTTTCTATTTCCCGCTGTTTGTCATGAGACTCTATCGCCATTAACTCAAACTGCTGTGTCTTGTCATTATCCAGCGGCTTGCTTTTAAAATACTGGGCATGTTCGATGGACGTATTTAAGGCAAAACGGGCAAACGGCTGCTGGTGCTGCGTCATTTGCTCCAACATCCGCGCCGACGCGGTTAAATCAGGCTTTTCGACCAGCAACCGCTGTTTTTCCAAGGCCGTGCTGTAGCGTTTATCGGCATTACCCTGGTCAAGAATGGCGCAGACCGCTTGCATAGACTGAAGAATCTCAGCCGCCCAGTCTTTTAGCAAAATTGTTTGCTGATTTTTATTCAGCATCAAGCCGGGTTTTCGGCCAAAATTAGCCACTGCCAGTTGATTGGCATTGTTGACCTCGTGTTCCTGATCCGAGGTTTTCGGGCTGTCCTGCAACAGACAGGTCAGCAACAGCGCCTCGATAAAACGCGCCTTATCTTCATCAATGCCGATAGGGTTAAACAAGTCCAAATCCAACGAGCGCATTTCTATATAGCGGACGCCGCGCCGTTTGAGCGCCAGCGTCGGCTTTTCGCCGGACTGGGCAATTTGTTTGGGGCGCATGGTGCTGTAAAACTCATTTTCAATCTGCAAAATATTACTGTTCAGCTGGCGGTATTGCCCGTCCACCCGCGTGCCGATTGCTTCATACTCGGGATAAGGCGTCGCAATCGCCGCGCCCAAGCTGCTGACATAGCCTTCCACCGAATTGTAATCAATTTTCAGCTTAGCCTGATTTTTGCTTTTGTAACCGATGTCGCTCATGCGCAACGAGGTGGCATAAGGATGATAAAGTGTGCCGCTGTCGAATTCTTCAAACTGCGCCATTAAAGCCGGACGGCTGTTAAAAAAGTTCTTGCAGATAGCGGGTGATGCGCCGAACAAATACAGAATCAACCAGCCCATGCGCTGGAAATTTCGGATCAAGCCAAAATAGGCATCATCAGTGAACTGAGCCAGATTTAGCGGGCTGTTTTTTTCCTGCTGCAGCACCGGCCACAAGGCTTCAGGCACCGAGTAATTAAAATGGATGCCGGCAATGGACTGCATGGTTCTGCCGTAACGATGCCACAAACCATGACGATAAACATGCTTCATCCGGCCTATATTGGAGCTGCCATAGTCGGCAATAGGGATGCTTTCATCGCCGTTAATGCCGCAAGGCATACTGGTGCCGAGCAGGATTTCATTCTCCAAATGCCCGTAAACGAACTGATGCAAGTTATGCAAATACGCCAGAGAGTCCTTAACATCGGCAAACGGCGGGGTAATCAGTTCTATCAGCGCTTCGGAATAATCCGTGGTGATGTAGGGATGGGTCAACGCCGCACCGAGTGCTGTAGGGTGCGGCGTTTGGGCAATCAGCCCGTCTTTACAGATGCGCAGGCTTTCCTTCTCAATACCTTTAAGCCCGCCGCAAAGCAGTTGCTGATGGCCGTTTGCATTCAGCCAGTCCAAACGTGTTAAAAGCGCGTTATTCAAATCAGTCATAGAATGGGCACATAGCCTGTAGTCCTTATAATCGCGCCATTATAAAAGAGTTTAACGGCGCTGAAGAAATATTATCCCGCTATTGTTTTATTTGAATGCCGGAAGATACTATTTGCCGCAACAACAACGACTGATTTTTGCTTTATCACCGGGCATAAAAAAACCGTAGCTCCCTAGGGAGCTACGGTTTTTTCTATCTGCCGTACAATTAGACGAGTGTTACTTCTTCTGCTTGCGGGCCTTTTTGTCCTTGAGTAACAGTAAACTGTACTTTCTGTCCTTCATCAAGAGATTTAAAGCCAGAACTGTTGATGTTACGAAAGTGAACAAAAACGTCAGGGCCATTTTCTTGCTGAATAAAACCAAAACCTTTTTCAGCGTTAAACCATTTAACGATACCAGTAGTCATGTAATGTAATCCTATTTTTAGTAATTGAAGCCTTATTAAAGGCCGATGGAGCTGGGAAATTAGATAATTACTTAATGATAACAGGACGAACAATCACATGAAGAACGTAAAGATTAAGCATAACGGTAAAACTATTTCAAGCTGGGCGCATTCTACAGCGCCATTCTTGACCGTGTCAACACTGATCTTTATTCGCGTCCCGCAAAAATGGTTGCGCATCCAAATAATAACCTCCCAAAAACCGGGCAATATTTTCATAATGGAAATTGCGGCGGCCAGTTGGGTATAATCGCTTGACCAACCTAGCTTCCAGCTGTCAAGCCGTGCTTGTCAAAACCCTATTTCTATGGAAAATCAAATGCATAAATGCTCACTATGTGGCCATGAAGATAACGGCAACGGGATAAAGTGCCCAAAATGCGGTCATTTTTATTCAAAAATAAGCCAAATCATTGCCGAACAAGAAGCCCAAGAAGAACTACAAACGTTCCGTGGACGCTGCAAAAAAATCCTGAATGCGGATAATCCCAAGCTCGAATTATTGGCCGAACTGAAACGCATGAGAGCGGAATTGACCAAAACAGGCCTATTTGCACTGTTCGTCATTTTCGTCTTTGTTTTCGCGCTGGTCGTTTCTGTTTTATAACTTGCCCAGCAAAGCCATCATTTCATCGCGATTAATCACTTCTTTTTCCTGCAGCACTTGGGCCAGCTGTTCCAATGCCGAGCGGTTGGCGCTGATAATTTCGCGGGCGCGGGTTTCGGCTTCTTCAACCAAGGCGATGATTTCGGTATCAATCAGCCTCGCGGTCACATCGGAATAATTTCGGTACTCCGAGGTTTCTGTTTCCAGAAATTGCAGCTGCTGACGTTTACCATAAGTCAACGGCCCCATTTTTTTGCTCATGCCCAAACTGCAAACCATGGTGCGGGCTATGTCACTGGCTTTTTCCAAATCGTTTTGGGCGCCGGACGAAATACTGCCCAACGCAATTTCTTCGGCCATGCGCCCGCCAAGCAAAATCGCCAACTGGTCTTTAAGCTCATGCTCGGTCGATAAAAACTTTTCTTCCACCGGCAATTGCAAGGTAAAACCCAACGCCGACACGCCACGCGGAATGATGGAAATTTTATGCACCGGCTGCCCAGTCGGCACATGCTCGGCGACCAGCGCGTGCCCTGCTTCGTGAAAAGCCACACGGCGTTTTTCGTCTGGATTTAACACCCGGTTCTTCTTTTCCGGCCCGGCCAAAATGCGGTCGATGGCCGACTCAAAATCTTCTTTTTCGACTTTATCGTGCCCGACCCGCGTCGCCATAATCGCCGCTTCGTTGGCAATATTGGCAAGGTCGGCACCGACCAAGCCCGGTGTACGCCTGGCAATGACCGATAAATCAATGTCCTTAGCCAGCGTTAAGCCTTGGGTATGCAGGTTAAGAATCTCAATGCGGTCTTGTAAATCCGGCTTATCTACTACAATCTGGCGGTCAAATCGGCCTGCCCGCAGCAGCGCCTTATCCAGCACTTCCGGGCGATTTGTGGCCGCCATCACCACCACGCCCACCGAGGTATCGAAGCCGTCCATTTCAGTCAGTAACTGGTTTAAGGTTTGTTCGCGCTCATCATGCCCGCCAATCATCACAGGGCCGCCACGGGAACGGCCAATGGCATCAAGTTCATCAATAAAGATGATGCAGGGCGCTTTATTGCGCGCCTGTTCAAACAGTTCGCGCACCCGGGCGGCACCGACGCCGACAAACAATTCAATAAATTCCGAGCCGCTAATATTAAAAAACGGCACCTGCGCTTCCCCGGACACAGCCCTTGCCAACAAGGTTTTTCCGGTTCCTGGCGGCCCGACCAGCAACACGCCTTTAGGCATACGCCCGCCCAAACGCTGGAATTTTTCCGGTGTTTTTAAAAAATCGATGGACTCGTTAAGCTCCTGCTTGGCACTATCGGCGCCCGCCACATCTTTAAAGGTAATATTGGCTTGCGTGTCCTGATGAATGCGGATTTTGTCGCCCAAATTTAAAAACGATTGCGCGCCCGCTGTGGTGCGGCGCATCACCCATGACCAGATCAACACCAAAATCAGCATCGGGATGATCCAGTTGAAAAATAAATTACTCAACCAGTTGTCGGTGCTCCTCACCACAAAATCGACTTTATTCTGCGCCAGCATTTGCGCCAGGTCGTTTTGCCACAACGGAACGGTCATAAAGTTTTTGGTTGCTTGACCCGGTTCATCAGGCTTGATCACGCCAGTAATAAAGCGTTCGGTGACCACTGCCTTGTCGATTTTTTCGTCTTTGACCAGCTTGATAAACTGGCTGTAGGAAATTTCATCACGCTGGACGTCTTGAATGCTGCTGATAAACATCAGTGCCAGGATAAATAAGCCGGTAAAGAAAAGAATTTTCCCCCACCTAAAGCCGTTTGATTTATCCTGTGGTTTATTAAGTTCCCGCTCAGGCGCCTGTTTGGATAAGGCCTGTAAAGCACCCATCAATAGGTTTTTCAGATAACTGAACAAACTGGCTAATAACGTCAGCAAGCCCTTAATAATTCCATCTGACTTATTCATGTTAATGATTCCTCACGACCCTTCTGCGATTTTTAAACCGCTCGACTGAGTCATCGAGTATTGAAACAACCTCCTCACAACCGATAATATTTTTGTCATTACTCAGAATATAATGGGCCAGCTGGGTAATTGCCGCCCAATTTTCATCATTATTTACAAAATCAAAAGCCAGGTTAAATAATTCATCCAGTTTATTATCTTTTTGTTCTTTATTGGCAGAATAACTGTCTAAATATTCATTAGCCAGGGCAAGGTCTGATCTGCCGCCATAATTCTTTAGGGCTCTCAAATTGACTAATTGATGATTAAACAACTCATCATCAGAATCGGCAACATGCTTGGCTTCAGCTAGAGGCCCGATTAGCAGGTTAATAATATCCGCATCAAAAGCCATCTTATAGTCATTTATTAATTTTTCCATTGCTTTATCATAGCCGGTTAACTCATCCACCCATCTATCAGTAGATGGCGGTAAGCACTCGATTAAGCGCCCACCTTCGACCCGAGCAATACAATCATCATGGGTCATCTCATAGGCCATAATATCGGCATCGGTGACATCACTCATATCTTTAAACATAATTTTAAAAAACACCGGCGGTAGCTGTCTCAGCTTGTTATTCAAATAAATACCCGCCGCATGACCTGCTTCATGAAAAGCCACCCGCTGTTTATGTTCGACTAATTTATCTTGACCTGATATTTCGGCGATATTATTTCTTTTCATATTAAGCACCATTATTATAAAAGCTACGAATAGCGTACTTTAAGAAAACCATTTTCTCATTTTACACATTATTAAAATAACAAACGTTGCATTCCTGTTGGTTATAAAAAGGAAAGCAACGCTTACTAAAAATCAGGCATTATTAGCCTATGATTTGGCTTAACGTTAGTTAACAACCATTGGCTTTAGAATAACTACTCAATATCCTGTGACCAGTAAAAGTATTGGTTTTTTATTTCCAACTCAGCTTCAAACCAATCCTCTGCTTCATGTCCCGCTATAAATCCTCTTTTTTCAAATTTATAGTACGCCCGTTCTGCAACCATCATTTGGAATTTATCTTTGTCTATAGCCTGTTTATTTAGCTTTTGCACTGAATTAAAATCGGCCATAACGCCACCCCACTACCGCTATCGAAGGAATGCCCTCCGATTTTCATTCTATGAGCAGAACGGGCGCGGAACAATGCGTACAAACACCTAGAAAATACTAACATTAATAATGGTTCAACATAATTAGTACGAATACTTAGGGAGCAATGTTTTTTGCCCCTTTAGCCTCACTGCTTCATCATTTTTTGAAAAACCTCTGACCAAGGCAACACCGGATAGCCGTATAAATAGCCCTGCCCTTCATCACAGCCTAAATCCGACAAACGGTTTTGCTGGGCTTTTGATTCAATGCCCATGGCAATGACCTGCAAATGCAAGCCATGGCCCAAGGCGATCACCGCACGGGCAATATCCTCGTCCTCGGCGTTATTCACCACATCAACGACAAATGAACTATTGATTTTCAATTTTTTTACCGGGATTCGCTTGAGGTTATTGAACGAAAAACAACCGACGCCAAAATCGTCAATGGTCAAATCGATTCCCGCCGTAACCAATTGATTGAGCGCCTTGATGGTTTGTTCCGAATTATCCATAAAATTGCCGCCGGCCAGCTCCAACTCCAGATAACGCGGCTCAAGCCCGCTCAACGCTAATATCCGCTCAACCGTAGCGACAAAATCGGAGCGCAAAAATTGCACCGCAGACACATTAACCACCATTTTATTCACCCGGAAACCCTGATCCAACCAGCGCCGCATCTGCATACAGGCATTTTGTAACACCCATTCGCCCAGCGCGACAATAAAGCCGATTTCCTCGGCTATCGGAATAAATTGCTGGGGCGACATCAAGCCCCGGGTGGGGTGCATCCAGCGCACCAATGATTCAACGCCGACCAGCTTTCCGGTTTTAAGGCACACTTGCGGCTGGTAATACAAAATCAGCTCATGTTGATCAATAGACTGGCATAAAGCGCTTTCTATAGTCATCTTCTCGAACGCCTGATGGTTCATCTCAGGGCTGTAATATTGGAAGTTATTGCGCCCTTCTTTCTTGGCACGGTACATCGCCACATCGGCGTTTTTAATCAACGTTTCGGTATCGCGGCCATCCTGCGGAAACAAACTGATACCGACGCTGGTGGATATTTTTAACCGGTGGCCTTTAATATAAACCGGCGCATCGAAAGTGCCGATCAACTTTCTTGCCAATTTGGCAGGGTTTTTAGCATCAGGAATATTCTCCATAAAGACCACAAACTCATCACCGGCATAACGTGAAAAGGTGTCTTCCTTTCTAACAAGATTCTTGATGCGCTTTGCAACTTCCATTAACAAGCCGTCGCCGACATCATGCCCGTAAGTGTCATTAATGTTCTTAAAACGATCCAAATCCAGAAACAGCACTGCCGCTTGCGAACCTTCGCGCACCGCATTTTGCAGGGAATGGTCGATACGGTCTTTCAATAACAGCCGGTTAGGCAATTTAGTCAACGGATCGTGATAGGCCAAAAACCCCAAATGATCCTGGGCTTTTTTGAAATGCGTAATATCCATAAACACATGGACATAATGGGTAACCGCACCATCCGAGTCTTTTACCTCGCTAACGGTAGTCCATGACGGAAAGTCCTTATTATTTTTATGGCGGCGCCAAACCTCACCTTGCCAGCTATTCATGCCCATACCCTGTTCAGTGACCGCTTCGTCAACTTTCAGATGATTTTTCTTTACCTGCAAAAAATGCGCTCTTTTTCCATGCACATCCTGATAACTAAAACCGGTCATGGCAGTAAAGGCATCATTAACCGACACTATTTTTTTATCCTTATCGGTGACAAAGATACCCTCACCGATATTGTTAAAAATAACCGACGCCAAACTTAACTTACCTTCAGACAATTTTTGCTGGGTAATATCGGTCAAGGTCATCAGTATCTGATAAGGCCTAACTTCACCCTGCCTGAATTCGGGCACCGAATTAACAACTACCCAGGTATAGCTTTGCCGGTCAACATTAAACAAGCCCATTACCATGCCCTCCACAGGTTTACCCGTGCGTAAGGCCAACACCGAAGGTTGTTGCTGCTCCAGAAACACCGAACCGTCTTCTTTGATCGCCTTAAAGCAAGTATCGAGAAACTTGCGCCCAACAACCCTGTCCCGGGACACACCAAAAATGTGCTCAACGGCCTGGTTAGCCGCAATCACAACCCCTGCCCCATCCAGATAAATGACGCCCTGATCAATGTGTTCGAACAGGTTGCGGTACTTAGCCTCACTAACCCGCAAGGTTTCAATAACCAGCTTATTGGGCGTTAATTGCGGCATCATAAAAAAAAATGCCCCGAATATACGAAGACCATCCTTAAGTTTTTCAAACATTGCATTTTTACTCCTCGGATAGAGGAACTATCCGGAATTTAATGGGGGGCATTTTTAATGACGCTTCATTTAGAGAAAACACCCAGTATCACGCTAGCTTCTGCGGCTTTATCACTAAGTAGCGTAAAACCCCGCCGTTCAGGGGACTTCACTTTCAGCGATAACCAAGCAACCAGTGCGGGGTCTTGAATAACCGCTTAGTGAGCGATGCAACAATGTCGCCAACAGCAGAAACCAGTGGGCAGTAGCGATACAACCCCACTCCTGAGCAATCAGGAATCCCCTTGCTTTAGCTGGGGGAGGATGTCGAACGGCCAATTGGTATTCAACAGCCTTTGTCATTAATAGCCACATCGCGCTCCAAACTTGCAAATACTGTTACGGCTAAATCTTATAACAAAGCTCTCTTAAGCAAAATTAGTACGCATACCTAAGTATTTTTACAGACGCTCTTGTCACCGGTAATTAGCCCTACCGGAAAATCTGCCAGCAGCTGCGCAACAGGCAAACGCCATTTGGACAAATGCCGTTGCGGCGCCAATACCTTTCCTGTAAAGGCACAGCGGTACTGGCTGTCGCGCTGATAAAAAGGCCAGTCCACCGTGGTATTTCCCCAGACTTTTTCACCCAGAGGCAGACTGTCGGCCTCTTCCAGCAGCCGAGCAAAAACAGGGTCAAAGCAAAAACAGGGTCAGGTCTTGCATTGTGCATTTTTTCATTTTGAGCTACGTTGACCATTTGATTTTATGAAACGAACTAAACAACCACCAGCTAAAGCTGGTGGGTTTGATTTACGGACTGGAAGTCCGGATACGCGTCGACTTAACGACGCGTCTTATGGAGGCTCCATCTTAAATTCATCGTTCGGATTAGGCTCAAAATGATGCTCCAAATATTGTTTAATCATCTCTTCCGTCATCTGCCCAACCGTCGCGCAGAAATAGCCTCGCGCCCAAAAATGGCGCCCCCAATATCTCTTCTTCAAATGTGGAAATTCCTCGAACAGTCGATTTGCGGTATTGCCTTTGATTCGTCTCATGATTTCACTGGGTGCCATAGTAGGCGGGGCACTCACCAAAATGTGTACATGATCCTTGCTAACCACTCCTCTCACGATCCGTATCTCAAACGTCTCACAAATTTGACGAACCAGGGCTCGAACTCGTTCGGCAACATCCCCTGTCAAAATTTTGTAGCGGTATTTTGTCACCCAAACAAAGTGATACTCAATTTGAAAAACCGTATGACTGCCATACCGTCTGAAGAAGAGATATTGTGGGCGACATTTTTGGGCGCGAGGATACTTCTGCGTCACAGTTGGGCAGATGACGGAAGAGATGATTAAACAATATTTGGAGCATCATTTTGAGCCCAATCCGAACGATGAATTTAAGATGGAGCCTCCATAAGACGCGTAGTTAAGTCGACGCGTATCCGGACTTCCAGTCCGTAATGTAAACCCACCAGCTTTAGCTGGTGGGTGTTTAGTGTTTAATTAAGAACAACCAAAAGTGTAGCAACTTGTTACACTTTTGTTAATTTACCTTTCAGAATTTCTTCTAAAAAATCTTTTATTTTCTGTTCTTGTTCTGCATTTATTGCATTTACATTGAGCTTTACAGTAATGTGTTTATCAGTCCATGCAATATTACCGACTTTTTTAGTATCTTGAATTAAATTATATGAACTTTGAATGTGACATTCAGTTATGTTTTCTCGAAATGCTTTTAGTTTTTTATTAATGTATCCTGTTAATTTAGTTTGATCTAATTCATTAGCTAATAATAGTGACCAGGCTTCCTTTAAGCAGCTGTCGATCATAGGCGTGTCTTTTTCTTTTTTTAACAATCTCTTAATATCACTTGCTGCTGACCGTGATAATAATCTAGGATTACTATTGAGATCAGTACGAATAAATTCTGGTAATTCATCAAATGAAAAATAGCGATACATATCTTCACGATTAAATCCTAATGATTCGGCTAATTTTTTCTTAGTAGGAAAAATATTTTCTATTTGACGTAAAGCTAGACCAATTTCGTAATCACTCAAATCTTCACGATCAATGTTTTCTGCGAGTGCAAAAACAGCCATATCGCTATCAGTAATACTGGTTATTAATACTTCAATAGCATGCTTATTTAGTAGTTTGTGAGCTCGCCAACGTCTTTCTCCAGCTGCAATTTGATATCGATTATCAATTTTTCGAACTAAAATTGGTTCTAATAATCCAATTTCAGCAATTGATGCAGCCAAATTTTCTAATTCATCTTTCGGAAAAATGCGACGTGGTTGATATGGGTTAGGATCAAGACGATCTAAAGCAATTAAACAGTATTCTCTACCTTCTGAAAATTCGACAGATTGATCTGCCGCAGCGTGCCGCCGATTATTTTGCTGTAGTTTTTGTTCCAGCATTTTTTTTAAATCATTAGCCATGCTTAGAATTTTTATCCATAAGGTTCAATTGTTGAGCAATAAGTTCTGCTAAGTGTCTAAATTCTCTGGAAACCTTTGCTGTTCTATCTAAAGCATGTAAACTCATTTGTGCAATAGCTGACTGATTTACCTTCGTACTAGTTGGAATTCTGACATCAATTAACTTGCCAATCTGATCTTTAGCTGAAGCTTCAATTAATTTACAAACAGTTTGCCGTTCGTCATGACGAATTAGTAAGGCACCAATTAATTCCAAATCCGGGTTAATCCGATGTATTTTTTTAACCAGTTTCATTAAATCAGTAACACCGTACATTCCATATTGCGAACCTGATTCAACTGGAACAATTAAATGTGTGGCTGCGGCTAGTGCGTTGCTAGTAAGTAATTTTAGACTGGGAGGACAGTCAATTAAGATAACATCGTAAATACCATGAAGTGGTTTGATTTTGTCGCGTAGTTCTTCCGAAGGTCTAGGTGCGTTATCTTTTAATGCGTCCTCTGTTGTACCTAATGCCAAAGAACCATAAATCAACGATACTCCTTCAATATTAGTATCACTATGTATGGATAGGGGTAATTTTTCGACTTCTGAAAGTAATAATTCTGCGCATGTTACAGCAACTTCACTTGGATGCTTTTTTCCTATATGAAGACTTGCATTAGCTTGTGGATCTAAGTCAATCACCAAGACCGTTAATCCCATTTTTGCTAGTTCGGCAGAAAGATTTATAACTGTGGTCGTTTTACCACAACCACCTTTATGATTGGCAATAGCAATAACAGTAGTTTTTTTATCTGACATATGTGTTCAACATAATTAAAAATAGTGTTCAGTATATCTGATATTGAATGTAATGCAAATCTTACCTTGTTCCTGATTAGCTACATGCTTCAGCTAACCGAAGCCAGTCGGCCGGGGCCCGATGGTGGCGATAGCTACCAGCAGATGCGTTGGGAGTGTATCAAGTTGGAAGTGCTGGTTGAACCGATAAGTGAACGCGGATAAATAGCGGGGGGCATATTTGGCGAAATCAAATGAATCATACGAACCGCCCAAGCTTGTCTTGAGATTGCCGAGTATGGTGTTAATTCAAAGGAATTCGGAGAGCTTTTTAAGTTTCGTTCGCCGTTTCTGAAGGCGTGCTTGAGACTCAGTTGTTTAGTTTCCATCACAAGGTTAAAACCACCGGCTTCCAGCTGGTTAGCTTCAGCTGATAAAATGGTTCATTTTGGAGAGTGTCATGGATTACAGGTATGGCAGTCATACGGTTTTTCAAATTGAGTATCACTTTGTTTGGGTGACAAAATACCGCTACAAAATTTTGACAGGGGATGTTGCCGAATAAGTTCAAGCCCTGGTTCGTCAAATTTGTGAGACGTTTGAGATACGGATCGTGAGAGGAGTGGTTAGCAAGGATTATGTACACATTTTGGTGAGTGTTCCGCCTACTATGGCACCCAGTGAAATCATGAGACGAATCAAAGGCAATACCGCAAATCGACTGGGTGCTGATTTTTTATAATGTCAACTAAGCATAAACGCCCGCGCCATATTGATCAACCTTATCCCAAAACTGTTGCCAGCGTCCTTTGGACTGCACCAAGGCGCGTAGCGATAAAATGACTTTGGCGCCTTTGTCTTTC
>JAUXXQ010000019.1 GCA_030684815.1 Methylobacter sp. | reverse complement strand
GGCATGGTTCAAAGTAGGGTAACAGTTTTCGCTATGAATTTTTATTGCATAAGCGCTTAAATTAGAGATACTGAGTAGTCCGACTAAAATGCGGGTAGGATTGCTTGCGCCTGTGTTACCCAAAATACGTCATTTTTGAACCAGACTCTGAATATGAGTTTTGATATTTTTTTCAATGCTTACCATCTGATTGGGAAATAGCCATAATTAACAAATACTCCCTAGCTCGGGTAGCAGCAACATAATTAGCGTAGCGCTCCCTAGTTTCAATTGAATGATCATTCATCAATAGTGCAACGGCTTTAAACTCGAGCCCCTTAATTCTCTGCTTAGTTCCATAGCGAACACCTGACTCATCTTGGCCTGGATCAGCTTGCCTCGCTTGCAGCTCTAGTGTTTTAACTCCTGCACTTTCTAATGCTGTCACCAAAACCTTATTCGGTGGAGTAAAACATATTTCGTGGCTGCCAATGCCTGAGTCTTGAAGGCCTCTGATCCACATAATCAAAGCACATGCAGCCTCTTCAAAAGACTTGCAATTCACAGTCTTAGGTTCATTGCCTTTCATTACTGACTGATCCGCCACAGTATCAGCAATGCCGCCATCGAGATCGTCAATTTCCATACCGGCAAGTAGACCATGAGCCCATTGCCGGATCTGCTCAGTAGTTCGATAATTGATCTTTAACCTTCTGGAGCGTCCGCGAACATTAATTCCTGCTCGACTCAAAGCTATGGGGGTTTTGTTATATATCCTTTGATGCCCATCACCTACGACACACAAAGGATCAGACAACCCATTGGCTGTTGGGCTCAAGGCTGCGATTAACCGGAGCGCTTCCAAACCAAAATCTTGTAGTTCATCAACCAAAACATGACGAAAACCCTCGAACTTACCTTGCTGAACCGCCATCCTTGCTTGATGAATCACGCCCTCAAAGGTGAGTAAGTTGCGTTTGCTTACTTCACGATTAAAGGCAATAAATATGCGCCATAATTCCTTACGCTGTGCACGAGAAATACGTTGTCTACCTGTTCGAATAACTGTCAAATAGGTGTCTTCAGAATCAATCCCCATAGGATCAACAATGTCCCTATGCTCATTAATTACAAAAACGCGATCAAAGTCCTTTATAGGATTTTCAATCAAAACCTTGTCCCAAATTGATTCAATATCGCCTTGTTCAGCTATTTTTCCTTTCCAACCAATACGATGACAAATGGTTCGTGCGAGTTGATGTAGATTGGTTACTTCAATATTAGCCATCGCATCAGGGGCAAGCTTCTCCAATAATGACTTAATCGTTACTGACAGATTGGTAGTAAATGTCGTTACTAAAACTTTTTCATTAGTTCCCAACAATTTCCTTCCCAGAAATGCAGCTCGATGCATTAAGACGACCGTCTTTCCGGTACCAGCAGCGCCATTAATTTTTAATGGTCCTTGCGTCTTCCATTCAACCAGTTTGCGTTGATAGGGATGCAAAAAAATTCGCCATTCTTCTATATCTTCACTCAAAATATCTCGTAAATGTTCCTCCCCTTCTACAAGCACCAAATCAATGTTGGCGGTCTTAGCCAGATGACTAAAATCTCCTGCACTTGTTGGCTTCGCTAATTCATCCAAACCACCTAGCATTTCCTCAAGAGACTGATCAAGCGACATACCTGAAACAATACCAAGAAGCACTTGGGCAGCATCTTTAGGAAGATATTCTGATAATTGCAAAAATGCTTCATCGCTTCTAGCTGCTCGCACTGCCGGAATAAGCGCCTCTGGAACTCCAGCCTGAAAAAGCTCTTGATGATTTAAATTATCAAGGATGTAATGCTCGCAATTCGGCTGATTATGCTGAATATCATTAACAACCAAAGTTGTTTCTTCAACATCAAAAATCTGTAATGTTCCTGTCGCTAAATGTGCTTCAAAACATTTATTTTTACACCAGGCATAAGCTTCATCATGGTGATCAATGTACGCCAGTAAAAAAATATCACCCACTTCCGGCGCAATTACAATAGCTCGATAATCATCACCAACTCTTGCACTTCTAACCTTTGGATCTCTCGCCATAGGGAAAAGATGCTCTAAATGTATACTTGCCTGCGTACTATCTTCTTCAAATTTACGGGTTAATTCATAAACTTTTTTCTGAACTTTGCCTGGTAAACGGCCAAAATTCTTCAGTACATCTCTATGTAACATTAATTGTGCCATTTTATCCTTCTTTTTCTGGTAACTGACTCAATAACCACGAGTCGCCTTTGCTCATAATTTCTTGTTCAGTAATTACCTGCCAACCGGCCTGTTGCCATTTAAGCGAAAAACTAGATTGATCTCCAACTAACAAGGCAACTGGTAAAGTTATGTTTGCCCAAGCAAGTTCAGCACACAGGTCATTGCCAAGGTCATCGTTATAAAATTCGATTATTGGAACTTGTTTGTTTGTAGATGCCATCAATTTGACTATTTTTACCAAGCTTGGCACGGTATTTTCTATGATTTCAAGCCAATCTATAGAAATCGCACTCTCCACTCGTACGCCAATTTCAGGTGCAGTTCCATTTTCAGCCTCAGTACTGGTAAAAGGTAAAAACGCATCTGCAAATTGAAACAGATTCATCATGGCCAAAAACTGTCGCCAGCGAACAAGGTAACTTTCTTTTCCCTTACGCTCATCATACGAATCACCTAGTCTCAGTGCTATTTTCAGATTTGTGAAATCGTTGGTTACCAATTCCTGAGCATAAGCATAGGCCAGCAAGTCCTCTGTTAAGGCTAACCGAGTCAGCCAAACCCAGTCGCCTGTGTTATCTCCAGATATAGGCACAACAGAATAACCTCGCTGCCATGTTTCAAGCATAGAATTTACTTCCAATGAATCCTGTCCTATTCCTCTCCCTGCGAGCATTAATAAGCCAAAGCCACCTATATGATGAGCCAGTAACGTCCAACTTTTAGCGACAGGGCAACAGAGAAAAGCTTTCAACTGCTCAAATGGATTCGAGCACACCATTTGCACATTCGGTGTTTGTTGTCCTTCGGACGCCATTTTTTGTGCAAAGGGCTGTAAAACCTTCGGTACCAGATGAGGCTGCAAAAATGCCAAACTAGCCTTTTCAGCGGCGATATCCAAATCGTTCCAGGCGATGCTCCAAACATTAAACTGCTCACTTTCCAGAATTGCCCGCCGTTTTTTAATGTCATCGGCAAGCCTACACTCCTTTTCGCCCGGTTTAACATGAGGATCAAATCCATCGGTGAAAATTGCGGTCGGTTTTACATCTGGATCATCGCAACGCAGCATAAAATCTGGCTGGCATTTAACCGCAACATTATGATGCGCATTAAGTATGGGTTGCAATTCGATTGACCAATGCCGACCGTCACCGATGAAAAACTCAAATCCTTCGGTACCGGCAATAATGGTACTACGCCAGCTGGCTTTACGTCCCAAACCTTCAACCCATAACTGTAAACAACTAATAAATCGCTTCTCCAACACGCTGCCAAAAATTGAAGTAACTTTAACGTCGGCAAGGCTTTTTTTAAGCTGACGATTGGCACCGGCTTCAAGTAGGTTTTTCAGTAATGCAATGCCCCTTTCACGACTAATATTCCCAGACTTATGTTGCATGTGATAAGTACGAATACAACGATAACAGCCGTCCGTATCATTTTCGGTTTGGTGTAATTTACGGCAGCTACAAGTTTCCAGTGCATTGAGCGCCAAATCTAACACTTTCATCACTCCGGCTGCCGGTAAGCTAGACCCTTCATTATCATCTTGAAAAAGAGCCTTCAAAAATCCAGTGCCTCCCGGCACTGCGTCCAGTAGCACCAAATAATGACGCGTAATGCCAGCCGAGTGATCCGGAATAATTTGCGATTTCACCAACAAATGAGCTGGATCGCCCTGAAAACGTAACCGCATACCCAGATAAATAGCAGCTTCTAACGTATCCAGATCGGCAAGCTCTACATCCGGCAATAACAATCGGATAGCCTCAGAACGCAGTTCACGGTATAGGTAAAGCGTTTGCCAACTATACGCATCATCAGCTCTTCCCTCTCGTTTGCGCTTTACGGTTTCCCTATGACCGGAACAACTACGTCGATGCTTTGTCTCATTGCGACGCTTACCAGGCGGCACAGCCATTCCACAATCGGCGCATAACTCAAAACCAATAGTAGGCACTTTTTTATCGGAACCAAATTCTAAATCAGCGACTGCATCACCATAGCCAGTGTTAACTTCCCGCATTAACATAGCAGAGCGATATTCGATACCAAACGGCAAACTATCCTCACCAACCGCACCACTAGCTTGCTCTAGGGTGTGATCAAAACTCGATACAACCGAATAAAACTCATTTTCACGTTCTTCGGCACTATCCGAAGACAAGCTTTCATAATATTCCATATAAGAAATTGCTTGTGATCGCTGAAATGGCAAAAAGTCCTTATGTTGCCCTCGATCACATTGCCCTGAAGGGCCGTCATATCCACATTGTGGGCAAGCTGGTATGGCGTCAGGTTTATCAACTTCTACCGATAAGCGCATGTGACCACATTGCCCACAAATTGCCCACTGTTCAATCAATGGCTGTGACCGAGAGCCCACCTCAAGCTGTTGAATATCAAATCTGTGGCTATGGGTATAAAAGTGGTTGCTTGGTGCCAACTCCCTGATAGCAGAACTAGCGGCGCGCACCAGTTCAATCGGAGGCCTGTCAGCCTGTTCACGTTTCCCATCTTTGCTTTTATGTCTGTTATAGGTGCTACCGGAAAATCGCACACCCCGTTCCGGAAAGGCATAATTGGGTAATAACCCATGCTCGGTTAGTACCTCCAAAGCTGTAATCTCACCCATTTTTTGACGACGCGCTCTCAGGATTTTTTCCTCTTGCTCGATTTCTGCAAGTTCGTCAGCTTCAGTTTTAGCATCCAACTTAGCCTTCTGATCTTTTAAACGATTTTGTGCGTTTTGCAGCAACTGTCTTTGCACCTGAAACTCAGCGGCAGCTTTATCAATGCTTTCCCGTAATCTTTCCATTTTTGATTCCTCTCGGAACCGCTCGCGTGTATCGTCACGCACATCATTCAAAAATCGATTAAGAAAGTCAGCTTGTAGCTGATTTTCCTCGGACAACACCCAATCTAGCAAAGTTGGAATGTTGCCAGCCTTATTGATGATCATTTCATCGACCAATTGTTTTCCTGTAGCAGGTAAGTCCAGAAGAATCCCGTGACGTACGCCTTGGTCAAAACAAAATGCCAAATATTGGCGTACTAATACCGCACAGGCATCCAACCAGCAACCTGGAGGCTCAACATCACCACATAACAATTCCTCAGGTCTGGCATAAAAAAACAAATCATGCGGTCGTTGATTAATAATACAAAGCACCAATGCCGTGCCCGTCTTCCGTCCAGCACGCCCAATACGTTGTAAATAACTGGCTGTCGATGGCGGTATGGAGCACAACATAGTCGTAGAGAGATCACCAATATCGATCCCCATTTCAAGAGTGGAAGTTGCTGTTAACACGTTAGGGTCATCTGCATGGCCGCCAGCATTAAAACTTAACTCCAGATTTTCTCGCTCTTCAGTGGTTAACAATCCGGTATGTTCATAGGCAAATACCCGCCGTAATGCACCTTTACGGTATCGCCCCCGATAATAGATTTCCCTTTCGTTCAACTCAGCGGGTTGATAACTACTAGATCCCGCACGATATGAAAGACTAGGTGATGCTTGCCATAAAACAGATTCAGTTAACGGTCTGAATAATACATGTCCACTATCGGAACACATCAGTTTCTCACCCGCTGAGTATAATCTCGCAGCCTCGTCATTAAGTGCGTAGTAAGCCTTATTTCCGTCCTGATGCACGCAGTGCAGTAAGCCCGCTTCGGTAGCCGAACGTAAAAACGCCTCAATTAAGTCAAGCAAACTGGCATCATCAACACCGGGCAAATCCAATACCCGCCGCGCCCAGACCAATTGCCACGGTAACTGACTACCTGACCGTGAAGGTGCTAATACAAAATCATGATACCTATCGTTAGCAGTCACTAATAAGCGGGGCATATATTTACCGCGAGGAGGATAGGACTCACGATAATCCAACGCCTCACTTCGCCAGCCAAATTTACCCCACAGCGCTTGTTCGGCATATTTGTCGATATAAGGATGATACATCCCGCCCCGCTCGCGCTGCCTGTGCAAAATACCGTAAATCCAGCGCTTCAATTGACTATCATCCAACGCCGTTAACGCTGGACTGATTGTCGGAAACCGATCGCGCAACAATGAAATTGATTTTTCAACGATACTTGTATCCCAGCCCAATGTGGCGCTGGCATGTAACTCCATAGTCCGACCATGGGTTAGCATTAAACTGAATTCGCTGGTAGCCTGCCAAGTTAACCGTGATATAAACTCCTTTAGCAACTTAGCTGGCGGCGTGACTAGGGTTGGGTTATTCCGATATTCAAGATAACCGCTATACTCGCGTAAATCCGGGGGAATCAATGTTGCCATTACCTCCTTGACACTACCAGGACGTCCCGGCAAAGGTTGCGACCAATAGTCTAATAAAGCCTGACCAACTTGTACTAATGGCAAGCCTTTATCGCCTGCGTCATCAATGACATGCTGCAATGCAGTACGCAGTGTAAAGTTATAGGTGCGGGCAGAGAAAAAACCAGCCCTATGGCTGGCATCCTGAACACTATCGGTAAATGCGAGCAGTTTTGGATCATTATTCAATACCGAGCCAAAAACCTCATCAATGGCAACACTGGCAATAGTCGCCGCACGACTACCGATAAACATCAGACTGTCTTCGGCGGCGCAATGGGGACAACGGCGAATACCGATACGGTGGCCATTATCCAAAGCTCTTGACTCCTGAGCTACTTTTACCCGAAAAGTGTTTTCGTTGGTAAGTGGACATTTCCCTTGGCCTTGCCGCACGACCAACGAAGTCGGCGCCAAATACCATTGCAAGTCCTCCAGTTCCAACTGCCCATCTTCCCGAATCGGATCATCTCCCTCAACCCAAGGGCTCAATAACACCAATCTGGGAGATGCGAAATGATCAAACCCCCATCCTTGATAAATGGCCTGAACATTATCAATGAGCTCAAATCCTCGGCAATGTTGCTCAATCACAGAATCCATATCAGGGTTATGCAGCGCCGCCCACGCAAGCTCACCGCACTCTGTACAATGCACCACTGGCAACTGCTTACGATCAGGTACCGGCTCATCCAGCCAGCTAAAAGCCGTTTGTTCAGCAACCACCGAACCTATTCGACGCAGCTCCCTTAGCCAAAATTGCACCTGTGTAGGCACCAACGGAAATACGCGACCACTCCGTAACTCCCGAGATTGAGCAATTAAAGCCATAAAGGCCATTAACAACAGACCACGCTGATGTAGCGTACCCATTTCTCGAAAGCTAAAATCGATTTTGCTTAATTGCTGTAATAACGTATTCCAGCTCACCACCTGATCTTTAGTGAGTTCCAACAGCGCATGAAACAAGGGATGACAGCGTAACCACTCAGCCAAAGCCAAACCCCAACGCGAGGCTTCATCAAGCTTTTCTATTTCAGATTGCCATCGGGCAAAGTCAGGTACTTTTTGTAGCCAACTATCATCCGGCAAAACAGGGGATATTGGTGCTCCTAGTAACTCAGCTATACGCAACGCAAAATCGGGCGCGGACTCTTTTTCAAGAGGTTCCAGCTGGTCTGCCGAAGGATAGGTATGCACATCAATAGCCGATCGGATGATTTCCTCAACCTTATAGCGATTCTCAGTAATGACACAGTCGTTGCTAATTGATTCTTCAAATAAACTACTGGCAAACCCACATAGCCTATCGATAGGATCCATGTTGTGTTCTTCATCGCCTCCGGCAATAGTGGCGCTGGTGCCAACCACGCAAAGATGATTGGGTGGCAGGGCTAGGCGAGCTTTCAGACGTCGCAGCAAACAGGCGACATCTGCCCCTTGCGCACCGTCATAAGTATGCAGTTCATCCAACACCAAATATTGTAACAAGGCTGGATCTTGCTGGTTATAACGCCAGATATCCTGATCTTTAGGACGCAGCAACAAGTAGTCCAGCATTTTATAGTTGGTGAGCAAAATATCTGGAGGTTCTTTCTGCATAACAGCGCGGTTGGTAATGGCTGTATAGCTGTCTTTACCGCCAGAAGTTTGAGCCCGAATAATAGTAACCTCGGTATAGGTTCCGGGCTCTGCACCTTCACCCTTACCCAAGCTTTGAGTCATACGACCGGTATAGAGTCCCACCCGAATTTTGGCTAATCGTTTATCGTCCTGCCAGTAACTAAGCTGATTTGAACCTAAAATTTCCTCTGCAAACCGTCCTGCCTGATCCGCCGCCAACGCATTCATTGGATATAAAACAATGGCCTTAATGCCATCGCGCTTACCGCCTTGATGTTGGCGTAAACAATGATCAAGCAACGGAAACATAAAACACTCGGTTTTGCCTGAACCCGTCCCGGTTGTGACCACGGTGTGTTTAGGTTTATTACCCTTTGAACTTAAACGCTGCCAACTTCGCCACTGATGCCGAAATGGTGAAAACGGTACAGACAGTTCAAAAAACTGCGAACCAGAATCTGCTGCCAACCGAAACGGCCGTTTTAACTGAACCCAGGGGCCTTTGAACAAGCCGTTTTCAGGATTGTTAAAAAACACCTGCAAGGCCTGTTCGGCTGCTGGGTCCCGCATATTAAAGGTTGCACCAAGATAATGTAATACCTGTTTTTTTACTTCATGAGCCAGGGTGGCGGGTAACATGTGCTGTCCTTATTAACGTTGTGTTTTATCTCTTAGCAATTGCAAGCCATTGTTTAATCTAAGTCCATTACTAAGCTATTGCTAAAGCTATTGCTAAAGCTATTACTAAAATTCCCATCTTTTTATTTATTTAGTAATACACCCGCCCTTCAAAACCCAGCGCGATTTTGGCCGCTGCTCCAGGTTATCTATCGTCTGATCTTTATTACTCATTTCGTGCAGAAGATTGCGTATCTGATTGCTTTTTTGTTCCTCGGTCAACGCACTGGAGAGCTTATCTCTCAGCAATCGATCAATATCTTCCCGGCTGGCTTCGCCAAAGTTTTCCAGATGCCGCAACACCAATTCCTTGTAATAGGCTTTATCCATAGCTCTATGCCGCGTATAAGTCGCTTTGTCTTCAGTCGCAGATGCCACTTTAGCCGACAAAAACAAATTGGGTTTGCGGCCTTCGATCAAGCCTTTTTGGCGTAGCTGTTTGATAGCGTCTTCGGTGATGGGCCGGTGTTTTTGCACGGCATCCAGCAACATGACATCGGCCAGATTTAGATCAGCATTGAGTTTTAATAACCGTGAGAACTGGGCATCCAACACTCTACCATACAACCTGACCTCTACCCGTTGGCTGGCAGAATCGATGATGTAATCCGGCAGGGGAAACAATCGTTTACGCTGCGTGACAAACATCCGTTTAATGCCGCTACCAATGGTATCCATCATTTTCAGCTCTACCATGGCATGGGCCAACATAGGGTTGCGATAACGTTCGGGGGGCGTATCGCTTTTGATCACCGCTTCCACGCTGCCCGGTAAAAACGCCGCAAGATTACTGAACACCAGTTCGTTGGGTTTTTCTACCAGATTAATTTTGCCACCCAAGCTGTAGTCCTGATGAGCAATGCAGTTATGCAGGGCTTCGCGAATGACCCAACTATCGTATTGAGGCAGCTCGGTGGGAAACAGTGTGTCATCCGGCATGTATCGATAGGTCAGGTTACGGATTTGTTTACCGGCCTGATCGCTGTTCAGTAAATACGGCAAACCAAAATGCTTGTAATCCAGCGGCAAGGCATCGGCATCCTGCAATATCCAACTGATTTGCAAATGGGTACCCGATAGTTTGATCGCAGACTCAGGTTTACCTAGCAATATCAAAGCTGCGCGGCTCAGTTGTTGATCCTGGGCAATCTTCAACTTGCGCAAAAAAGTCCAGTCATCCCAGGCTGCGATGTCTTCCGCCAGATGCGGATTTTTCTCGCAATACAACTCCCTCGCTCTTGCCAAGGCTTCAGACGACAAATCGTCCAATGACGCGTCAACTACCCACACCGCCGACCAATCCTGCTTGGCCACCTGTCTGCGAATACGCTCCAACTCGTCCAGGTTCAAAGCCACCAACGATTCGCCATCGCGGCCATGATAAAAGCCTTTCCAGGCAATTGGCATACCTTGTGGGGCAGCCGGGATTTGCAGCATCACCACGCGTTGCCCAGCCACATCCAGTTCAAATATTTCCAGAAAAGTCAGTTGGCCGGTGGTGTGGTCGGCGACTTCTTTCTTCAACGATTCAAGCTTGGCTCTGTAACGGCGGTACTGGCTGCCAACGATAATACGCTGTTTATCTTCCACCCCCAAAATCAGCCAGCCATAATCACGGCCTTTCAGATTGGCTTCGTTGGCAATCGCCGAGAAATATGGCCCTAGCTTGTCAAAACTGTAATCGTTTTTGGCTTCCTTGAACTCCAGCCATTCGGTTTCCACCGGCAAAGCTCGCAGTTCGTCCAAGAGCTGGATCAGTTCAGCCTGTTGCATCGGAAGCCTCGCTGCTGCTAACATCAGCGTTTAAGCCCAAGCGTTTGCTAAAGACTCGATAGGCGGTTTTATAGTCTTCAATGCGGTCAACGTGATTGAATGGTGGGTAAAAAGTTTTACTTACCGTCTGGTTGCCGTTATCGATAGACCAACTGACGGTGACGGGTGAAACGCCATCGTGATTTTTTAGGGCTTCGCGCAATTCTTTGGCTCCGGCCTCTTTGCGGGTGGTATTGGGCAGCCGACAGCCTTTGGCATCGTATTGATCGGCTTCTTCGTAGTCTTTCATAATAGGAAATTGCACAGTATATATTTGGATTAACTCTTCTGCAGATAGCTTAAGAGCTATTGCTGTCAAAACATCCACTTCCAAGCTGGCCTGACGACGAAGCATGTCATTTTTGAAAAAATATTGTAGTTGCCAATCTTTACTGAGACTTGTCCATAAGGATGTTTCAATGAATTCATTACAGCCCTCGGCAAAAGAATCATTGTGTATCTCTTCGGAAAACAACTCAGTCCAGATTTCAGAAAAACTATTGGTACAGCATGACAAGCGCAAAGTTCTATTATTTGCTAGATCAATTGCCTTACCATCCATTATTGGTAATTGGCCAATATCATTTTCCTGAATATTACTACGACCTTTTACCTTAATAAAAAAGTCAGCAAGTACAGAATTAGCGAACGACGCGAATGACAATAACTTCTTATTATCTACAAATGTAATAAATCGAACCGAATTAATGCCGCTCATACCATGGGGCATTAGTGAGCCGATCAGCGTTCTTTCGTTAGCAGGTTGACACATTCCGCGAAAAACAAATTTTGCATAGTAAGTTTGCGGCTTGGGAAGATAACAGAACTTGTCTCTCGGTTCCGCCTGCATAACTTTTACATCTTCAAATTCTCTGCTTAGTATTGTTGACTTATCCTCATTAGCCATTATCCACCAAACTGCACCTTCGACATTCCCTTGCCACTGACTGAAATAAGCAAACTGCCGGGCAGTTTTAGCACCTGGCAGTTTTGGATCAATGCCGTAAAGTTTTAAAGGCTCACCGAGCAAAGCTTCCCAGGCTGGAATTTCCTCATCGGCAATATGCCAGAATCCGCCGAGCCATTGGCCGTTGTCATCCTGGTAAGGTTTATTGGGTTTAGGCCATTCGGGAATAGCCGCATAAAACTTGTCCAGATTGCCATCTATATCACCCGGCCGGTAAACCGCATGCGGCAGGTAATTTTCATCAATGTTTTCCAGATCAATCACATCGTAATGACCTTTCTCGGTACAACGGGAACGGGGAGATTTATTGAGGGGATTACCCACGTAAAAATGCGGCCCAGAAATGACCCAATCTTCAGCCGATTGCGGCTGATAACTTGGAGCGTCCATTCGGGTAATAATGCCGTCGCGCTGAGCATTAGATTCATGGAACATTTCTGTCGCAGTATATTGGCCTTTAAGATCGCACAAACGCTGTGGAGCATGAGCAAATTTTTCCAATACTTTTAACAAAGGCTGGCTATGCACCTGAGGCAAACAGGAATGACTAACAGATATAACTTCATCTTCAAAAAGTTTTGCAAACAAATTGAGCTGATCTCCAGTTATATTCAACAGTCGATACTTGTGCCCTTTAAACTCCCATGAACCATTTTCATTTTTGATTCCAGGTATTGGATCAGTCAATTGTTCATGTTTATAACTTTGCTCCAAAGTAGTTGGGTGAAATAAATTAAAAACCACTTTGAAGCTTATCTGATGTGGTGTACCAGAGTATATGTTGATACTGAAAGGGTTTCGATGACCAATATCTTTGAACCACATTAATTGGTTACTAAATTGGAAATGTCCTTTTAATCGAGGATAATAATATTCGCGGAAAACCCCACCATTAGGGTCATCAAAACAATTAGGTGGATGCAATAATCCAACATCACCGTTTTCACCAAGCAAAGCCCATGAACGCTCAATAAAATTTTTGTACAAATTGGTCTGCACCCCAGCTAAGGCCGGATACAGGGTTTTATCATTCAGATAAGCGGAGGTGCCCTGAGCCTGAACAAAGCCATCACGATAAATCAAACGATGCGGCTCATCTTTCAGTAACGTTGACCGTTCGCAGTTGTATTTTGCGGATTTTGCATCACGCACTCCCAATAAGGGGTCAAATTCGCTAAGCAAAGGTGCATCGTTCCAGGTCACTTTCATCCAGGGCGGATTGCCAAACATCAAATCAAAACCATGCGGATGTGTGTCTTTAATGGCCGGTCCCAATACCTCGGTAAAAATCAGTTCCCAATGATGAAAATGCTGTTCATTATCCACACTGCGCGCCACGCTATACCAGGGCACGGCAACAGCCAGTTTGGCGGCATCGGGCAGTTGTTCCCGGCTTTCGCTCAACAAAGTTTCGAAGTTGTTTTTGTGACCCAGCGTTATGCTGAGTAAAGCCAGGCTGACTTGGTTTTGTACAGCATCACACCCCAACAACAAATCGGCTGCGGTTAGCCAGTCGGCGCGACTGGGCAACTTGTCGTGGTGCTGCAACGGCCAGAAGTAAAAACTGCACCAATTATCCATCAGCAGCTTCAGCCGCTGGAATGCACCTGATTGAGCCTCCAATTTAGCTTTAATTCTTTCCTGCTGGGCCAGTCCGGCACTGGGTTTGAGGGCTTGCAGACTGTCAGCCGGGGTGGGCCAGACGGTCGCAGTACATTCACTGGCACTTAGACCTTGAACACGTTGCCGGGCATAATCCTGCCACAGAGTATCGATACGTTCGCAAAGACGGCGGGCGTGTGCAATTTCTTCCGGTGACCAGCGTTTTTTTACCTGCTGGTTTCGCCAGTCTTTAATCGCTTCGCATTCCTGCGACCAATACTGCTTCATTAAAGCATCATTGGCCGCAGGCGTCATGTCTTCGTCCCAGACGAGGAAGTGATAAACCTCGCCTGGTTTACGTGGTTCGGCGGGTTTTAACTGTCTTGGTGCTTCTGCATCCTTGCCGTAAAAAGCGCCGGTAATCAATTGCTGTTCGGTCCAGACCGCACGGCGAGCGCCGATCAGGCTGTTACCGGCACGCAAACGTAAGCCGAACCAAGGCGTGGCACCAGGGCGATATTCATCGGGATTGCCATTTTCACCGGTTTTAACTTTAATGCGATGCATGGTCGCAAGCCATAAAGACAATGCTCCCAATTCTACCGCCGTTGGGTTTAAATCCACGCCATAGACATTATGCACGGCGATGTAATGCCGCACCCGGCGCAGTTCGTCTTCGTAATCGCTGGGGTCTATGCTTAAGCCGAGTTCCGCTTGTTTTAAGCGTAAATACTCACGCGCCAATTGATCGATGGCTTCTACCAAGAACGCCGCCGAACCCATGGCAGGTTCACAGATGATGAGTTGTAGAATATCGTCGGCTTGCTTGGGACCAAAGTCTTTTAGACGTTCTTTTAATGTTTCGCGCACCAGACAACGGGTTAGTACTTCTGCTGTGTAATAAGAGGCGCTGTTAACCCGATCCACACCATTCAGGTGCAGAATAAATTCGCCGGTTTTGTAGATGCGCGGTTTCTGGGTACGGTGCTCAAGAATGATTTCACCTGTTTTAAATTCACCGGCATGGTCTACCGGCACAAACCAGGTGGATGCTTTAGAATCGATAGCATTATCTAATACCACCTTTCCTTTTTTATCTTTTTGCAGTACCTGGATTAAATCCTCTTTGGCAAAAAAACCTTTATAGGATAGCAAGCCCTCGTAGACTGAACCCAATTGCACGATACCCAGTTCGGCATAATTGATTCGGCCTATACGTTTGCTTTTATCGCCAGCTCCTAGGCTTAAACAGCGAATGACCCTATGCAACACCCGGTTAGATAATTTGACACGCTCCAACAGTGGCGTGGTATCGGGTGCAAACAAGGTGGCGGTGAGTGGTTCCACCACAAAGGTTTTTGTAAAAGTATTTTCGCGCAACTGATTACGTCCCAAGGTTTGCAACTTGGGAGCGTCTTCAAATAGATTAATTTGTGTAGGCAGTTTAAAGATATCACTCAAATCAAACCCTTCAACCTGAATGTTTTGTTCAGGATGAAAGCCTTGATAAATGAGAGCAAACAGGCGGTTGAGATGTTCAGAAAAATAGCTGCCGTTTTCCGTGGTGGTAGTCGGTTCGCTTTGCTCGACCAAGTCACGCAAGGACTCCAAGCTATAACCCAAACGGTAGATATCATCATTAATTGGCAATATGCCGAGTTCGCCGCCCCTGGCTTCGGCATACAAACAGAACAACAGCCGATAAACATAAATCAGGGCATCATGGCGCAGTTGTTCGGCACTGACTTCACGACTGCCATTGGGTAGAGTGTCTTCCCGTTCACCAAGCTGCCGATAGCCCAAATTGGCATTACGGCGCGCTTCCACCCAGCCATTGGCAATGGTTTCAATGGCGTCGCGGACTGCGCTTTGCAATTTTTCAGAAACGCTATGCGTGCTTTTTATGCTACCTTCGCGCAGGCGTTCATGGAGGACTTCATCGCTTTCGCTATCCGGAGCCAAGGATTCTTTAGCTAACAATGCACAAATGGCTTCGAAGGTGCTGACTTGTTTAACACCAAAGGCTTCATCCAGATCGACATAAACATAACGTCCCTGAGCATAAGTATGTGCGTCAAATAAATAGATTCGACTACCCGCCAATAGCATCAACCAGCGAGGACGATCATCCTGCTTAAACACCATCGCTATAGCTCTTTCCCAACTTTGAATGTAAGTGGGCAAGCGATCAACCATTTTACTGGCTGGAATAACCTCAGTTTCTAAGGGTTCTTCTTCATTGTCGCCACCGGACAGGCAAAAAGCTGTTTCACAGATCACCAGCCAAGGTTGATTATGGCGATTGAGGCGAAGTAACGCAGGTAATTGTTTTTGTTCACTGGCCAATTCAAGACCAAAAGCTTCCTTCTGATAGCCCAAGGCATTTAGGACTTGGCTATTCCAACCTTTGAGCTCGGCACTTTCTGCCTTGCTGCGTAATTCCGGATCAGGATAATCTAATGCTCTCGTTTTTGCTTTGAAATAGCTATCCGATAGTCCTTGCAGTCGCTTGAGAACCGAAGTGGAACCTTGCTCTTTCCATATTTTGGTTTTATCTGTTATATCTTTGCTAAAGCCATTTTTATCGGCCAAATAATGTGCGGCATAGTAATCGCCGACATTTTTGATTGCAGTATCGAGCGCCATTTATTTTACTCCCTCAACAACCAGTATCAGTCGGGTGGTAGGCTCATCACTGGCTCGATAATAGGTTTGTTCCCAGGTTTCAAGTCTATCCTCTAAGTACTTTTCCATTTCATCACGCTTTTGCCGGAGGCGAGTCGCACGCAAGCTTTCCGGCGATAAATTGGTTAGTGCTGTTTCAATATGCGTTGCCCAACGTTCAAACCAGTGTTTGAGACGTTTTTCCTCTTCGTCTAAACGCGGTTTAATTAACTGCTGTCTCTGAACTTTTAGTTTCTTCATGTGCAGACGACTTTGATCGACAGCTGATGAAATAAAGCCTTCCAGCAACTTTTCAGGTAGTTTTCCATTTTTACCGCTATTGGCCAATTGCTCGAATTTAACTTCTTCCAGTGCTTTGCGCAACGGCCGAAGTTCGTATCGGCCACCTTTACGGAAAGAAATGGCGTGTGGATCGACGATCAAGGGTGTTCCAGCACGCGAACTGACTTGACCGATAAAACAAAATAATAGCTCACCTTCTTCTAAATGAGGTGAGACGATGAGCGGGGCTTCGCCTCGCGGTTGCAGCATCATCAGTCGTTCTGCCAACCATTGCATAACCGGATGATTCTCAGTGAGCAGTAACTCTTTTGACCACTGACCTTTTTGCGCTAGGGCAGCCTTGATGGCGTCATCAACTCTTGTAGGATCTGTAGTCAAGCGCAGCTGCAGATCATCCGACCAAGACTCTTCTGGAATTGCGGTAGCGCCAAATACAACTTCAGCATCTGCTCCGGGCATACCTAAGCGACGAGCTAATTCTTTTGGTGGGGTGAAAATAAATTGATGGGGTGTTTTTTGAATCGGATGCCAATCTGCTCCATTGATCTGGTCTTTTAAGGTTTGATAGCCGCGTTCAAAGAAGGTGGCGTGGTCAAGCAAACGGATGCGAGAATTATCGAGCGGTTGATCGTGAGATTCACTAATTACATCAGGTTGTTCTGTTTCGCCCATTAGGAAGGCTAAAAAATCTTCATGCCCTTGTTGAGTGGCGGCCAGTAAGGCATTTTCCAATTCGGCACTTTCTAGGGTTTGTGGGTTGGCTTTATCCAGAATATCAGTATTGCCCGCAAGAATACCGCCAGCAATATATTCTTCTTCTTGTTGCGCATCGTAGAGCTTAAGTACACTTTCACCTGTACGGGTGGAACGGTTAATTTCTTCCACTTTAGCGACGAGTCTGGCAAAAATTTCCTTATCTCCAGTCATTAAACCTTCGCGAGTATCAACCATCAAATAGCGAATAACCGGATTATGTTTCTGTCCAAAGCGATCAACTCGACCATTACGCTGTATCAAGGTAATAATTGACCAAGGAAGATCGTAGTGGATGATATTGTGACATTGGTGGTGTAAATTGACGCCCTCAGATGCTACTTCAGTGGCAATCATTAAACGGACAGAACTACTACCAGTACCGAAAGACTCAATTGTTTTGCCTAACGCTACATCAGACATCCCTCCATGTATGGCAGCAATAACTTGCTCTGCCTGTGCTTCTTGTTTATCGCTGTATTTAACTTTAAAGAATTTGGCGAGTGCTTCTACCAAATGGCTTTGAGTAACCCTGCTTTCGGTAAAAAGCAGGACACGGGGGCTTTGACCCTGACCGTCCCAGCCTATTTCCTTAAGCTGCTGAATAAGCAGTTGGAATCGTGCTCCTGCCGTAATGTGAATGGGCTTTAGCAGTTTAATCAATTTTTGCAGTTCAGGAATTTCTGCGTAGGAAGCATCCTTTTTCTTTAGTTCCTCTAAACGCTTTTCTGCTGTAGACAAGCAGGCTTCTGGACTAGAAAGAAACGATTTGTACATCCCCCATTGCACTATCGCATTAGAATCCATGGTCTTATCCAAAACCCGTTGTCGTATATGTGCCAGCTGTTGATAAACAACTTCTTCATCTTCACTTGCAGGACGCGTGGTATTCGCTATATCTACCACTACACGACTGGCAAAATTATCGCCTGCTTCAGCACGAACATCTTCTTTAAAGCGCATCATAAAGAATGGTGCGATATCTTTGGCCTCGTATTCTTTAAGTTGCGGATCAGGTATAGCCGATGGATCGAGCAAACTGATCAGACGTCCAAAGGTTTCCCGCTTGCCATTATGTGGTGTGGCAGTCGTCAATATCATACTATTAGTACGACGAGCCAGACGACGTGCTAAGCGGTAGCTCAAATGTTTTTCAGGATTGCCGCCTCCAGCGACATTGTGAGCTTCGTCGATAACGACGATATCCCAACGAGTGTTTTCCAGAAAATGGCTATAGCGACCAATATCCTTAAGGGTATCGATGGAAATGATAATGCGTTGGTACACCTCAAACGGATTTTTTGATGCAGGGATTTTGAGTTGCAACTTGGCAATGGCAGTTGAATCCATACGAATTAACGGAATGGAAAAACGGTTCCACAATTCAGCCTGGAACTGCAACAACATGGATTTTTTAGCCAAAACCAGCACCCGATTGGCCTGACCTCGTTTTATAAGTTCGGCCAAAATCATTCCGACTTCGATGGTTTTACCCAACCCCACCGCATCCGCTAATAATAAGCGGGGGCGCAATTGGCTAAGAGCTCGATGCACTGCCTCCTTTTGGTAATTCATAGGCGTAAATGCGCCCATACCCTCGACATGTGGATGCGGATCGGTTAAGGGCATTTGTCTTAACTGTGCTTCAAGAAACAGCTTGGACTTCATGTAGCCATTAGAATTATCAGGGACTAGCCGTGTTTTTTTCGGATCAACTTCGTGAATAATTTCGAGCTGGGTTAAAAATGCAGATTCATGATCTCTGGTTAAATCGTCAGCACCAATGCAATAAATAATCTGGTCATTTTGACTGTTTGCCGCTTCCACACGGGTTACTAACCATTCGGCATCCCGACATTCAATTCTCATTCCTGGGGTAAATATAGCCACTTGCTTGTCCTTAAATTTTATGAGTTTTCAGTCTTGCCTATTTTAAGCATTGTATTCTAAATCGCTTTGGTTCTGTCGCAAAGTTTAGCTAAAGCCAGGAAATTCCTATCCTGGAGGCAAGACTATCCTGCTAATGCCATGAACTGCTGATGGGTGCATTTAAACAAGTGCGACGTGAAGTTATAACCGTTATTGTCTCAACTCGAAAGAGGCAGAGAGACTCGTTGTTCCCTCAACGATAGCCTACCGATGCAGGCGAAGCTGGTAACGGCTTGGTTTGAAGCCATCGGGACAATGAAGCCCCTCGTAAGAGGAGGAAAAGCCGCGAGGTGATTCCAATGCTGCCAGCATTAGGCGGCAGGGGCGCTAGGCTGGATAGTATGACCAACATATGTGAACTGTTGATAAACCTCGTCAACGCAAACTAGCCAAAGATGCTGGCAGGCTAGGGGTACGACAACGATTCCTTCATTTTCGGGCCATAAGGTTGCATTAATATAATTTTAGACTCATGCAACCATCACCAGCTTCGTTCTGGATCGTCCACAGAAAAAATATCCGCCTCTATAAAACAATTACGCATGTCAGCTGTGTGTTCGGCTTCAGCCATTATTTCATCGTAGATAATACTGTCGAGCTCTTCATCTGAGGTATAGGGGATCGAAAGAATATATCGACAGTTATGCCTATCCAATTTTTCCATAGCAAACTGGCTAAGAATGAACTGTTCAATTTCATTCCGTACCTTGCCTTTTCCGCGCACAAACTTACTATTGTTTTCAATCTGCAAACATAATTCGACTTTCATCACTTTGGTGATATTTGTGTTCGCGTTATCCTCTGACTGTTGTATTTCCTGTGGCGCCTCTGCTAATTTGTACTCTGACTGCGTATATTTGTAATAGGTGTTGCGTGAAATACTCAGGATATCGCAAATTTCCTTAACGCTCCGTCCTGGATCTTTCTTTAATGCCAGCGCTGCTTTACGTTTTTTTTCATCCACACCTTTTGGCCTGCCGCCTTTTCTGCCGCGTGCCCGTGCAGATGAAAGCCCGGCATGGGTTCTTTCGCGGATGATGTCCCGCTCAAACTCGGCCAGCGAAGCGAAAATATGAAAAATAAGCTTACCACCGGAAGTGGTGGTATCGATATTTTCTTGTAAGCTTTTGAATCCGACCTCCCCGGCAATAAGATCACGTACTGTCTCCACCAAGTGCGGAAGAGAGCGTCCCAACCGATCAAGTTTCCAACCGATCAAGTTTCCAAACAACCAGTGTATCTCCAGGTCGGCAGCATTGAAGCGCTTCAATTAATCCTGGTCGTTGCGCTTTGGCGCCACTGGCCGTATCGGTGAAAATGCGCTCACATTTTGCAGTTAAGAGTGCATCTTGCTGAAGATTAAGATTTTGGTCGGCAGTTGAAACTCTGGCATAGCCAACGAACATAAAAGCGGCTCCTTTTCGACAGCCATCTTGTACCACGAAACTCAATCTACATAAAAATATTGGTACGTTGATTTAGTATACGGGTTTTATAGTATAAAGTTGGTCGTTAAAACGGCTTAAATTTGGCTTTTTACGCGCTTAAGCCACGGTACCATAATAACGGTCGTTTATTTGAACACATGCTGGCAACTGAAATTATTGCCTATGGCCCAACATTGAAGGAATCGTTGCCGTACCCCGGTTAGAGTTGCTCGGCTTCGAGTTATTTCGGCGACCTTCCGTTTCCGCTTAAAATAACTTTCGGCTCAACCGCCGCATGATCGATACCCTCAAAATGCGGGTAGGATTGCTATTGCCTGTGTTACCCAAAATACATCATTTTTGAACCAGGCCGGATTCTCTTTCTAAAAATGGTAAGGCATAGCCAAGAAACTCTTTGTGAGGAGTTCGCTGTTCGCTCCATCTGTTCGGATTACACGGTGGTGTGCGGCGTGTTTGGCATGCAGTCAGAACCAAGCGTTGTTTTGCACGCGACATTCCGACAAAGAATGTGCAGCGTTGATCGGCTTCATTACCCCAGAATGTCTGATTCTCCACACCCAAAATAATCACCGAGTCGAACTCCAAGCCCTTACTTTTGTGTATGGTCAGAATACGTACTGCTTGGTCTTCTGAAAACTTAGCCAAAGCTTTTATTAGGTCAGGCTCGATTTTGAGTTGCTCTTCGATCCGTGTTTTTGTTTCCTGAATTACCTCATTTAGCCGAGTTGCTGACTCGTAATCTGGCGATAACGCTGTTAAGCTGCTGATACCAAGCCTATTCAGGAAATTCTCAACGAATGACCAACCGCTTGGCCACCTGTCATCAAGCAGATCAAACAATTCGGCTTGCTTTCGTTCTAATTTAATAAATTTTTGCCAATCTTGCCGCGTTTGAGCTTGTTCCGTTTCGTCGGCAAATTGGATCAATTGATTCATCAAGCGCAACCATGCTACGGGTTCTCGTGTCCCATAAAGCGATAACAAGTAATTCACAATCAACATTGCTACCGGTTCAACGGAAAGGTCTTGTAGTTGCTGCTCATTACGATAAGGGATACCTCGTTTTTCAAGCTCCGCCATCAGCACATCGGCATAGAGATCGGGTTGTTGACGCACCAAGATGGCAATTTCTGAATGAGGTACGCCCTCATCATTTATCCAGCCCGCTATCTGGGTGACTAAGTGTTCGGCTTCCAGTTGGCTGGTATCGAAACCCCAAGCTAGAATTTCCCCTTCGTTGCCCGCGACTTGCTCATCCGGCATCATGGATACTGGATCGAGGACTCGAATAATCTCGTTCTGCATACGTAAAAGTCTGGCCTTAGATCGAAAGTTTAGATACATATTCAACGGCACCGCATTAAAGTCAGCTGCGAAGGTTGAGAAGATACCCTCCAGTGCCCCCGCCCATGCCATAATCTTCTGTTTAGTATCACCTACGGCTGTCAGACGTATCGTAGTACCTTGAAATACCAGCTTAACCAATTCGTATTGCTTATCGGTACAGTCCTGAAATTCGTCCAAAAATACATCGCTATAGGTTTTGCGAACTGCGTTGCGGGCTACTTGTGAAGTTTCGAGGATCTGAATTGCCAAGGGTACGAGATCGCTAAATTTAATCTGACGACGAGTGACCTTACTATTACCGATTATATAATCTGGATCGAGAGCATCATTGCCAGTCAAAATCGGGCGAAAGCGGTCAATAATTCGTTTCGCGAAAGCATGGAAAGTATAGCTGTCAAACCTGGCAGAAAGATCCGAACCTGTCCGCCGCCGAACTCGTTCCTTTAAGTTGCGGCTGGCATCGACCTTGAATGAGATTGCGAGGATGCGCTTTGGATAACGGCAGGTGCCTGTGCGCAACAGGAAGTCAGCGCGCTGTGCGAGCATCTCGGTCTTTCCCGCGCCTGGCCCTGCGGTCAGAACAAGGCAATGCTCGCGCTCGGTGGCGGCTCGTAATGCATTAGGTTCTAAAGTTAGGCCATCTGCTGGCCGCCAAACCGCCGGCCTGATCATTCAGGCAACTCAGCGAGCTTGGCGATGACAGCATCAGCGAGACGATTCAAAGAAAGCGGCATTTGTTCCAAAAGTTTTTTGTCAGAAAGCTTTGAAAGCGCATTAATGTGGGCGGCAGGTTTACTTTTGAGCTTGAAACGCTTGTGATAGGTAATGAAAAGTTTTTTCTCCTCATCAGTGTACTGATCAACGCCGTAATGGCTGTCGCCAAGAACGGCATTGATTTTACTAGCTTCTGGCAGAATTAGATCAGCTTTATCAGATTCGTAGGACAGTGGAAAACGTTTCAACATTGCAAAATCAAGATCCATTGGCCAAGAGAAGAAAATTCCTTTTTTTTCAAACTCTTCTATGTGCCCTCTGTATTCAAGCAATTCATCAATATAATGTTCCTGAATAAGTAATTCACGCTCATCCTTAGTGGGAATTGTAAAATTGTGTGGAAATTCTATATGTGGCTCATATTTTTTTAATTGATCAAAGGCATACTTTACTCGTCCCCAGCCGCCTTGATATCTTGCAAGGTCAAAATCAAGTAGAGTAATAAACGGTATCTCAAGCGCAGTAAGTAATCGCCAGAAATGATTAACATGACGACCGCCGAGCGGAACCACTGAAATAGCGAACTCATCGACAGGGGCGCCTTTTGCTTTGAGCAGGCGCGGAAGAACAATTTCTTCACTGTCGCCTTCACCAAGCACTACCAATCGTGAGAAATACAGTTCTGGAAACGCCTGGACGGCCTCACGGACAAACTTGTGGGCCTCGTCTGATGCGGGTGGCATTTCAATCCGGGTCACCCGCGTTTGACGCGCTTGAGTTAGTCGTAAGTAGCGAATGTTTTCTGGCTCCACCCTGCGCAGCATCGAAGGAGCGTGGGTGGCAACCAGAGCCTGTGCGTCTTCCTCCCCTACCAAATCAGTTAAAGCGGAAACAATGCGGCCTAGATAGTGGGGAGAAAGGCTATTTTCTGGCTCCTCTACAGCAATGAGTGTGAATACTGCAGGCTTGAGTTTGTCTGGGTCGAAAGTGCTATCTTCCCCGTTAAGAACTGAGCGTCCTATGGCTTGGGAGGAAAGAACCAACGATAGATAGAGCATGGATTTTTGACCATCGCTCAGCCGTGAGAAATCCACTAATTGCTCATTATGACCTGGAGAAAACGATACCGACAGATGCCGCAGTAGTGCTTCGATTTCGCTCGCCACGAAAGTAATCGCTGGATCGGCGAAATAGTTACCTTTGTGCAGTCCTTTCCAAGTATCGGTCAGTTTAGCACTCAGCGAAGCAATCGATACATTGTTAGCTAGGTTGTTGCTGATCTGGTCGGTCAAATTCTTGATTGTTGCCCGCTCGGCATCCCAATTAACAGCCCGTAGCAAGCGCCCGAGTAAGGCGTTTGCGCTGAAAGCGATGTGATCCGCTGGATCACGTCTTGCTGGTAGATAGTGGACTTGAATGTTGTTGCGCTCGGAGCGTGGTACTGGTGCCGTAGTCAATGGTGAGCCATCCATATTCAAGTCCAACACATATTGCAAGGCATCGTCTATATCACCATCTGCGCCGATGCTCGCATCAAGTCGAAAACGAATTCGAGGAATACCATCAGCATTGTCAAGACGCATGTGGGCAAAATGAGTTGGTATCGTAGGATGCTCTCCGGCGTCATCCTGTAATTCAGGGAATAGAAAGTCAGCTTCAATCCAAAAAATGCGCTCGTTGGGTGCTTCTGCCTCTGCGTGAGGTACGTGAAAGTCGGTTTTTTGGATTCTTTTAAGAGCTGGATCGAAGGCAAATAATCGGCATAATGCTTGCAAAACTGCTGTCTTACCAGCGCCATTAGGACCGATCAGAAAGGTAAGACCGTCCAAATCAATTTCAGTTGACTCTGGGCCGAAGCATTGGAAATTCGATAAGCGGATAGTTTGGAGTTTCATTCGACGTCCTTTGTTTTTATAAGATCATCCAGTGTTTTCTATTTTTTATAGATAAATCTATCTGATGCAAGAAAGTTAAGTAGGTGCTTTATTAACAGCCCAGGATGGGCTCCAGGACGTAGCAGAATATAGAAAAAACCAATTCAGGTCTTCAATTATCTAAAGTGGCCCCCTATAGTGGACCCCATTAATGTACAAATGCAGTATATGGAGCCAATTACCCGATAGATCAAGAATGACTGAGTATTAGGTTAGGCTGGTTGTAAAGTCAATGTCGTGTCACCCAACAACCAATGCTCTTGAACGATGCCTGCCTGATGCTGCTTCATCAACTGCCAACAAGTTTGAATGATGGGATAGCGTGTATCGGATAAAGCGTTTCGGCAGCCGGCGAGTTGTTTTTCATAGAGCTTATGATTGGCTTTACCGGGGGTGTTAAAATAGGCTTCCAACTCAACCATGTCCGGTGCAATCAAGCCAGCAAAATGAGGATAGGACTGTGCAATGCTCAACCCCTTCGGATCGATGTCTCCCATCATCCAGACTGGCAACGGGTGTTTCTCGATTAGGCTCAATACTGTGTCAGCTTGATACACAAAATCGCCACGAAATACCACCAACGGATCTGTCAATGCCGCAGATTCATGCAGCTTGATGGCATCTAACTGATCGAAGCACCGGTAATTCTCAACGATCCATAGACTCTGATGCTCGACACTGACGATACTGTCTAAAGCCATATCGCAATGGCTATTGCCCGGCAGTCGGTAGTTATCGCCGTTTAACTTGAGCGCCCTACCCGACAAGGCTTTAATGGCCAGCCGGTTTTTCTTCACCGATTGACCAGCCAGTTTTTCATTGATGGCCAGGGATAAAACTTGTTCACGCTGCATAGCAGTAAATTCACCCGGCTCCACCTGCTGTAGATCAATACCGGTGATCTTCTTAACCAACTCGCATAATTCCTGCTTGTCTGAACTGTTCAGATGCAGTTTTTTGCCTTGAGTCAGACCGATATTATATTCGTGATGAATGGCCTGCCAGGTTTGATTGAGCGGAAACACCTCCTGCTCTTTAGTAATTGCCCGAGCTATCACAGTTAGCCACTGTTTATTCATCATTTAGCAGCCTGAGAACACAGCACAATGTCACAAATCTTCTTATTACCGGTAAAGCCAGTTCCTTGGCTCACCTCACGCCATTCGATTTGCAGCGATTTATATTGTTGTTTCAGGCATTCGTTCATAACGCATGCCAGCCAGATGGTGGGCTCAATATCGTTGGCGAATACTTGATGAAAAGCCAAAGCCGATAATGGTTTCCCGGCTTGCTGACGTACTCTGGCCATATAAGCTGCAAGTTGCCGTCGGTATTTAGGAATATGTAATGTCTGTTTTTCCGCTGGATTGAGTGTTACAGAATTCAACAGCCGCTGCTTTTGTTTGGCTAAAAATGCATCGCTATCGATACGAATCTTCTGAGCAATCTCGACCAATTCCTGCTCCACGACATGATCCAACGGATCAGCATGCGCCGACAGGGCTAAAGGTTGAATACGATTCCAGTGTTCCGGGATCTGATCGTGCTCACTCCAGTCCAGCGGCTGGTAATCGGGATTTTGCCGCAGATAAAATGCAAAGCCCTGAATCAATTGTGCCCGGACTTCGATTCGGCGTAGCTCGAACAGGAAGATTTTTAGTTTATCGAGGATGTCCTGTAGTCGTTGCTGATACTTCGGCAATAGCCTGAGCAATTGCCGCTCCAGTAATTGATGTAACTCTGGCTGTTCCTCGACGTATTCCAGTAAAAACTCCGGTTGCAAGGCGCTGATGGCGTTCACCAGTTTTTCCAGACGGGCAATATAAAAGGTATTTTGTTTTTGCTTCTCTGCCAGAGTACGAACATTGGCAAATCGGCTGTTGACCAGCATCAACAAATAACTGGTGTTTTCCTCCAGATTGTCGGCTAGATCGAACACCAAACGTTGGATTTCCAGCAAGTAATGGTCGACATCGTCCAGCCTATTTTCCCGCCAGGCATCCTGGTATAAACCAATTTGCTGCTCCAGGGTATCGATCCAGCTCGACAGGTCGGTATCCAGTCGGCGGATCCGGTCACTACTCAAAGCACTATCAAGAAACTGGCTCAAGCGGCCGGCGATACGAAATCCATCGTCGCCATGATCGACCAGCACTTTCAGTTGTTTGAGTTGATTTAGAGGTCGTTGATTCTGACTATCTGAATAAACGGTGCCGTTGAAATACGCTTTGGCGATCAAGTCACTATGGTTAGCCAGTGCCTTGAACAGTCGCTCCATGCTTTGTTCGGCCTGACTCAAAACAGACTCTCCTGCTGGGCCACGTCATCTTCGTCCTGAGCTATCGGCAATTGCTCGTGCTCTTTGATAAATTGCAGCGCCTGATAGAAATAATCTAACTTGCCCGTCACCTGATATATCAAGGTGTCACGGTTGGACAAATGCAAATAGCCCCATTGGTCCAGGGTTTTCAGCAGTTTTTCCAAGCGGCTCTTCACGGCATCGTCGGTACAGACAAAATCTTTAAAGCGGGCAAAGGTTTGCAATCGATCCGCCAAAGCCTGATTGCTTTCGATAACCTGTAATAGTGCTCCGAAGCTCAAGGTATCACCAGGCGACAAAGCGGTATCGCGATGCAAGCAGGCCATCATCATGTCTAGCCATTCCACTACCGGCTGCAGTTCCACCCGAAACTGCTGAAATAGGCGTTGAATATCGCGGCGGGCACCGGCGTCTATCTGCCGGTAAGCGGCATAAAAGGCCAAGCCGTTCTGGGTTTTGCTCAAGCGGTATTGCAATCGGCTCAAGAATTCGTCGACCTGTTGTACGTTGTCGACTTGCTGTAAAAAACGAAAGCCGGCTTCGTCACTGATTTCGCAAATGAACTCGCCTTGCAGCAAGCGTTTCAGCAGGGTGTCAAACACTGGTCAACTCCCGCACCATGGGCGCCAACTCTGCTAGATAGGCGTCATCGACTTCCATCTCCACCAATTCCCGCTGGCCCACTACCTGATAACGGTTTTTAAACAAGCGCAGAACATCCGGGTCGGGATCAGGAAAAGCCGACAGCAAGGTAATGCCATTATTGCTGAGTAACTCCAGTAATAATTCGATATTTTCCTGATGCAATTCCTTCAACTCATCCATCGGCCAGATGATGTTCAAAGGTTGATCCTTGCGGATCATGTTAACCAGGGCGATAAAGAAGACACATAAAATCAAATACGACAGGCCGTGACTGGAGATTTGCTGTAATTCATCAGCATGAGTTGCCCGTTTGCTGCGGCCGTTTTCAGTGACGATGATTTCCAGTTCCAGCAGATTGACCAGTTTCATTTCCACCCGACCTTTACCGGGCATTTGCTCCGCCACCAAGCGCACCATGTCCGCAAATGCCTCACCGGGCAAACAACCATCGCCGTTTCGGTTCCAGTCATCGTATTGCTTGGTAAACGCAACAATTTGTTGCCAGTAGCCCAAGGACTGCACTTTTGAAGTCAAGCGCCCCTGGATACTTTCGATTTTGCCGAAACGTATATGGCTATCGATATGTTTGGCCAGCCGTCTGGATAGGGTATCGATGCCGTGGTCGAAGCGTTCCAATGCCTGCTGGTAATTTCGGATCACCGCGCCGAATAGATTGGCCTGATTGACCAGTAGACTGCGTAAATCTTGATGGGCACTGTCATACCAATTCAATATTGGTAACAGCCAAGCGGTTTCGTCGCTGTCCAGTCTTAATTCTGTTTCCTGACTCGCATGATACTGGGCAGGACCGGTGCCGGGGTAACGCGCTAAGGTTTGTTTCAAATGCCTCAGCTTGGCTAATAGGAGGCGGCGCTGGTTTTTATAAGCCTCACTCAAGCTACGATATTCGTTTTGTAACAAGGCCAGGGTATGCGATTCGTCAAAGCTGATGACGTTGGCTGCATGCCGGGCATAAGGCGTGCAATCATCCAGTAATTGCTCAAGCGTTTTCATCGCCTGATCTAGTTTCTGTAACACGTCAGTCAGCCTCCCCTGCTCTGCTTTCAATTCGATGCTGTGTTGTTGATAGCGTTGTTTTGCAGTAGAAAACTGTGCCTCGGTTTGACGCTGCTCGGCAATTAGTTGCCGAATCGAGTTGCTCAGATCGGTATAGCCAGACCAATGCAGTTGCTCCCAGCGCCGATATTCGCTCACCGTTTCACCAGCGGTTTTGGCGGCTCCCAACTGCTTTTTCAATAATTCGACCCGGCTTTCAATCTGTTGTACGGCATCGACATCGATTTTTCGGTTTTTTAGACTGTTGAGCCGTTGTTGCTCCAATTGTTGCAGTGCCTGCTGCTCTTGTTTGTTTAGCGTCGAGATGTCTTGCCGGATACGTTCGATCTGTTGGTCGGCCGATAGCTTTGTCTGGACGACAGCGGCATCAAGTTCGACGGCGAGCAGTTTTTCATCGTCCTGTAGTTGCTGTTTTAAAACTTCCAGCTGCTGCTTTATGCCCACCAACGTTTGCTCGACAGCGATTTTTTCAGCCTGCAACTGCTGCCCACGCTGACGTTTGCTATTTTCAATTTGCTGTTTCAAAGATCCTAGTTCGCTTTGAATACCCTTCAAACCGGTTTGCAATCGACCTTGCTCGCTTTCGGCTTGTAGCAATTGCTTACGCAGTTGAGTATCGGTCTTTTTCAAAGACATCAATTGTTGCCCGGCCTGCTGGTCCAGACCGGCCAATTCGCGCAAGCGGTGTTCATGCTCAGCCAACACTACGCGGATTTGCTGTTCGTCGGCCGCCAAATCCGCCGACAGCAGATCCAGATTCAGCGACACACCATACAATCCTGTCGGTTTTTCCATTAACACCGGCTCCAGATCGTCGCGCAGCAACAATTCAGGATTAACCACTTTGGCAATGTCCTGCGTCCAGCCGGGTTGATGTTCACGTAAAAAACGCAGCAAGGTATCGGCTTCGGTATCCAGTTGGCGTTTTAAATGAATGATTGCTTCATCTATGCTTTGTTTTTCTGCCTGGACATTTCGCTTTTGCTCCAGAACAGACTCGACTTTGTCCTGATTGGCTTTGATACACTTGTTGATGCTGGTGACTTCAGTTTTGGCCTGTTCTAATTTTAGCTGCAGGCTTTGCTGAAGTTCCAGCTTCACTTCTCGGGTTTTGATCAATTCCGGATCAGGTTGGATTTGGACGATCTGGGCATTCAGCGCTCCAAGATTTTCCTGTACCGTGCCGACCGATTCATGCAACTTTTCTTGTTCGCTGCTATTTGTGGCTCTAAGTTGCTCCCGAATCAGATTATGTTCCGCGCGATGTTTGGCTTCATCTTGGCTTGCCTGTGCCTTGACCTCATCCATCTGCCGCTCGTGTTGATGACGCTGATCGGCATAAGCTCTTTCCTTGTCAGCCTTGAACGCAACAAATTGGGTATTGATATCCTGAACTGCGGATGTCAGTTGTTTGTAGTGCTTTTGTTCTGTTTCTAGGCTTTCGGTCAAAACAGGTTGTTTCTCGGCTAAGCGGATACTCTGCTGGATGTCCTTGGCGTCCCAGTCGGCCTTTTCATTTTCCAGTTGGGTTTTCTGTTTTTCCTGACTGCTTAGCTCGGCTCGTTGCCTAGCCAGTGCTGATTGCATCTCTTGTTCTTGGCTTTCCCAAGCAGACTTGAGGGTTTCCAGTGATTGTTCGGTTTTTGAAAGTTGTTCTTGTTGCCCTTTCTGTTGCTGACGATATCGTTCCCGCAACAGCAGTAAGCGCTTGTGGAGTTCACCAAATCGGCTTTTAAATTGCTCTTGTTCGGTCGCCAAATCACTTAGTTCTGTAGCTTGCTCACGTTCGGCTTCGCTATGTTGGTAGGCCTGGTATTCCTTATGCCAATCGTCTAATTTGTCCATAGAGACGTCTAAGGAAATTGAATCGCGGTTTTCGTCGATGCAATTGACCAGCATTTCGCGCAAGTCGGCGAAATCGGTCGAACGTTGCAACATACCGGAGACGATCTTTTCGATGTCTTTCAAACGTCTCCCTGCACTGCCCTGACAAAAGCTGTAGCGGGCAATCAGATTTCGCAACTCCTGACCCTTGCTATGCGGCAGATTCTGAATCACCGTGCGATAATCGCTGCAAGACGTCAGTTGATTGCTGCAATGGATCTGGCGTTTGTCCAGATGCCTCTTCAAATCACGACAGGAAATTGGATAGCAAGAACCATCGAGTCGGGTTTCCAGAAAATCGTCACGATCAAAGCCCTTATCGACAAAGCGATAACACAGGCCTTCTTCATTGAGTGAGGCGTAAATCACCACCAGGCAGATTTTCTGATCGCGACGATATTCGAAAATGATGTAAGACGATTCGTTGGGCAAATAATGCTTGGCAAAACTGTCGGTGACCCGACTTTTAGGCACCAACCGGCCTGGACGTTCCCCAAAAAACAAAGGGATCAAGCGAAGCAAGGTAGTTTTGCCAGCACCGTTAACGCCATTAAGATTGGTGTGTCCATCTAGCCTTACTTCCTGCAAGGTGCCGGGTTTGTATGAATCAATCAAAATAAGCCGTAGTAATCCAAAACGTTCCATCCTATATCCTTGTATTTGTTCGGCTATATCAAGCCCTGGCTTGTTGTTTAATTTGCTTGTTAGCACCAAGTATAGCAAGCGTATGCTATTTGACTGAAGTTTCCCAGTTTTTCAGGAGCAAGAAATTCAGAAAGCGAAAAAATAGTGAAAAAATTTTCGAAAATTTTGCCACTCTTGATAAGCGTTAATTAATTCCCGTGTAACTTGTTTATTCATTATAAACAACAACTTATTGCTGAAAGACGCCTTGTTTTACTGTATAATAACAGCCCATAAGTTACTGATTATACAAATAAAACGGCCTCATTTATGTTTATCCTACGCGATCTTTTACGCCCACTCCAAGCCCATTTTTCCAATACCGATCTGGGACGTGAGCGAGCCTCATTATTTGCCTACACCTTACTGGCGATCATCGTCCCGTTCACCTCGTCCATGACCTCCAACTTACTGCGATCCCTGATAGCGTTATTCGGTATTGAGATAAAAAAGAAGCGCTTCTACACGTTTATGGCATCGTCGACATTGCCCTGGCAAAAGCTTTGGCAGACGGTTTGGGGGTTGATTCCCTCGCCTGAAACAGAAGGTCGATTATTGGTGGCGTTAGACGACTGCATCAATCCCAAGATAGGCAAAAACATCTTCGGTTGCGAGACGATCTTTGATCATGCCGCTAAAGCCAATCAAAGCCAGTATCCGTGGGCACAAAACTTTGTTGCAGTCGGTTTACTGAAACAAGTCAAAGGTCGTTGGGCCTGCTTGTTTTTAGATTTTCGTTTTTACTTCGCCAAGAAAACCATTGACGCGGAAAAGGCTAACGCCAAAATCAAAGGCGTGATTGCGCCTTTTCAGACTAAATTGGATCTGGCCGCGCAGATGTTAATAGGCATCGGCGACTATTTCCCCACATCGCCAGTGCTGGCCGTTACCGATAGCTGGTTTGGTAACCAAGGCCTGTGGCGGCCGGTTCGAAAGGTATTGGGAGATCGTTTTCATATACTCTCTCGGCTGCGCTGCAATAACGTGTTGTACGCACAACCTGACGCACAGCAGCCTGGACAGCGCGGACGTCGCCGTAAGTACGGTAAGCGCTTGGGATCGGCGACCGACATGGCTGCCGAGGTACGGCAACAGGCCAAGACTTATACCGTCAACCTTTACGGCAAACGCCGAGAAGTGTGTGCTTATGACGCTGTGGTCATGGTGAAGACCCTCAAATGCCCTATTCGCGTGGTTTGGGTGTTCCGTAAAACCCAGTGGGTAGCCATGTTCACCACTGACCTGGAGCTTTCTGTAGCACAGATCATCGAGTATTATGGAGCGCGCTGGAAAATCGAATCCGGCTTTAAAGAGCTCAAACAAGACATCGGCAGTCGAACCAGTCAGTGCCGCAATGCTCAAGCCGTGACTAACCATCTGCAATTTTGTTTGATGGCGTCAACGATCACTTGGATTTATGCGGATCGACTGAAAGCCGACCCGGAACGTCGGCATAAAGTGAAGGGGCGAACCAGTTTTGCCTTTTCGGATGTTCGACGGCTTATCGCTGAAGCTGGACTCAATGAGGATTTTGATAGGGTTTGCCCCAAACCTGGCAAACCCACGAAAAATTCGCTGGTAGCCGTATTGCTGCGCATGGTGGCTTGATGATTTTTTAGGAAACTTCAGCTATTTGATTGGCGTAGGAAGATTGCTAGTAACCACTGTCATTTTCAAAAGACGACTGCACGAAATATCAGAAGCCGATTGCACTACACTATGAACCTCGCCAAACACATAAACCAATTCCGTCCGAAAGGCGCGTACGCATAAAAGCAACTGTACGAAAGTAAGCAAAATTAATTTCGTACATCGTCTTATTTTAGTACATCAGTTTCGTACTAATAGTACGGCAGTCTATCGGCTTAACGGAAGACCCTGCGAAAAACAGATGTTTTCCGTCATCTCAAAAGTTTCGCTCTGACGGCCTCCCCCGGTTTTGCATGCGCCCCAATTTTTGTTTACAAGCCCAACTTGGCGATGGCGGCGATAGGCAGCCACAACGTCAAGGGCGTATCCGGAAATACCTCAAAGTCAAACTGCCGATAAAAACTTTGCGCCTGCTCATGCTTGGCATCGACCACCACCCCCACCGCACCGATTTCATCGGACAAACGACGGCAACGGCACAGGGCATCCATCAGCAGTAGCTTGCCAAGCCCCCTGCCCTGCTGCCGCTGGTCAACCCCTAAACGGGCTAGGCGGGCCACCGGCACCGGGTAATTTGGAAAGCGCTTCTGATAGTATTCAGGCAGGTGCGCTTTACGGATAGCGGACATCGCCAAACTATAATAACCAAAAATCCGTTCGCCCTTAGCGGCCACATAGGTTCTGCTGATTTTTGCTTCGGCATGTTGGCGGGCGAGCCGCCGCAGATAATCATCAAGCGCAGGTTCGCCACAGGCGAAATTCCGCCGGTCATGTGCAGCCGTCAGCAATTCAATTTGACCGTCAAACCCGATCACGGGTCTATGTGATTGTTACGCCAGGCCAAATAGTCTGAGGCAGCCGCCTCCAATTTCAGGCGGGGGCGGTCGGCATTATCCAATGCCGTAAAAAATGCCGACCAGTCACCGGGCGACAAGGTCAATGTCTCGCTCTCGGCCAATACGCGCTTAGCCTGCTCTTGGGCGGCCGCAATCAGAAAAGCACTGAGCGAAACGCCGGACGTTGCCGCAGCACGCGCGATTAATGCCTTAATTTCAGGCGAGGTACGTAGGTCGATGCGCTCATAAGGATGGGAAAGTGCAGTCATCAAACACCTTTTTAAAATAATACGGAAAACATACGGATAGATTTTAGACTCATGCCTAAGCGATGACAAGATTATGTCACTAGCCCGTATTTATTTGTTGGGTCGAGTCTCTGCAATCCTGACGGATTTGCCTGGATCACTGTATTTTTTGACGCTGACTTTCACGCTTACCGGTCACGGACGCCCGGCCTCCTTTACGGGCGAATCCTACCATCCACCGGGCATGCTGGTAAAAAACACGGTAATAAATGAATAAACTATTCAGTCTATCGCTAACTAACTTAGTTTATAAGGCATCCAGTAACGATAAGTTCCATTATCTTTACTGGGCGCCGGTTTTGCAATAAGCTATAATCCCCCCGCGTTCATGTGCAGAAAAGTGTTCACGTTTTTTGCACAAAATGATAGTTTTTCAACACGTTCCGGCTCGAAAGCCAGCGCTTGATGGCACCTCACAGCTTTCTCATAAAAAATTAACTTGCTCAAGCATAGAAACCAAGTCTTCTGGAGAATCCGTAAATTTTTCTATCGTTGCTTGAAAATTTTGTGTCCCAGTCTTTGACCAGCGTATCAAATTCATGGCAAAACACCGCAACTTACCCATGATTTGCGCTTGATTGTCATGTCCAACCTGAACACGATCCTCGCCAAAAGTGACATCTAACTGCCAATTGTTAGACTCCACGCTCCAATGTCCACGAATAGCATGGGCTAATGTGTTAACAGTGTGCTGTTTACGGTCATTCGCATGGTTACTTAAATAGTAGGAGGTCTCATTGCTGGTTTTTTGACTCGATTGATTAAATGTTTCACGCTTCATGACGACCAATGTTTGCAAACCACTGTGTTGCCAACGATTATCAATAGCCGATAACTGCAGGTTGTGTAGTTGGGCGTGCCGCGTAGTAACGAAGCCATGACAGCCGTCGTGATTAATGGTTTCGGCCAGCGGTGATTGTTCTGCTAAAAAGCGACAATGTTCGAGCAACTTGGGCTGGTTTTCTTTGACTTGAATCAGATAAAGGCCGCCCGCTTGTTCAACTTGTGCCATCGTTTCAGGATTGCAATGATGGGCGTCCAAGCTGATTTTACCGTTTTCTAACCCGGTTTCTTTAAGGAATTCGCGCATGACGGTAATTTCGCTCGACTTATCACCGGCTTGGCGGGCTTGCGCCACATCAATTCGGCTCTCATGGGAGACCGCATGAATGATGGCCTGTTTTTCACCTGACTTCAGTGTGCCTCTCATGACTTTGCCATCAGCACTGATCCATTCATCTTGAATCATTTGCACTGTTTGTTCCCCAAAACAGTCGTTAATCACGCAACTTAAAGCCAGCCAATCCAAATGGGCCAGCATCCTGGGTAAATGGGCACGGGAAACCGGTGTGGCCTCCTTATATCCTGTGACCTCGCGTAACCAATCAATTTTATTGTTCATGTAACGATGAATACTTGACACTGTTGAGCGTCCAACTAAGGTAGCAAAAACGAAAGTCGCTATTAAGAATACCTGTGAATGCCGTTTGCCACGGTTATCCCGTCCATCAGTCATGGTTTTGAGCGCGTCAATAAATTTTATTTCTTTTACTCGATGTTCCAGTTTTTAAGCTTAGAAAAATAACTAAAAAACGGATAAGCTAACCAATGTAAACTTCCGTTCATTTCAGCGCTATGTTGATGCATGAACCGGCACACTTTATAAAAACATTTGTCAGTGATTTAGATA
>JAUXXQ010000015.1 GCA_030684815.1 Methylobacter sp. | reverse complement strand
AACCCGTAAATTCAATGCGCATTTGTTGGAAAGGTTTTCTTGCCACTTAGGGTTGGACTTTACTGCCATAAAATCCAGCCCAGGCTTTGCAGCCCTATGTAACTATGGCGCTATCGCCGCGTAAACTGTCTGAAGTATTGCACTAAGGAATGAGCACGAAATAACTTGAGCAACTTAAAACGCTGATTTCTTTAGTACCGTGCTGTTCAAATGAAAACTTGCTCAAGTTAAAACATGCACGTTCCTAACCAATCTCAACCAACACAAGCCGCTGTGACAAAGCATAACGCCTCGCCACTCTTGGATAATCGAAAGCAATATCAACTTGGTCGCCGGTTTCTACCGACTCGACATAATACCAAGCACCATTTTCTGTGGCTATTACCCGTGTAAGCGGCTCTAATCCAGCGACCATTTTCATGTAATTTAAGGAAAAAAATCACAATTTAGCATAGGCGCCCGTAAGCATGTCCTTTCAGAATGTAAGTTATTTCCGTTTCAGACTAAAGATTTTCCCTTAATTTCGACAGCTTATTCTGTACTTGCGGGTAACAATTTCAGCAGCAAAAAAAATCACTCTTTCAGCACTATTACTTCAACTTGGTCAATAACAGCAAGTGTTATTTTTCCTTCCGCAGCTAACCAACCGATACTTCGTTGAATGACGTCTTCTTGTTCAGGAAGGGCGTCAACTAACTTTACAACTGATGTACCGCCATTTTCAGCCAAATAATGCCAAATTGACCCGGCAGTTAAACCTATACGTTCATTCATGGCAAGTTCTGGTACCGAAACCGCAGGCTCAGTCTTCACGGCAGGGGCTTTTTTTACCGGCTTTGGTTTGGCACTGGTTTTAGTGACATTAGCAGCAATCAATGGCTCTGGCGTTGTTTCCTTTACCGCTGTTTCGACCGTTACTGGCACTGGTACTACAGGCGCTTCGGTGACGGGTGTCTTGATAGCCGTTTCTTTTACTGTTGATGTTTTCGTAACTTCAAGCGTTTTTTTAGGGGCTTTAGTCGTCGATGATTTAGTTGATGCAGGTTTAGCTGTTGTTGTAGTGGTCTTTTTCATAAATAAAGGCAAATGGGTAAAGTAAGGCGCTAAGCCAAAGAAACGTTCAGGATTTAACAGTGTAGAGGAACGGTACTATTAACCCCTGTAATACTGAACGCATTAAGACTACGTTTGGCTTATAGGGGTTCTAAGCCCAAACCCTCGGAATTTTTTAAATCATTTTAAATCAATGCGTTAGTAAATATTAAATATTCAGATTTCCTGAGATATAACCACGTTGGTCAGGGAGTAATGGGGCCGACTTAAGGAAATGTAGAAGCTGGAATCCAGCGGTAGAGCGTTGGCACCGATACACCGAGGTTTTTGGCTACGTCACGCGGCGGCACGCCGTTGGCCAACAACTTCTTGGCCGACTCGATTTTACTGTCAGTCATTTTACGAATGCGCCCGCCCTTACGGCCAAGCTGGCGAGCGATCTCCAATCCTGCTCTGGTGCGTTCAACTGTCAGTTCCCGTTCCATCTCGGCCAGGCTAGCCATGACGTTAAAAAAGAAGCGACCTGAGGGAGTGCCGGTATCGATAGCATCGGTGAGACTCTTAAACTGTACACCTTGCTTGTGCAACTCTCCGACTAGATTGATCAGGTTCTTGACGCTACGGCCAAGTCGATCTAGCTTCCACACAACGAGGGTATCGCCCTCGCGCAACATTTCCAAAGCCTTCTCAAGTCCTGGGCGCTCGGCGCAGCTGCCACTCATTTTGTCGTCGAAGATTTTCTTGCAGTCCGCCTTAGTCAAAGCTTCGATCTGGAGATCAAGGTTTTGATCTTGTGTCGAAACCCGCGCATATCCAATCAACATGCCAAGCCGGATAAAGTTTTATAAATATCGCAAAGGTTAGATTGAATGATATGCGAATCATCTTTGGTGTATGGTTGATTTGGATCTATATCGATTATCATATTAAATTCAACAAGCGATGAGCAATAGGCAAATGCTCGTACAAAATATTCACCCATCTGCCGCTTCTCGGTAACCAAGAAAAGTAGTCGGTGCATAAGTTTGGAGACGCTGGTTTTCATGAAATTCATACTTATGAAGCTTTTCACATAATAACCAACAGGACGTTATGTTCTGAGTTAGAGAGTCGGTAAATTTTCTCGAAACTCGTTGTTATGGTAGTAGATTGAGAATATAGTTTCAAGAACTATTTGTGAGAAAACGCTACAAACGATCATTGGTGATGCCTTGACTTCCGAACGCAACCGTTTGGAGCAATTGCTCGACGAAATTGTCGATGAATCTGCACGGACAGAGCTTAAAAAACTACTCGTTCGCGAAGATACCCTGTCTGAATTGGCGGCCATCAAGCAAGATTCCAAGAACTTCAGCTACCAAATGATGGTGGTCGAGCGCCAGAAACGGGCAACGCTGGAGCCTTTGTACCAGATAGCGAAGACACTTCTGCCAAAACTCGACATTTCGCAGCAAAATAAAAATTACTACGCCAGTCTCGCCAATTTTTACAGCATCTATGACTTAAGGCGACTGAAGCCTGGGCAAACCTATTTATACCTGTTGTGTTACGCTTGGCAACGTTACCAGCAGTTGAGCGATAACCTGGTTAGCAGTTTTTGTTACCAACTTAAAAAACTGGAAGAAGAAACCAAGCGCGATTCAAAGCAGCTGTTTAATCAATCCTTATCTAATAAACAACAAGAGTCTCCACAAGTAGGTCGTCTGATTTTATTGTATGTTGATGAGGCGATAGACGATGCTACATTATTCGGGTCAGTACGCGATCAGGCATTCAATATCATGCCGAAGGACTCCTTAATCACTGCGGGGCAACGCTTATGCGAAAAATCACCCAGTCAAATGGCTTTTCGCTGGGAGGCAGTAGACAAGGTCACCGCGCGTTGCAAGAAAAATTTGCGTCCTCTGGCAATGTCCACCGATTTTTCCAGTACCGATACCCAGAACCCTTGGCTAATGGCGCTGAGTTGGATGAAGACCGTTTTCTCCCGTCAACAAACGTTGGCGCAGCGGCCTGTTAGTGAAATCCCTGCCAACACGATACCTAAACGCTTACGCACCCATCTATTGGTAGTGGATGAAGCAGGGAAAGCCACCGGTATTCGTGGCGACCGATACGAATTCTGGATTTATCGCCAAATCAGAAAACGCTTCGACATTAATGATCTGTATCTGAATGATAGCGTGGTGAATCGCCGATTTAGTGACGATCTGGTTTCGATGGAGAAGAAAGCCGATGTGCTGAAGAAGCTGGACATCCCCTGGTTGCGTCAGCCTTTGGATGAGTCAATTGACGCGCTGTATGCCGAACTTAATCAACAGTGGAAACTATTCGATCGCGAGTTGCGACAAGGTAAATTAAAGCATCTGGACTATGATGAGGTTCGCCAGCATTTGACTTGGCATAAGCCCAAGGTCAACAAGGACGAGGCTTTAAAGGTGGCTTTCTATGCCAAACTTCAAGCGCATGATATTGCCGATATTTTCCGATTTGTTAATAAGCAGTGCCCGTTTCTATCCGAGTTAACGCCGTTACAACCGCGTTATGCCAAGAAAGTCGCCGATGAAGATAGTTTAATGGCTGTTATTCTTGCTCAGGCGCTGAACCACGGCAACCTGAGTATGTCTGAAACTAGCGACATCGCCTATCACGTCCTGGAAGCCACCTATCAGCAATATTTGCGCCTTTCAACATTGAAAGCCAGCAATGATCGAATCAGCAATTTCATTTCGGAGTTAAGCATCTTTCCCTATTATTCATTCGGGCTGGAACAACTCTATGGGAGTGTTGATGGGCAACATCTTGAAATGGGAACACCTACCCTCAA
>JAUXXQ010000009.1 GCA_030684815.1 Methylobacter sp. | reverse complement strand
CTCTGCGTAACTCTGCGGTTAAAAACTTTCTCACTCCTAAGGAACGAGCACGAAATAACTTGAGCAACTTAAAATACTGACTCCTTTTGTATAGGTCATCTCAAATGTAAACTTGCACAAGTTAAATCATGCTCATTCCTAAGTTAAAAACTACGCACATTGAACCTTTCACCTTTTTACCTTTCACCTTCTTACCTTTCATCTTGAACCTCAAATGAGTAAAAACCTCGTCATTGTAGAATCGCCTGCCAAAGCCAAAACCATCGAAAAATATTTGGGCAAGGACTTTCAGGTATTGGCCTCTTACGGACATGTGCGCGACCTGATACCCAAAGAAGGCGCGGTCGACCCAAACAACGACTTCGCCATGAAATACGAAGTCATCGACCGCAACCAAAAACACGTACAAGCCATCGCCAAAGCGCTGAAAACCGCAGACACACTCTATCTGGCGACTGACCCTGATAGGGAAGGCGAAGCCATTTCCTGGCATTTGCTCGAACTGCTCAGAGAAAAAAAGCTGCTGAAAGACAAGCCGGTGCACCGCGTGGTGTTCCACGAAATTACCAAAAAAGCCGTCACCGAAGCCATTGCCAACCCGGAAGAAGTCGCCATCAATCTGGTTAACGCCCAGCAGGCGCGCCGGGCATTGGATTATCTGGTCGGCTTTAACCTGTCGCCGTTATTATGGAAAAAAATCCGTCGCGGTCTGTCCGCAGGCCGGGTACAAAGCCCTGCGTTGCGCATGATTGTCGAGCGCGAACTGGAAATAGAAGCCTTTAAAAGCCGCGAATACTGGACCATTGACGCCGCCTTAACCGCACAGGAGCAAAATTTCAAAGCCAAACTGACACAGTTTGACGGCGAAAAAGTCACGCAATTTAGCATCACCGATGAAGAACTGGCGGAAAAAACCAAACAAACCCTGCTCGATGCCGCCGACGGCCAATTAACCGTCGCCAAACTGGAAAAGAAACAGCAAAAACGCAATCCGGCGCCGCCGTTCATCACCTCCACGCTGCAACAAGAAGCCTCGCGTAAACTGGGTTTCACCACCAAGCGCACGATGATTGTTGCCCAGCAGCTTTATGAAGGCATCGACATCGGCGGTGAAACCGCCGGTTTAATCACTTATATGCGTACCGATTCGGTCAATTTGTCGGTCGATGCGGTTGAAGAAATCCGCGCACTGATTGCTGAAAATTACGGCGCAGACAATGTGCCGAAAGAGCCGAGGTTGTTTAAAACCAAATCGAAAAACGCCCAGGAAGCGCACGAGGCGATACGCCCAACTTATCCACGATACTTGCCGAGCCAGATAAAAGACCAGCTGAGCATTGAGCAGTTCAAACTCTACGAACTGATCTGGAAGCGCACCATCGCCTGCCAGATGATTCATGCCACCCTCAACTTAGTTGCTGTGGATTTGACCTGCGCCGACGGCAAACATGTATTCCGCGCAACCGGTTCGACCATTGCCTCGCCCGGTTTCATGACCGTTTATCTCGAAGGCAAAGACGACAGCAAAGAAAGCGACGACAAGGAAAGTTTCTTGCCGCCGATGGAAGAAGGCCGCCCGGTTCAGCTGAACGACATCAATGCCGCACAGCACTTTACCGAGCCGCCGCCACGCTACGGCGAGGCCAGCTTAGTCAAATCATTGGAAGAACACGGAATCGGCAGGCCATCGACTTATGCGTCGATTATTTCGACCTTGCAAAACCGCGAATATGTGACGCTGGACAGCAAACGCTTCTACCCGACCGATGTCGGGAGAATCGTCAACAAATTTCTGACCGAGCATTTCACCAAATACGTCGATTACGATTTTACCGCCAACCTGGAAGACGAACTCGACGCGGTGTCGCGGGGAGAAAAGGACTGGATTCCGTTAATGCACGATTTCTGGCAACCTTTCACCACCTTAATTCAGGAAAAGGAAGCCAGCGTCCAGCGCAAAGACGTCACCCAGGAAGCCATCGACGAACTTTGCCCCGATTGCGGCAGCCCATTGTCTATCCGTTTAGGCAGGAATGGCCGCTTTATCGGCTGCACCAACTACCCCGAATGCTCGTACACCCGTAACCTGAACGATGACCCCAGCGCCAACGATGAACCCGAAATTGTCGAAGGCCGAACCTGTCCTAAATGCGAATCGCCTTTAGTGATAAAAACCGGACGTTACGGCAAATTTATCGGTTGCAGCGGTTATCCCGAATGCAAGCATATCGAGCCATTAGAAAAACCAACAGACACCGGCGTCGAATGCCCGCAATGCAAAAAAGGCAGCATCCTTAAACGCAAGTCGCGCAACAACAAGGTATTTTATTCCTGCTCAGAATACCCAAAATGCGATTACGCCTTATGGAATGCGCCGATCAAAGAAAGTTGCCCGGAATGCTCTTGGCCGATATTGACCGTCAAAGAAACCAAACGGCGCGGCGTGGAAAAAGTGTGCCCGCAAAAAGACTGCAAATACGCCACCCCGTATGAAGGCGACCCTGCCGATGTGCAAGGGCCTAAAAGCGCCTGATTGGGAAAATAAAAACCAGGCCCGACATTTACCCCCCATTCATTGCTCCCACGCCCCTACGCCCATTGTTATACACAAGTATCTACGGACTGTCGTCATCCCGACAGTCCCTTACCTGGCGTTAGACGAGAAACAGGCCGAACTACAGACCTTCCAGGTTTTTGGCTACCCACTTAAAACGGGACAAAACGCAGAACTAGCCACGGTATATCTGTATCATTAGTTAATGACAAAAAAAACAGAACGACACAAGCTATACGCGCGGCTAGCAGAAGCATTGTCACTGAGATTGGCAAAATTGGC
>JAUXXQ010000008.1 GCA_030684815.1 Methylobacter sp. | reverse complement strand
CGATGACAAGACCCCTAACAAAGCGGTGATGACGGCGTTGGATATTGCAGGCCAAGTGGGCTTTAGCCATATCACCTTTGCCACCGTGCAGCCAGCCGAATAACCATGAAAAAAACCTTATCGCGTTGGCTACAGGACATTTGGTATAAAGACCCGTTTATCGGCGTCTGGCTGTCACCGTTCAGTTTTTTCTTCATTGATTTCGTTAAATTCAGGAAGTTCCTGTACCGCATTGGCGTGTTTAAAAAACACCGCCTGCCGGTTCCGGTGATTATTGTCGGCAACATCACTGTCGGCGGCACCGGCAAAACGCCGTTGCTGGTCTGGCTGGCAGAACGGCTTAAAGCCGAGGGCTACAAACCCGGCATTATCAGCCGGGGTTACGGCGGGAACACTAACGTCTGGCCGCAAAGGGTCGATGCCAACAGCACAGCGGAACAGGTCGGCGATGAAGCGGTGTTGATCGCCCGGCAAACCGCTTGCCCGATGGCGGTGGGGCCGCTACGCGTCGACGCCGCGCAGCTGTTGCTTGGGCAAACGGATTGTAATGTCATTTTGTCCGATGATGGCCTGCAACATTACGCGCTGGAACGGGATATTGAAATCGCCGTGGTTGACGGCGAAAGGCGTTTTGGTAACAGCTATTGCCTGCCTGCAGGGCCGTTGCGCGAACCGATAGAACGCTTAAAGAGCGTCGATTTTATTGTGGTGAATGGTGACACCTACGAGGATGGCGAGCTTTCCATGCAGATTAGCGGAAATGTCGCAGTTAATCTGGTCACCAGGCAGGAAAAGCCTTTGCAGGACTTTAGCGGAACCCACTGCCATGCGCTGGCTGGCATTGGCAATCCCGAGCGTTTTTTTAAGCTGCTGGAAGCTAACGGTGTGGTTTGTGAAACGCATAGCTTTCCCGATCATCACCCGTTTCAGGCGGATGACATTTCCTTTCCTGCAAAGGCAGCAAAGCCGCCATCATTGCAAGAAACCGCATCGCCGGTATTAATGACCGAGAAAGATGCGGTAAAATGCCTAGCTTTTGCCAGCATTCAGCACTGGTATGTTCCGGTAAAAGCGATTCCTGAAGCGGGTTTTTCTGAGCAATTATTAAATCTGTTAAGTGAAAAAATTAGAAGATAAGCTCTAAAAGGTACAAGAAATATAAAGCATTATGATTTATTGCGTGTGAACCTTGAACCTCAGTTATCCATTTCCAAGAAAGAAATCCCATGAAAATTAACATGCCGATCACTAATGTTGAACATGCTCTGGCTGAGTCTGATTCGATTGTTACCAAGACCGACCTGAAGGGGACGATTACCTATGCGAATGAGGATTTTATCCAAATCTGCGGGTTTACCAAGGAAGAACTGATTGGTTCATCGCATAATATTATCCGCCATCCAGATATGCCAAAAGAGGCTTTTGAGGACTTGTGGAAGTCAATGAAAGCGGGGCGCCCGTGGACTGGCGTGGTCAAGAACCGCTGTAAAAATGGCGATTTTTATTGGGTACTGGCTAATGTCACGCCTTATTACGAAAACAATAAACTGGTCGGCTATATGTCGGTACGCAGCAAACCCAGCCAACAGCAGGTTGCGGAGGCCGCCGAGGCTTATCATCAATTTCGTGAAGGCAACGCGGGTAATTTAAAAATTCAGAATGGGAAAATTGTTAAAAAAACCCTGTTAGGGCGCTTTCCAAGCTTGGAAAATATCAGTATCAAAGCCCGTCTGTTGATGGTTATCGCTATCATGTCGGTTTTGTTGGCCATTATCGGCAGCATGGGGCTATTCGGTATGAGCAAGGCCAGCGAGGGCTTGCGCATTGTTCATGATGACCGCATGTTGCCTTCGAACCAGATTTTTCAAATCCAAAAATTGTTGTTAACCAACCGCTTGCTTATTGGCGCGAGTTTGTCGGGTGCGGACTCCGGGCAGGTTCGGAAAAATATGATCACCGTGGAACAAAATAGCGCGGATATTGGCAAAATATGGGCTAAATACACTGAAGATACGCTAAGTCCTGATGAAAAAAATCTCGCAGCAGCACTGGAAGAGGACAAAAAACGCTTTATTACAGAAGGCTTGCAACCGGCCATTGCCGCATTGCTTAATAATGATGCCGTACTGGCCGGTCAGCTTGTTGAACGGAAACTTAACCCCCTTTATGAGCCGGTTGGTGAGGGTATCCAGAAGTTATTGCAGTTACAGGTTAGCTTGGTCAAACAGGAGTCTGAAGCCGGTCAATTGCGCTATTACAATACCCGCGAGCTTGCCGGTATTTTAATGCTATTGGGTATTTTACTGGTCTTGTGGTTGAGTTTTTCCCTGTTGCGTTCCATTGCGCGTCCGCTTCAGGCCACTATCAGCCATTTCGGCCAAATCGCTCAGGGTAACTACAATAATACGATTGAAATCAAATCCATGGATGAGGTCGGCGAGGTTATGGCGGCGCTTAAAGCCATGCAGATCAAGCTGGGATTTGATGTTGCCGAAGCTAAACGTATTGCCGATGAACATTTACGCATTAAAATCGCATTGGATAACGTCAGCACTGGCGTGATGATTGCGGACAACGGACGCAACATTATCTACGCTAATAAGTCGGTGTGCGCCATGTTTGCACGGGCTGAACCCGGAATTCGCAAGCTGATACCGAACTTTTCGCTTGATACGCTGGTCGGCGCCAACATTGATGCTTTTCACCAAGTCCCTGCGCATCAGGCAGAATTGCTGGCTAACGCCACCGGTTCCATGACCGCTAACCTTAATTTTGCTGAACGTTTTTTGGTGGTGACGGCCAGTCCGGTTATTAATATACACGGCAAGCGGATGGGGTCGGTAGCCGAATGGCTGGATAGGACTGATGAGGTCATGGTGGAACAAGAGTTGGCGGTCATTTTGGTGGCAGCGGTGATGGGTGACTTTACCCCACGCATAGCCATGCAAAATAAAACCGGTTTTTATCGTGAACTGAGTGAAGCTATTAACCAACTGATGCAAACCAGCGACAGCGGCCTTAATGAAACGGTGCGGGTATTTAATGCCCTGTCTCGTGGCGATCTGACCGAAAAGATTGTTAATCACTATTCAGGGACTTTTGGCCAGCTTAAAGAGGACGCCAACGCCACTATAGATAACCTGAATGCTACGATCGGCCAAATTAAGGAGGTTGCTGAATCCATCCATTCTGCGGCCAAGGACATTGCCCACGGCAACACTTCTTTATCGCACCGCACCGAAGAACAGGCGACCAGCTTGCAACAGACCGCCGCCAGTATGCAAAAGCTGACCGTAACGGTGCAGCAGAACAGTGATAACGCCAAACATGCCAGCACACTGGCTATTAGTGCGTCAGATACGGCGGGCAAGGGCGTCACAGTGATTGGCCAAGTGGTCAGTATGATGGACGGCATTAATGAATCCTCGCGCAAGATTGTCGAGATCATCTCGGTGATTGACAGTATTGCTTTTCAAACCAATATTTTGGCGCTGAATGCCGCAGTGGAAGCGGCGCGTGCCGGTGAGCAGGGGCGTGGCTTTGCGGTGGTGGCGGGCGAAGTGCGCAGTTTGGCGCAGCGTGCGGCGGCGGCGGCTGGGGAAATCAAAAACCTGATTGGCGACTCGGTTGAGAAGGTTGAGGACGGTAGCAAGCTGGTCAGCCAAGCAGGCAAAACCATGGAGGACATTGTTAATTCAATTCATGGCGTCACGTCCATCATGACTGAAATTAGCGCGGCTTCGGTGCAGCAAACTGCCGGTATTGAGCAAGTGAACATGGCTATTTGCCAGATGGATGATGTGACCCAGCAAAATGCCGCCCTAGTAGAGCAAGCCACGGCCGCAGCGGAATCGCTGGAAGAACAAACGCAACAGCTGACCGTTACGGTAACGCATTTTAAAATGAACGGTGAGGCTTCGGGTGCGGGTGGCCTTGTTTATGCAAAACCGGACATAAAGCAAACTGAAAGCTTAGATGAGCCCATTGGCCATTTGGTCAAGCTCGATCCGCAATCCTCAGATAGCGGTGGTTGGGAAGAGTTTTAAGATGATTTCTCGGAAATCGCCTTAGCTTTATTCCTTCACCCGATTTTTCCTAAGAATGCTGTAAAATGCGTAAAAAATAAAATTCACTTTTTAATGACGAGAAAACCATGATAGATAAAAAACTGCTTGATATTCTGGCCTGTCCTTTATGCAAGAGCCCATTGATTTATGACAAGTCCAAGCAGGAACTTATCTGCAAAGCCGACCGTATTGCATTCCCTATCCGCGACGATATTCCTGTGATGCTGGAAGATGAAGCCCGTGAATTATCTCTGGACGAAATCGACGCCTTAAAAAAATGACCGTGAATTTTAAAGTCGTCATCCCGGCACGCTACGGCTCGACACGCTTGCCGGGCAAGCCGCTATTGGACATTGCAGGCAAGCCCATGATAGCCCATGTCTGCGAGCGCGCCGCTGAAGCCGGTGCCGACGAAATCATTGTCGCGACCGATGATGAACGGATTTTTCAGGCGGTCGGCGGCTTAGGTTTTAAGGCGGTTATGACCTGCAGCAACCATCAAAGCGGCACCGAAAGGATTGCGGAAGTCGCAAGGCTGTGCGCCTGGGTTGATGACCAAATCATCGTTAATCTGCAAGGCGATGAACCGCTGATCCCATCGGTTTATATCCGCGATGTTGCCGAAGCTTTGGCAGACCAGCAGCAGGCAGGTATCGCGACGTTGGCCGCTCAAATCAACGATACGGAAGAAATTTTTAACCCCAATGCGGTCAAAGTGGTATTGAACAAAAACGGTTATGCGCTGTATTTTAGCCGTGCGCCGATTCCATGGGAAAGGGATGCTTTCACTGCCTCAGCTGGAAAACCTACGGGCAAATTGCCCTATCTCCGGCATATCGGCATGTATGCTTATACGGTGGGTTTTTTAAAGCGCTACTGCACCTGGGAGGCGTCATTGTTGGAATCGGTCGAAGCGCTGGAGCAGTTGAGGATCTTGTGGCAGGGTGAGGCCATTCGGGTAAAGGTTGTCGATAAAACACCGGCTGCCGGTGTGGATACCCCAGAAGATTTGCTGCGTGTGGGGCAAGTGTTACGGCAGGCTGAGGTGTCCTTGGGTTAAGGCAGTATTAACTGTTTTCCACTTCTTCAGGCCTGTTTTTTCCGGGGGCGTTTTAAAATGGAAAAGGGGCGGAATAGTTATTCCGCCCCTTTTTTTACCGATATTAATTGTTATTGGCCTGCTTTAATGTGTTCTAAAGCGGCTTCAGCGTGTGTAGTTGCCACATCGGCATGACCTAAAGTGCCATGGTCGATCGCTTCTTGCAGCTCTTTGGCCGCCTCATCCAGGTGATTTTTGGGAATACTTTTGGCGACAATAGAGGCTGCCAATGCATGCTCCAAGGCCAATTTGGCGTGCTCAACCAAAACCGGTGCATGACCGGCCTTGCCATGTTCCACTGCATCAGTGGCGTGTTTTAATGCAGCGGCGGCATGTTCTTCAGCGAAAACAGAAGTACTTAAAAGAAGTAATAAACCCGCACATAGAGATGCTAATTTTTTCATAATCCTCTCCTCATATTAATGTTTTTATTTGATTGTCAATGTTGCCTTTTAAACAACAGCTAAAATTGTCATTAATTGACGGGCATATTTTTACCATTATGCAATTTATTTTGCAATCCCTTAAATTTTCGTAACTACTCAGCGAAAAAAATAAACTCGGCAATTGCTCCTGCATCGCCTAAAGCGCCTACTTTTGGTGCTCTACCTCCTGCATCCCTGCGGTCGACGGACGACACAGATAAGACGGATTTACACGGGTATATTTCGGTGCTTTTAATCAGTGGCTATCTGTTTTAACCCGTGTCGCCTAGAGGTTCCTACTGTTGGCATCCGTGTTCTATTTAGTCATTTTTAACAAAATCCCTGGATAGTTACCTTCGTGGTCTTCGTGGTAAATAAAATATTTCTTGTTGGTTTATAAGTTACCGCGCTGCGTTAAACCAGCCGGGTAGGGCGCGTATTATCCGAGCGGTCGCAAGCCTAAATTTCTTTGGCCAATTTTTCTGCGTAACCGGTGTAGTTACGGGGTGTCAGCTCCAGCAAAATAGTCTTAGCCTCGGCCGGAATGTCCAGTTTTTCAATAAATGCCTGCATTTGTTCGGGGCTAATGCGTTGCCCCCGGGTCAATTCTTTGAGTTTTTCATAAGGCTTTTCAATGCCGTAACGGCGCATGACCGTTTGTATCGGCTCTGCCAACACTTCCCAGTTGGCATTGAGGTCGGCTTCAATGGCTTCGGCATTGATCTGTAATTTAGAGATGCCTTTCAAGCTGGCTTGGATGGCGATAGAGGTATGCGCAATGCCGACGCCGATATTTCTCAACACGGTCGAATCGGTCAAATCCCGCTGCCAGCGCGACACCGGCAGTTTTTCGGCCAGAAAGCCAAATATCGCATTGGCTAAGCCTAAATTGCCTTCCGAGTTTTCAAAATCAATCGGGTTGACTTTATGCGGCATGGTCGACGAACCTATTTCACCGGCGATGGTTTTTTGTTTGAAATAGCCCAACGAAATATAGCCCCAAATGTCGCGGTCGAAATCCAGCAAGATAGTGTTGAAACGGGACAGTGCGTGGAAATATTCGGCAATATAATCGTGCGGTTCTATCTGTATGGTGTAAGGGTTAAATTGCAAACCCAGCGACTCGACAAAGTTTTTGCAAAATTCCGCCCAATCGACATTGGGATAAGCCACGCAATGTGCATTGTAATTGCCCACCGCGCCGTTGATTTTGCCTAATAGCGCGACGGCTTGCAGTTGCTCTTGTTGGCGCTGCATACGTGCGGCGACATTGGCGAATTCCTTGCCCGTAGTGGTCGGCGTCGCGGATTGGCCGTGGGTGCGCGACAGCATTGGCTGGTCTGCGGTGTCTACGGCAATGGTTTTTAACGCCGTTATGCAGTCGCCGATTTGCGCCAGAATCACTTCACGGCCTTCTTTGAGCATCAGCGCGTAAGACAGGTTATTAATGTCTTCCGAAGTACAGGCAAAATGGATGAATTCACTGACTTTTTCCAGCTCGGCGCAACCGGCTATTTTTTCTTTCAGCAAATATTCAACCGCTTTGACATCGTGGTTAGTGGTAAGTTCGATGTCTTTGACGCGCTGCGCGTCGGCTTCTGAAAAATCGCTGACAATGCCGTTTAGCAGCTGCGTCGCCGTATCGCTGAAGGGTGCCACTTCGGCAATCAGCGGATGATTGGCCAAGGCTTGCAGCCAGCGCACTTCAACCAGAACGCGAAAACGGATCAGGCCGTATTCACTGAAAATAGGGCGCAATGCAGTCACTTTATCAGCATAGCGGCCATCGATAGGGGAAATGGCGGTAAGGGCGAAATGAGTCATGAGGTTATCCGAGTTGTGAAAAATGTGTAATCGATTAATTAAAATATAAAGACCTGAATCGGCTAAGGCGATTTTCGAGAATAATATTTTACGGTTTTATTCTATATTCCGCAGACCGTGCATGGGCGGTTAGGCTTTCGCCGCGCGCCAATATCGATGCGGTTTTACCCAGCGTATCCGCTCCGGCGGCCGAACAATTAATCAAACTGGAACGTTTTTGAAAATCGTAAACACCCAGCGGCGATGAAAAACGCGCGGTGCTGGATGTGGGCAAAACATGATTCGGCCCGGCGCAATAATCGCCCAAGGCTTCGGCGGTATAACGCCCCATAAAAATGGCGCCGGCATGGCGGATTTTTTCGCACAGCGCTTCCGGTTCTGCAACCGAAAGTTCCAAATGTTCCGGCGCGATCATATTGGCCACCTCGGCGGCTTGATCTAAATTATCGACCTTAATCAACGCGCCGCGAGTGCTCAGCGAGGTTCTGATAATGTCGGCGCGTTCCATAGTCGGCAATAGCTTGTTGATGCTTTGTTCAACCGCACCCAGATAAGCCGCATCCGGGCTGATTAAAATGGACTGTGCATTTTCGTCATGTTCCGCCTGCGAAAACAAATCCATCGCAATCCAGTCGGGGTTGGTTTGGCCGTCGCAAATAATCAGAATTTCGGAAGGCCCGGCAATCATGTCGATACCGACTTGGCCGAACACCAGTTTTTTCGCCGTCGCCACATAAATGTTGCCGGGGCCGACGATTTTGGCCACCGCTGGAATCGTTTCGGTGCCGTAAGCCAATGCCGCAACCGCCTGTGCGCCGCCGATGGTAAATACGCGGTCGACACCGGCCAGATAAGCGGCCGCCAGCACCAATTCATTGGTTTCGCCGTTCGGCGCAGGCACCACCATAATTAATTCAGCGACACCGGCGACTTTAGCCGGTATCGCGTTCATCAGCACCGACGACGGATAAGCGGCTTTTCCGCCCGGCACATAAAGCCCGACGCGGTCTAATGGGGTGATTTTTTGCCCAAGCACGGTGCCGTCCGCTTCGGTGTATTGCCACGATTCCATTTTTTGCCGCTCAGCATAAGCGCGGACACGGTCAGCCGCAGTTTGCAATGCTTGCGCTTGTTCGGCGGGCAAACTGTCCCAGGCGGATTTTAGCGTTTCTACCGATAATTCCAGGTCAGAAGCGGCGACGATAGTGCGGTGGTCAAAGCGGTTGCTGTAGTCGATAACCGCCTTATCGCCGTTGTTGCGCACATCGGCAATGATAGCCAAAACGCGCTGATGAATGTCCAGATCGTCGGTTTCGTCAAAGGCCAGCAGGTTTTTTAACTGCTGGTTGAAATCGGGCGAGGTGGCGTTGAGTTTTAAAATAGATATGTCGGACATGGGTTATTAAGGTTGGTTTGATGAGTTCAAATGAAAAATCTTTTTTAGCCATTGTTCCAGTTCTTGGAAGAGGGCATGGTTGGTGTCCAGTAAATTATCTTTAACAGAATAATAAAGCCCGTGTCCTGGTTTTTTTTGCCATGCCAGCCAAGTCGCAACTTGGGCTTTGGAATAATGATGTGGCTTAAATTTCTTGGGTTCTGGAACAGCTTGTACAGCTTGGGTGGCATGATCGAACAATGATTGCTCGTTTGTTGATACACAGGTTTTGATGAAATCTTCTAACATGCCGTCCGTCTGGTTATTAGGCATTACCCACAAACCGAATTCTGCAAGTCCATCGCTGTGTTTAAAACACAGGCCATGAGTTTGATTTTCTGCCAAACTAAAACCATAGTCTTCGGCAATCTTGTTCACTTGCTGAATAGTTTTTTCGTAGCCCAGCCCCTGTTCTCTTTCATAATCGGCATCGATAATAATAGCTAGTCGTTGGGTAGGTGCTACTTCATCAAGCAATTCATTTAATAAATCGTCCAGCAGATTTAAAACGCCTTGTTTGCTATTCCATAACTGTTCTTCATAGTCTGCCTGATAGTCTTTCGGCGGGGCAACTTTAATGGCAGGATTTAATGCAAGCGACCTGCAAACTTGATCAAAAAAGCCTCTATCTCCTTCGCCCTCAACTAACAGAACATGGCTTGAATTCACGGTTGTCGATGTTCTTGCCATTACCGAATCTCAATATCGGCTTGGGTCATTCTGTAAAGACTGTCTTTGTCAAAAACCGTGGCGATGATTTGCCCGCGATTGCTGGTTTTTGCACTTTTACCCATCCGAAACAATACGCCTTCGATTGTTTCATTGGCGATAGCGACTTTGGTGAAATTTTCAATGCAATCCCAGCTATGGGTGGTGGCGAAAACTTGAATATCCAAGCGTTCTGAGACTTCAAACAGCCATGCCCAGATTTTTTCTTGAATGCTGTAATGTAGACCGTTTTCAAGCTCGTCAATAAGTAAAAAGCCGCCTTGAGCTGAAACTAATTTTAAGGCCAGTTGTAAAATCCTAATCATACCGTCGCCCAGGCTTTTAAGCGGGACGGGGCGGGGTAAATTGGGCAGCTTTACTTTGGCTATATGTTTGCTTTCGTTCGCTGAAGACGTATTCGGAACAAAATAAATTTCTTGGAATTCCGGCAAAATAATACGCAGGGCTTGTTTAGCAACATCTTCATATTCGGTGCCAACTATGTTGCTCCATTCCTGGGCCAATTCATCTATGGAAACAAGCTGGGTAGGAATAAAACTGCATTTTGTAGCGCCAAATTTTTTAGAAAAAAAACTAATATTAAGGCTGGTGAGTTCTATAACTCTGGAGTTTAAATATATTGGAAAAGACCTATTGTTTTTTTTCACTAACAGTACTTCGCGTATCCTTCCATAATCATCACTGGATTGTTTATTAGCCCAATTGATAAATGACGACTTAGTAACGTAGTTGTCACTTTTTGAGAGATGAATTATTCCTTTTGCATCGGCTACATGTTCAACATTAAAACGATGACAAAGATGTAATGCTTGATCACTGCTCGTAGATTCGCCGATTATAATTTCAGTTTCATCATCGGGAAGTTGTCTTCCTGTAAATAAGTCTTCAAAAGGGACTATTGACGTATCCGGTTCGTCAAGTATCGTAAATTCTGGTTTATATTTTTCGTCATGACTGGCGGCGATACTTTCAAGTAGCTTGGGATAGGCATTCCCCGCATAAATCCTCAATGCTTCCAGCACCGTACTTTTGCCGGAATTATTTTTGCCCACAATCAAATTAACCCGCCCAAGTTTGGCGACTTTAAAGTCTTCCAAAGCCCTGAAATTTTTGATTTCTAGTGAGTTCAGCATTTGATTTCCAAATTTTTAATGGCTGTTCGGTTCGGTAGTTAGACGCTGGAGCAATAAATTGGTCATTATTTAGCCAACCTATCGTATTTATAGCTGAAAAAGAAAACAACATAATGATCAATTGTTTGTTAAATTGAATGTCTTTTACATTTATCATAAACAAATTCAGGGTCAAGATCGGCTCCAGACTCCCATTCAATGGTGTCAAAGGCGACTGCGACTTTTTCAAAAGAGCTGAAATCTTTAATTCGATTAAAAATGCCAAAATTCAAGTAGGGCTTCATGTCTAATATGCCACTTTCGCCATTATTAAAAGTAATATCTAGCAGATAATTATCTCGTGGAACAACGCTTTTCACTGCTGGGTACATGGTGTGTGTTTCCTTATTATTGTAATGGTTGAATTTTGAAAGGTTCTTCACCCTTCATGACTAAATTCCAATCATTCATAAGCTCTTCTTGATGTAATTCAGCCCATGCCAAGACAAGTTTTGTTTGCTTTCTCGGCAAATTTCCTTCAATCAATTCACAAGTGCGTATGTCAACTGTAGCCGTATATTCGGCATAGTAAACATGAAAATGTGGAGGCGGATGTTCGCCGGGCGCAAAGTACATGCGAATGATAATGCCATAAAATATCGATATTGTGGGCAAGGTAATGTCCTATTTTTAAGTTATTAACAACGCGCTTTCCTATGCTTCATCCTGTCGCCTTGTGACGTGTGTATTTAATTACAGGATGTTAAATTCTCCCCGCCAACGTCTTTTCAAACTGATCCAGCAGCGATTGTATCGCCTGATGCTTCATTTTCATCGCCGCTTTATTGACCACTAAGCGCGAGCTGATGTTCATAATCAAATCACGCGGTTCCAGGTCGTTGGCTTTTAACGTGTTGCCGGTATCGACCAAATCGACGATGCAATCGGACAAACCGACCAGCGGCGCCAGTTCCATTGAGCCGTACAGTTTGATGATTTCGGCTTGTATACCTAAGCTGGCAAAATAACGCTGGGTTATTTTGACATATTTGGTTGCCACGCGGACGCGGCCGGCAATCGGCGGCGCGTCTTTATGCGCGGCTGTCATTAAACGGCAGCAGGCGATGTTCAAATCCAGCGGTTCGTACAGGCTTTCGGCGCCGTGTTCGAGCAGGATGTCTTTGCCGGCAATGCCCATGTCGGCGGCGCCGTATTCGACAAAAGTCGGCACGTCGGTGGCGCGGATGATGACCAGCTGCACGTCATCCCGCGTGGTGCGTAAAATCAGCTTGCGGCAGGTCTTCGGGTCGTCAATCGGGGTGATGCCCGCTTCTGCCAATAAGGGCAGGGCATCTTCATAAATGCGGCCTTTGGATACGGCAATGGTAATCATAATTAAACCTTATTGGGGCACGCGGCGTATGGTTGCGCCCAGTTGCGAGAGTTTTTCTTCGATGTGGTCATAACCCCGGTCGATATGATAAATGCGGTCAACCAGGGTATCGCCTTCGGCTACTAAGGCGGCAATGACCAGGCTGGCGGAAGCGCGTAAGTCGGTGGCCATGACCGGTGCGCCAGTGAGTTTTTGAACCCCGGTGACGATGGCGGTATTCGATTCCAGTCTGATGTCGGCGCCCATGCGTTGCAATTCCTGGACGTGCATGAAGCGGTTTTCAAACACGGTTTCGGTGATGATACCGACACCTTCGGCGATGGCGTTCATCGCGGTAAACTGCGCCTGCATATCGGTTGGGAAAGCCGGATAGGGCGCGGTACGCATGGTTACGGCTTTCGGCTTTTTGCCGTGCATGTCCAGGGTAATCCAATCTTCGCCGGTGTTGATGTCGGCACCGGCTTCGACCAGTTTTTCCAGCACGGCATCGAGAATATCTGGACGGGTGTTTTTCAGTTTGATACTGCCGCCGGTAATGGCGGCGGCAATCAAATACGTGCCGGTTTCGATGCGGTCGGGCAGGATGTCGTAGTGGATGCTGTCAACGCCGAGTTTTTCTACGCCTTCAATGACCAGTACGTCGGTGCCGATGCCGGTAATTTTGGCACCCATTTTATTTAAAAAATGCGCCAAGTCGGTGACTTCCGGTTCTTTGGCGGCATTTTCGATAATGGTGGTGCCTTCGGCCAGTGCGGCCGCCATTAATAAATTTTCGGTGCCGGTTACGGTGATTTGTTCGAGTACCAGACGGCAGCCTTTTAAGCGTTTCGCTTTAGCATGGATAAAACCGTTTTCGACAGTAATGTCGGCACCCATTTTGATCAGGCCGTTAATGTGGATGTCGACAGGGCGCGAGCCGATAGCGCAGCCGCCGGGCAAGGATACATGGGCTTCGCCGAAGCGGGCGACCAAAGGCCCTAAGACCAGTATCGAGGCGCGCATGGTTCTGACCAATTCGTAGGGCGCGACAAAGCTGTTGATGGTACTGGAGTCGACTTCGATGTTCATTTTTTCGTCAACGGTCAGGTGCAGCCCCATGCGGCCGAGCAATTCCATCGTGGTGGTGATGTCATGGAGGTGCGGGATGTTGCCGACGCTGACCGGCGCTTCGGACAGCAATGTGGCAGCCAGAATCGGCAGGGCCGCATTTTTGGCGCCGGAGATGCGCAATTCGCCGGAGAGTCGGGTGCCGCCGGTAATAATTAGTTTGTCCATAGGAATTTAGGTTTAAGGTTCAAGGTCAAAGGTTCAAGATTGATCGGCTTGAACGGTAAAATGGCTCGATTGGTCGAAACCGCTGAGTTTGGCCAAGTTGAGCAACTGTTCAGGAATATTTTTAAATATCAGTTGCGTTCTAAAGCGCCGGGAATATTTTATCCATTCAATCATCAGCGCCAGTCCGGCGCTGTCAGTACAAGGTACGCAGCTTAGGTCGATGATAACTTTCTTGGCTGTTGTTAAAAAGGCAAATGATTTGAGCGTTTGTTTGTCGATGGTGGCAAAGGTCAAGTCGCCATCAATAATAAAGTGGCCTGGGCTTTTTTTTATAATGTTTAATTGGCTCACTTTTTTTCTTCCGCAGATTTGAACAGGAATTGGCCGAGTGCTTTTTCCAGGATAATCGCCGATTGGGTGATTTCGATTTCACTGCCGTCGGTTAAAAATTCGTCCGAGCCGCCTGCATCAAGGTTGACGTATTGTTCGCCTAACAAACCGGCGGTAAAAACGCTGGCACTGCTGTCGTCGGGCAGGGTGTTGTATTGCGAATCGATAGTCATTTGCACCACCGATTGGTAGGTTTTAGGGTCGAAGCTGATGGCGCTGACCCGGCCAATTCGGACGCCTGCGGCGGAAACCGGCGATTTTACTTTTAGGCCGCCGGAGTTGCTAAAACGGGCGGTCACGGTGTAGCTGTCATGCGCAGTAAATGAGCTGAGGTTGCTGACTTGCATGGCCAGAAAAAATAGCCCGGCAATGCCAGAAGCGACAAAAAGCCCGACCAGTGTGTCTTGGGTGTTGCTGTGTTGCATGTTAATCGTCTCCAAACATGAGTGCGGTCAGAATAAAGTCCAGACCTAAAATAGTAAACGCTGAGTTGACCACGGTGCGTGTGGTGGCGCGGCTGACACCTTCGGAGGTCGGGATGGCGTCATAGCCTTCAAATAAGGCGATCCAGGAGGTCACAAAACCGAACACGATGCTTTTAATGACGCCGTTAATAATGTCATCTTTAAAATCCAGATTAGATTGCATTTGCGACCAGTAAGCGCCTTCATCAACGCCCAGCAGACCTGAACCGACCAGTTGTCCGCCGATAATGCCTATCGCGCTAAATAAAGCCGCCAGTAAGGGCATCGATAACAAACCAGCCAAAAAGCGCGGCGAAATGATGCGTTTGATCGGATCGACCGCCATCATTTCCATGCCGGATAATTGTTCGGTTGCCTTCATTAAGCCGATTTCGGCGGTTAAGGCGGAACCGGCGCGACCGGCAAATAACAGCGCCGATACCACGGGGCCGAGCTCCCGAACCAAAGAGGCGGCCACCATGACGCCCAGCGTTTCTTCAGCGCCAAAATCGGACAAAATGTAATAGCCTTGTAAGCCCAGCACCATGCCGACAAACAAGCCGGAAATGGTGATAATCAAAAAAGACAACACGCCGACCGAATACAGTTGGTTTAACAAGAGCCGGGGACGGGCTAATACGCTGAGTATGCCGGACAGGGTTTGGAGCAGGAAAAAGCTAGCCCGGCCCAGTTTGGTGAAACTGGTGTGGGTGTTTCTGCCTAATTGCTGTAAAAATTCAGTCATGTTGAATTAAAGGTTCAAGGTGAAATTTAATAACGTTTTCCTGTCGACAATAAATCATCAACATAATCTTTTGCCGGATAATGAAAATGCACCGGGCCGTCAGGCGCGCCGTTCATAAATTGCTGCACCCATTCGGACGGGGACTGCTCAATTTCTTTCGGTGTACCCTGGCCGACCACTTTGCCGCCTGACAGGACGTAAATGTAATCCGCTATCGCCGCCGTTTCCTGCACATCATGGGACACGATAATGCTGGTGAGACCTAAGATATTATTCAGCGACTGGATTAATTGCACCAGGGCGCCTTTGGAAATCGGATCCTGGCCGGTAAACGGCTCGTCGTACATAATCATCATCGGATCCAGTGCAATCGCCCGGGCGAGCGCAATGCGCCGGGCCATGCCGCCGGACAGTTCATTGGGCATCAGCTGGCGCGCGCCCCTTAAACCGACTGCCTGCAGCTTCATCAGCACCAGCGTGCGTATCATCGATTCGGGCAGGTGCGTGTGTTCGCGTAACGGAAAGGCGACATTATCAAACACGTTCATGTCGGTCAGTAACGCGCCGCTTTGGAACAACATGCCCATGCGTTTGCGCAGATTGTACAATTCGTTTCGGCGCAGGCGGTGGACGTTATTGTCGTCGACGATAACCGTGCCTTGTTCGGGGAAGAGTTGCCCGCCGATCAGTTTTAACAGCGTGGTTTTGCCGGTGCCGCTGGGCCCCATGATCGCGGTGATTTTGCCGCGCTCGAATTCCAGGGAAATATCGTCGAATATTTTCTTGTTGCCGCGAGAAAACGACAGGTTTTGGACAGAAACCAGGCTGTTCTTCGGGGGGGCGCTGTTAGCCATGCGTTATTCGGAGTAATAATCGGGAATTAAACCGGCTATTTTCTATGACACCTCCCTGTTAAGTCAATCTATTGTAAAGGCAAGCGGCAAGCAAGTTTGTGTGGCGCTGTTATTGTAAGGATGCCAAGGTGAGCTATTTGGTGTATCCTTTTTTGCTCGATTGGCGGGTATTAACGGCCATTTAAAAGCTGTAGCGGCACCCATAAATCAGTAAAAACGAATAAAGGGCTAAGACATGATTAGTTATGAAAAAGATTTTTACAGTTGGACGCATGAGCAAGCCAATTTATTAAGGCACGGGCAGTTTAACAGCCTGGATCTACCTAATCTAATAGAAGAAATAGAAACAATGGGACGAAGCGAAAAGCGTGAACTTGAAAGTCGGTTAACAATCTTGATCTTGCACCTTTTAAAATGGCGTTATCAGGAAGTAAGACGAGGAAGAAGCTGGCAATTATCTATTGACGAGCAACGGTTTCAGTTTTGTAAGACCTTGAAAGATAATCCGGGCTTAAAACCGGCAGTCGATGAAATGCTAAAAGATGCCTACCAACTCGCCGTCATCAAGGCCGCTAAAGAAACCAAAATCAGTAAAAATGTTTTCCCTGAATGCTGCCCCTGGACATTAGAGCAGTTGATAGATGATGAGTTTTATCCTGATTAAATGTCCTTTATTTTTTATCCTTTAAAAGAATCATAAATCCGCAATATCACCGTGCAAAATTCAAAACCACATTATCTAGTCGGCATCGATCTGGGCACTACGCATACCGTTGTCGCTTTCGCTAAAGCCGATGATGCCAAGCAAGACATACACATCTTTCAAATCGAGCAGTTGGTAGCGCCCGGACAAGTGGCCGCAAGGCCGTTGTTGCCGTCGGTGCGTTATCATCCGGCGCCTGGCGAGTTGTCCGAGGCCGATCTGGCTTTTCCCAGCGGGACGACAGAAAACGACACCGCCGTGATTGGCGAGGCGGCGCGCTTGTTGGGCGCGAAAAGCAAGGGGCGTTTTGTCACCAGCGCCAAAAGCTGGCTGTCGCATCCGTCGGTTGATCATAGCGCCGATATTTTGCCGTGGGGCAGTGGCGACGACATCAGCAAAGTGTCGCCTATCGCTGCCAGCGCCAGCTATTTGGCGCACATTCGCACGGTGTGGCGGCATCGGTTTCCCGATGCGCCGCTGGAGGAGCAGGACATTGTCATTACCGTCCCGGCCTCGTTCGACGAAGCGGCGCGCTCGCTGACGCTGGAGGCGGCGCGTTTTTCCGGCTTGCCTAATGTGCGCCTGCTGGAAGAACCGCAGGCCGTTTGTTATGACTGGTTAAGGCGTCATGCCGGTTCGGTCAAGCAGGCGCTGGCGAAGGTGCAGCTGCTACTGGTTTGCGATGTTGGTGGCGGCACCACCGATTTAACGCTGATTAAAGTGGAGCCGGGCGAACCTGAGCCTAAATTGACCCGCATCGGAGTGGGCGATCATTTGATGCTGGGCGGCGACAATATCGATTTGGCCTTGGCGCATCTCGCTGAAAGCCGTCTTGGCGGCAGCGAAAAACGCCTGTCTGCGGCGGAATTGTCGCAGTTGATTGAGCAATGCCGGATTGCCAAAGAGCGCTTGCTGGCCGACGATGCGCCGGAATACATTAACGTCACCTTGCTCGGTGGCGGTTCCAAGTTGATTGGCAGTTCGCGTTCGGTGGCGCTATCCAAGACGGAAGTCCGGGACATTGCGCTGGACGGCTTTTTCCCCTTGTCAGGTCTTGATGACTTGCCCGACAGAAAACGCAGCGGCGTGGTCGAATTCGGCCTGCCTTATGCCGCCGAGCCTGCGGTCAGCAAACATATTGCGGCATTTTTAAAACTGCACAGCAGCGCTTGCCGCGAGGCTTTAGCCGGGCAGGGCAGAGTGCCTGATGCCTTGCTGCTGAATGGCGGTGTGTTCCGCAGCCAGCCGATTACCCAGCGCATGATCGATGTTATCCAATCATGGCGCGGTAATCCGCCGTTATTGTTGGAGAATAATCAGCCGGAACTGGCGGTGGCTTTCGGCGCGGTCAGTTATGCGATTGCCCGAAAAGACAAAAAACTCAAAATCGGTGGCGGCTCGGCACGTAGCTATTTTCTGTTGGTCGACACCGATGATAGCCGCGCACAGCAAGGCATTTGCATTTTGCCCAAAGGCAGCGAAGAAGGCGACGAAGTCATTTTGAAAAACCGGCGCTTTGCCTTGCGTCTGGGTGTGCCGGTACGCTTTCATTTGGTTTCATTGTCTGGTGACGGCGATTTTAAACCGGGCGATGTGACCGAGATTGACGACTTGTTCCATTCCCTGCCGCCGCTGGCCGTGGCTTTTGAAGGCGATGACAGCCAGCCGAATGCCGAAGTTGTGGTTGAACTCGCAGTCACTCAAACTGAACTGGGCACGCTTAAAATCCAATGCATTGCGGTTGCCGACAGCGCCCAGCGTTGGGATGTGGAATTTCAAATCAGGAAAAAGGCGGCCGGTTTGCCAACAGATGCCGCACTTCCTGCTAATTTCAAGCAGATTGCCGAACGCATACAGGCCATTTTTGGCGCCAAATCCAAACAGGTTGATCCCAAAGCGGTGAAAAACCTGCGCGCCGAATTGGAAAAATTAACCGGCGTCTCGCGTAGCGAATGGACAACGCCCTTGCTGCGGGCGATGTTTGCGGTCTTGCTAGATGGCGGAAAATATCAGCGCCGTTCGGAAAATCACGAACGGGTTTGGTTGAGTCTGGCCGGTTTTTGTTTGCGTCCCGGTTTCGGTTATCCGCTGGATGACTGGCGCGTCGAGCAGCTTTGGAAAAATTATCCGCAAGGCATTCAATTTATTAACGAAACCCAAAATTGGACAGAATGGTGGACGCTGTGGCGGCGCATTGCCGGCGGCTTGGATGCGGCGGCGCAGGAGAAGATTTTTGCCGACATTGCCAAATTTCTAAACCCGGCGGCGGCAAGACAAGTGACGGTGGCCAAACAAATCAAAACACGCGGATATGATGATATGGTGCGGCTGGCGGCGGTTTTGGAACGGTTGCCGGTGGACAAAAAAATACAGCTGGGTGAATGGCTGTTAAAGCGCCTGAAAAAAGCCAGCGAACCCACGCAGACCTGGTGGGCGGTTGGCCGTATCGGTGCCAGAATGCCGTTTCACGGCAGCAGCCATAATGTCATCCCCGCCGCCATTGTCAGCCAGTGGTTAACGCAGATGCTGGAGCTGGATTGGAAAAAAAATCCGCAGATCGGATTCGCCGCAACGCTGATTGCGAGGATGAGCGGCGATAGAGCGCGAGATATTGATGAAGCCATGCGCCGGCAAGTTGTCGATAAACTCAAGTTGAATAAAGTGCCCGCGTCCTGGGTCGACATGGTCGAACAGTTGAAAGAACTGGACGAAAAAGAAGAAAAACAAATCTTTGGCGAGGCATTGCCGCCGGGATTAAAACTCATTAATGAAGCGTAATATTTGGAAGGGCGTCATGAAATTGGTCGGTGTTACTGTTGTCGGGCTTATTCTGCTGTATTTTGTCGATATGGCATTTAAAATTAATCCATTTAATGCGGAAATGTTGGTGCACAGCGGCTTGAGGTTTTTTGCCGGTTTTCTGGTGCTGGGTATCGGCGTTTTTTATGCCCGTCAAATCGGGCTTAAATTTGCGCTGGGTCTGATATTAATATTGGCTGTGGCGGATGACATTTGGGATTACACCCGCGATGTCGACAGCTTTAGTTTCCAGGTCGTGCTGCACAGCATTTATATGTTGCTATGGGGTTCAGCGACCGGCTATGTGGCTATGAAAGCGAGGCTGGATGGGATTGGTAAGGGGTAGCAGTCATTGCATAAGTTAAAAAGGTGATTTTTGAGAAATAACATCCTTTGATGGTCATGGCCTGTAAAAATAGAGTCCACGCTTAATACGAAAGCCACGAAATTTTCGTGTTTTTTCGTGCCAAGTGTGGACGATTTTTGGTATGTTTTTTTTAGGAAATAGCCTAAAACCATTTAAAAAGCGACTATTTCCTTGGCATCATCAGGAAAGTTACCCGATACCTTTCGCACGGTTTTATGAATAATAGGCCATTTTAATTAATGGCATTAATGACATGAACCGTTTAATCCTAATAATGTTGAGTTTCCTATCATTCCCCATAGCCTCCCTTGCTCACGGCCCCACTCCGCAAAAAGCCAAAGAAAGCATCACAATTAACGCTTCGGTTGATGCCGTCTGGAATGCAGTCAAGCAATTTGACGCCATTGCCGACTGGCATCCTGATGTCAAAGCCAGTTCAGGTGATGGCGTCAATGCCTCCGATGGTACCCGAACCCTTACCCTGCAAAATGACGGGCAACTGGTGGAAAGTCTGGATTATTACAGTGATAAGGATCATGAATACAATTACCGGCTTAAAACCGAAAATATAACGACATTTCCGGCCAGTTCGTACACCATCAACCTTCAGGTGACTGCAGGGGACGATGCCGGCGCCAGTGTGGTCACGCTAAAAAGCCGTTTTTACCGTGGCGATACCGGCAATACGCCGCCTGAAAAATTGAATGATGAAGCGGCGGTTAAAGCAATGAATGCATTTTTTAACAACGGTTTGGCGGGGTTAAAACAAAAGCTGGAAAAATAATGATGTGAAAGGTGAATTGCCCCTTTCGCCTTTTATCATTTGCAGATTAATTCTCGCGTGCTTCAATAAGACCTTGTCGGCTTGCCAGCAAGGTCAGCTCGGCCAGCGTTTCCGCTCCCATTTTTTCTTTGATGACAGTGCCGTGGTTGCACACGGTTTTGTAACTCAAGCACAGTTTTTCCGCTGCTTTTCTGACGCTGTAACCGTTCGCCAACAAACAGAATACGTCAAATTCTCTTGGCGAAAGCAGCTTGATTTTTTCCGCTTCGCTCTGTTCGCCTGTCATCGAAACGGCCAGTTTTTGGGCAATTTCAGGGTCGACATAAGTGCCGCCCTGGGCAATTTTATACACTGCGGTGACCAGCGTTTCCGGCACACTGCTTTTGGTGATATAGCCTTTGGCGCCTGCCGCAAGCGCCCGTGTCACATAGACCAGTTCATTGTGAATGCTGAAGACCAGAATCTTGCAGTGCGGATCACGGTTAATCAGCCGCCTGATGCTCTCAAAGCCGCCTATGCCCGGCATCGACAAATCCATCACCACAATATCAGGTTGATGTTGGCTGTATAGTTGACAAGCCGTTTCACCCCGATCCGCCTCATAAATCTGTCCGATTTTATCGGACAAAGAAAGATAGGCTTTGTAACCTGTTCGCACCACCGCATGGTCATCGACCAATAACACACTGATTTTACCCGCCACTACTTCGCTCCATAGCCTGTCAAAACAGTCATCATGCCTGTTTATAAGCGCCAAATCGATAGGAGCTTTTCCCGTTTTATCCCGCCTAACCGCGCAGGAAGTTTTCTGGCTTTATTCCGGGATTTTTCCCGCCGATTTCCGGGCTTATTCCGTAACGCTGCAAGCAAGCGCTCCCGTACTATGGGCGCCTGCTCAGCCCTGCCGCTCAATGAAGCATTGCAAACGTTTTGATCAAGAAAGCCGGTTGTCTTACTTACGCTTTATTGATAGGCACGGGCTTGGCTTTATAAACATAACAATCATAACCCCCTGGAGGAATTATGCGGATTTTCAAATTCACCCGCACCGCTGTCGCATCCGCTGTCTGTAGCGGCGCCTTATTATCGGTTTCGATACCGGCACAGGCCAATAAAGAATTGGCAAGGCTGTCGAAAGAAGAGACCAACTGGGTCATGCAGACCAAAGACTACGGTGCCACCCACTTTAGCGAAATGACCCAGATTAACGCGCACAACGTCCAGCATTTACAGCCAGTCTGGTCGTTTTCTACGGGCGTACTGAACGGGCATGAAGGCGGGCCTCTGGTTATTGACGGCATCATGTATGTGCATACGCCCTTTCCTAACAACATTTTCGCCATCGACCTGGACCATCCGGACAAAATTTTATGGGAACACAAACCCAAACAAAACCCGGCCGCCCGCGCAGTCGCCTGTTGCGACGTGGTCAACCGGGGCTTGGCCTACGCGCCCGCCGGTGACGGCTACCCGGCGACTATTTTCCAGAACCAGCTGGACGGCCATATCGTGGCGTTAAACGCGAAGACCGGCGAAGTGTTGTGGAAAATGGAAAATTCCGACATCGCGATGGGCTCCACGCTGACCGTTGCGCCGTTTGTGGCTAAGGACAAAGTCATTGTCGGCAGCTCGGGCGCGGAACTGGGCGTCAGAGGTTACGCCACCGCCTATAACATTAAAGACGGCAAGCAGGCTTGGCGCGTCTACGCCACCGGCCCTGATGAGGATATAAAACTCTCAAAGGATTTCAACAGCGCCAACCCGCATTACGGGCAGTTCGGCCTGGGCCTTAAAACCTGGGAAGGCGACGCCTGGAAAATCGGCGGCGGCACCAACTGGGGCTGGTATGCCTTCGATCCCGATCTGGACATGCTCTATTACGGCTCGGGCAACCCGGCGCCGTGGAATGAAACCATGCGTCCGGGCGACAACAAATGGACGATGACCATCTGGGGCCGCGACATCAACACCGGCGAAGCGAAATTCGGTTATCAAAAAACGCCGCATGACGAATGGGATTACGCCGGCGTCAACTACATGGGCTTATCCGAACAGCTGGTTGACGGCAAAATGACCAAACTGCTGACCCACCCCGACCGCAACGGCCTGGTTTATACCCTGAACCGCGAAAACGGCGATTTGGTCAACGCGTTTAAAATCGACGATACCGTCAACTGGGTTAAAAAAGTCGATTTAAAAACCGGCCTGCCAGTTCGCGATCCTGAGTTTTCGACGCACATGGATCACGAAGCCAAAGGCATTTGCCCGTCCGCGATGGGTTACCACAACCAGGGCATCGAATCTTACGATCCGAACAAGAAACTGTTCTTCATGGGCACCAACCATATCTGCATGGACTGGGAACCGTTCATGCTGCCTTACCGCGCAGGCCAGTTCTTTGTCGGCGCGACGCTGAACATGTATCCAGGGCCTAAAGGCACTCTGGGACAAGTCAAAGCGATGAACTCCGTGACCGGCAAATTCGAATGGGAAATTCAGGAAAAATTCGCAGTCTGGGGCGGCACCACTGCAACCGCGGGCGACCTGGTTTTCTACGGCACCTTGGACGGTTACATCAAAGCGCTGGATTCACGGAACGGTAAAGAATTATGGAAATTCAAATTGCCTTCCGGCGTTATCGGCCACCCGATCACCTTTGGACACAAAGGCAAGCAATACGTGGCGATTTACTACGGTGTCGGCGGCTGGCCCGGCGTTGGTTTAGTGTTCGACTTGCAAGATCCTACTGCGGGATTGGGGGCGGTCGGTGCGTTTAAAGAACTGGCGCACTACACGCAGCAAGGCGGCGGCGTGATGGTCTTTGCATTGGGTTATTAAACTACATACAGGCGCGGATTTTTCCGCGCCTATTTAAACCGGCATTGATGAGAGTAACTATGCAGATAAACAAGTTTTTCATAACGGCTTTGTGTTTGGGGAGCAGTTTGACAATATCCCCAGCCCAGGCCGAAGCCAACAAAGCGCTAAAGGTCTGCGCGGCGGAAAATGAAATGCCTTATTCCAATAAAGCAGGCGAAGGCTTCGAGAATAAATTGGCGGAACTGGTCGGCAAGGCGCTGGGCAGAAAAGTCAAATATCTAAATTGGAGCGACCCGCGTTATTACATAAGGGACACACTGGATAAAGGGCTGTGCGATGTAGTGATAGGCGTTGATAAGGGGGATCCCCGCGTTTTGACCACCCGGCCTTATTACCGCTCCGGCTATGTTTTCATTTCGCGCGAAGCCGACAAACTGGATTTGGAGAGCTGGGACAGCGAGGTTTTACGCAAGGCGCAGCGCATTGCTGTTGTGCCCGGTACGCCGCCGGAAGTGATGATGCGGGCTATCGGGCGTTATAACGATATGTTCAATTATTCCCAGGAATTGGTCGGCTTTAAATCCAAACGTAATCAGTACATTAAATACGAGGCATCGAAGCTGGTCTCCGAGATTTCATCGGGGCACGCCGAGATTGCCGCTCTTTGGGGGCCGTCTGCCGCACGTTATGTTAAAGCCTCGGCCACACCGCTAACGATGACGCTGATTCCTGACAACAACGTCCGTGCAGACGGGCAAAAAGTCGATTTTCATTTCAGCACCTCAATGGGCGTCCGCAAAAACGATCCCACGTTACTGGCTCAGTTAAACAAGGTTATTGAAGACAATGAAGATGACATAACCGAGTTGCTGGAAGAAGAGGGCATACCGTTAGTTGACGAACCTGACGCGCCTTAGAAATTATAAAAAATAGGTTTTAACATGAAAAAAAATAAATTATTAGCCGTATCGGCGGTCAGCCTTGCGTTGATCAGCTCGGTAGCCTTGGCGGAAATAACTTTCCGCAATGCCATTACCGGCGCGCCGCTGGATATGAGCGTCGCCAAATCGGGCGGTAACGAAGCCGTTTTCAATCAGTTTAAAGAAACCGGCAAGAATCCCTATAACGGCGACAAGGAAGCCGTGAAAAAAGGTCATGACCTTTATTTGACCGCCTGCTCCGGCTGTCACGGCCACGAAGCCGAAGGTAAATTGGGGCCAGGTCTAGCGGATGATTACTGGACTTATCCGTCTGCCGCTACCGATCAGGGTTTGTTTGAAATTTTGTTCGGCGGCGCCAACGGCATGATGGGGCCGCAATACGTCAACCTATCGACCGATGAAATGCTGATGATTATGTCCTGGATACGGGACATCTACACAGGTAATCCTAAAAAAGCCAAATGGTTAAAATAGAGAGGAAACACAGATGAAAAAAATGCTTTTAATGAATGCAGGCGTCGTGTTGGCGGCGCTGTCCTATTCGGCTATCGCTTACGATGGTCAAAATTGCAAAGAACCGGGCGTTTGCTGGGAACCTAAGCCGGGCTACCCGGAAAAAGTGGCAGGCAGCAAGTATGACCCGAAACATGATGTCAATGAACTGAATAAACAGGCTCAATCGGTTATAGAAATGGAAGAACGCAATAAAAAACGCCAGGAACATTTAGCCAAGACCGGCAAGTTTGTTTATGACGTAGACGACATCGAATAGCCCTTGTTTTGGGCATGGATACATTGCGCCTTTCTCCCCCTTGTGAGCCTGTTTGTATCTTATGCCCTTTTTTTGCCGATCTCACAGTATCCAGACCTTCCAGGTTTTACGACTGCCATGGATGGCGGAAGTGCTGGAGCCGCCGGGAGCGGCTCCAGTAAAAACCTAGAGGTCTAAACGTTTTTTACAAAGTCAATGAACACAGACACCCAACTTAGCGACTGGCGCGAACAAGCGTTACAGTTCGAACAACAAATCAATCAAACCGTTATCGGCCTGCAACCTGCCGTCAGGCATATCGTCCTGGCCGTTTTCGCCAGAGGCCATGTGTTGCTGGAAGGCAATGTCGGCGTCGGCAAAACGACGCTGTTACGGGCGGTTACCCAAGGCCTGGGCGGTGATTACCAACGTATCGAAGGCACTATCGACCTGATGCCCGCCGACTTGATTTATTACACCTATTTAAACGACCAAGGCCGTCCGTGCGTCGATCCGGGGCCTCTGCTAAAACACGGCGACACCCTCGCCACCTTCTTCTTCAACGAAATCAATCGCGCCCGGCCGCAAGTCCATGCCTTACTGTTAAGGGCAATGGCCGAACGCAGCATTAACGCTTTTAACCGCGACTATCATTTCCCGCACATCCAGGTTTTTGCCGACCGCAACCGCGTCGAGAAAGAAGAAACCTTCGAGCTGCCCGCCGCCGCCAAAGACCGCTTTATGATGGAAATCAACATCGATATGCCCAGAGGCGATACCGAGCTGGACGAGCTGATGTTTAACCCGCGCTTTCATGATACCGACCGGCTTGTTGCAGGCGTCGCTAACAGCGGCATTTACTACCGGCTTAACGAGTTGGCTCAAACGCTACAGCAACGCATGCAGACCAGCCCCAAACTCCATGCTTACGCGCTGGGTTTATGGAAAGCCACGCATCAGCCGCAACACTACGGCATTCAATTAACCGATGTCGACATGCCGCAATTATTAATGGCCGGTGCCAGTCCGCGCGGCATGAGTTATTTGATCCGCGCCGCCAAAACCCGCGCCTGGCTGGAAGGCCGGGATCATGTGTTGCCGGAAGACCTGCAAGCGGTTTTTCCGGTCTGCATGACGCACCGGCTGTTTTTAAACCCGATGGTTGCTTATAGAAAAGAGCAGCTGTTGCCCGAATTGATTGAGGGGATTTTGAACCAAGTGGCGGCGCCTTAGGAACGCGCATGAAACAACTTCCGCAAGTTTTGTTTTTAAACCATGAAGAGCATGAAGGTCATGAAGTTTAACTCTTCATGTCCTTCATGCTCTTCATGGTAATTGCTTAAAGCTGAGTTGAGCAGCTCGTCTGCTCAAACGAAACTTATGCCCTTTGGGTATAAATTAATTTATGCGTGTTCCTTAGGAGATTATCAATGAATAAATCAATTATGAATTTCGCGCTCATCGCGCTTGTCTTAACAGGCATTGGGGGCTGCTCCTCGCCCGCCAAGACTGACGCTAAGACCGATGTGAATATACCTAATCTCATGGGTATATGGACTGGAGAAAACAAAACTTATTCCGACAAAAAAGGTTACTTGACCTGGACTAAGACGATTGAAATCACAGAACAGAAGGGGCGCTTGTTTAAGGGACACTTTACCTATTTGGCGGGCACTAAATCTTTCTCTGGCGTCATCTATCCCGACAATACCTCGTTTACCTGGGTTGGCGTCGATAGCAAGGGCTACAATCATGGGCGCATTTACGGCACCGACAGCATCAGCGCCTGCTATGTCGAGTCTGGCGAAGATGCAACAGTCGGTTGCGTTGAGATGACGAAGCAAAAATCAAAGCAGCCAACCTAAATTGCTCTCGTTCCCACGCGCTGCGCTCGTCGTTATACACAAGTATCTACCGGGCTCTACGGTTAAAAATAACTGGGTAGGCATTATTTAACCGCAGAGTACCGCAAAGGTTGGCGCAGAGTCACGCAAAGTAACATCAAGAAAACTCTGCGAAACTTTGCGCCGAACTCTGCGTAACTCTGCGGTTAAAAATCATGACCAGAAAAGTGTTGCCCACCAGGCCTATGAATAACGATGAGCGCGGCGCGTGGGAACGAGTGTCTCTTTGGCATTTGTGTATAACGATGAGCGCGCTGCGTGGGAACGCCGTCAAGGCGGGCTGCGCCGCGAGTTACGATTAACGTCTTGCGTATACGGGACGCAGCGCGTCCAACACTGCATTCCCACGCAGCGCGTGGGAACGAGGACAACCCTACCTTGGCTTAATGGCATTGACACATAAAACAAGAAAAATACCGTAAAAAACCATGACCGAAACGCTACATTACCGCCTCCCCTGGCAATCCAGTTCCGTTTATCCGGGCGCGCATCCCGGACAAATGATCGGCGCCGGACAGCTGTTCAAGCGCCACGAACCGCTGATTGCCAGCCCCGACCCCAGACGCATAGACTTGCGCGCCAGCGTACTCGACCCGTTTTCAGGCTATCGGGTACGCGTCTATCAACAGCAAAGCACCGTCAACGTCTACCTGATTGCCGATATGTCGGCATCGATGGGCTATGCCGATAAACAACAGACCCTGCTCCGGTTTTTGCTGACCGCCGCCCATTCGGCTTTCGATTACGGCGACAAATTCGGCTTTATCGGCTGCACCGGGCGTATAGAACAGCGCTGGCTGCTTCCCGCCGGTCAACACTTGGGACGGGTATCGGCACTGGCGAAACAACTGGAAAGCCTTAGTTTTACCGGCAACGCAAACGGACTGCAAAACGCGGTAGCCTTTCTGCCCGCCGAGCGTTCGCTGGTATTTTTACTATCCGACTGCCATTTTCCGCTCGCTCAATTACGCGCCGTGCTAGGTTCGTTGCAAAGTCACGACGTGATCCCGCTGGTGTTATGGAATCAGCACGAATACGCGACCTTGCCCAACTGGGGTCTGATTTCTTTTCAGGATATGGAAAACAACGCGACCCGCACGCTGTTCATGCGTCCGGCCTTGCGGCAAAAAATAAGTACCGCCTATCAACAACGCCAACGCGACCTGAAACATATCTTCAGGGTCTTTGGCAGCGAGCCGTTATTTATTACGGAAGGCTACAGCACCCAAACCATTAATCGTCATTTGCAGCAGAGGGTCGCATGAGAATTCTGTTAATCATGGTGTTGTCGCTGCTGGGCTGTTCCGGCTCGATCGACGAGCCGGTCAGTTACTTTAACGTCGAAACGCCCCGCCCGTTCGGTTACGTTAACGGCGATGAAATTCCCCAACGCATTATTATCGAAACACGTTCGGGTATTACTTTACAAACCGGCAGCTTACCGGCCAAAGGCCAAATCAACCGCTGGCTGAACCTGAATCAAGTCACGGTTAAACAAAGCGGGCAACGTTATGAAATCGACTTGCTCTATCAGGTTTTTTACGCGCCGTTGGAAGTTAAAACCTTAACCCTGCCCGGCTTTACCGTACAGCTCAGTCAGGGCGAAAAAAGCATCGGCCAAAACGTCCCCGCCTGGACTTTTACCTTGTCCCCGCTCAGGGAGTTGATCGCGCGCCAAAGCGAACAGGGCGAATACATGCGCCCTGATAGCCCGCCGCCGTTATTGACCGACACCCAGGCTTTGTACGGCTTGGCGGCCAGCCTGAGCGTTGCCGCACTGATAGCGGCCTATCTGGCTTACTTATACGGATGTTTTCCCAATATGTCGCGGCGCACCGTGTTCAAGCGGGCATTACGCAAACTGGCTGGATTGTCCAAAACCGACATGGCGCAAGCCTTGACCCTTGTTCATCAGGCCTTGAACAGCCTCAACGGACAGCCGCTGTTTGCTAACCGCTTGAGCGAATTTTACCGGCGCAACCCACAGTATCGGCAAATAAGCGCCCAATTGCTTTGGTTTTTCAACTACTCCAATCGCTATTTTTTTTCCGGAGGAATGATTGTTGTCGCGCAGGATTTACAACAACTAAAAGACCTCTGCGAACACTGCCGCAAAATCGAACGGGGCAGCCGATGAATTGGGCGGTTAATACCCCTTGGGCTTTGACCGGCCTGTTATTGGCCCTGTTGCCGCTGCTCAATAGCGGCATGCGTACCAGCCCCGCGCCGTGGACGGCGTTGATACCTGCGGACACGCTGTCGGTTGTTATTGTTGGCTGTTTGCGGCTGTGCGCCATGGCGGCCATCGCCGGATTAGTGCTGGGCATCGCGGGCCTGCATCGCACCGAACAAAGCCGGGAGAGGATAGGCCACGGCGCGCATATCGTGTTATTGCTTGATCGCAGCAGCAGCATGGATAACACATTCGCCGGACGCGCGCCGAACGGCTCCGATGAGTCCAAAGCCACGGCGGCCCGGCGCTTATTGACCGATTTTGTCAATCAACGGCAAACCGATTTGATCGGAGTCGCGGAATACAGCACCTCGCCGCTCTTCGTAATGCCGCTGACCGAAAACAAAAACGCGGTGCAGGCGGCGATTGCGGCGACGGCGACACCGGCGCTGGGCTTTACCCATGTCAGCAAAGGCTTGGGCATGGCCATCTCGTTTTTTGAACAACAACCCGTTACCGGCTCGCGCATCGTGCTGCTGGTTTCGGACGGCGCGGCGGCAATCGATCACGACAGCGAACTGAAATTGCGCGAATGGTTTAGACAACAACAAGTCCGCCTGTACTGGATTTTCCTGCGCACCGCAGGCAGCCCCGGCATTTTCGATCAGCCTGAAGACAGCCGTGACGACAACGCCGGGGCCATGCCCGAACTGTACCTGCACAAGTTTTTTCTGGGCCTGGGCAGTCCCTATCGGGCTTATGAAGCGGAAAGCCCGGACGCGTTAAAACAGGCGATTGCCGACATCAACCGCTTGGAAAACCTGCCGATGCACTATGTCGAACGCATCCCCAGGCAGGACTTGTCGACGACCTGCTACAGCGTAGCGGCCTTGTTGCTGCTGGTTCTGCTGGGCGTTAAATTTTGCGAGGTCAAACGATGATAAGAACAATCAGGCATATCACGCTGTGGGCCGCGTTGGCGGCCGGTTTGGCGGCTTTCGTTTACAGCGCCGGTGCGTTGTACGGCATCCACCGCGACAATGACTTAATCAGGCAATTGATTTCGGGCAAGGATGTGGCCGTTAATAACGTGATTAGCGGCAAGCCGGAATTAAGACTGGCGCGGGCTTTTTATTTCAAGCGAAAGCACCGCTACGATGAAGCCTTATCGACCCTGAGCCTGATCATGGATAAAGGCGACCGGAACTTCCAGGCCAAAGTCCGCTACAACCTCGGCAACCTGTACCTGGAACAAGCCATACAACAGGCCTTAGCCATGAATATCAACGAAGCAATGCCTTTGCTGGGACTGGCGAAACAGGCCTACCGGCAGTCTTTGGCGTTAAACAGCGGCGACTGGGATGCCAAATACAACCTTGAAGTCGCCATGCGCCTATTGCCGGAAATGGACAGGGTCGACATGCCTGACGACGAACCCACAAAGCAGAAATCGCAGTTGTGGACGACAGTGCCGGGATTTCCGCGTGGTTTGCCTTGATAATCAATGCGAAGGTCAGGCTGACGGCTGGAGTGCAGGCTTCGCCTGCAAGCGCAAGCAAAGCTTGCACTCCGTCACCTATAGGAAAACGAGGAAACAATGAGTACTACATTAAAAGATTATCGAACCGGGTGTTTATTGTCGGCGCTTATCGCCATGCTGGTGCTGTTCATACACCCCAGCAAACAACAAAAAACGCCAACCTACAACTACACCTTCATTATCGACATTACCCGCAGCATGAATGCGACCGACTACCAACAAGACAACCAGGCCGTCAGCCGCCTGCATTTTGTCAAGCAAACCCTGCGCGAACTGTTGCAAACACTGCCTTGCGAGTCCAAAGTCGGCCTCGGCCTGTTCACCGAAAGGCGCTCGACCCTGTTATTCGAGCCGCTGGAAGTTTGCTCCGCTTACACGGAAATCGATACCGCGATCGGCAAAGTCGATTGGCGCATGGCTTGGGCGGCAGACAGCAATATCGCCAAAGGCTTGCTGAGCACGTTGGACATGCTGAAAAAAAGCGGCAGCTCGGTGATTTTTATAACCGACGGTCAGGAAGCCCCGCCGGTTAATCCCAATTACCAAACCGATTTTTCATCCGTAAAGGGACAAGCAAAAGGCATGATTATCGGCGTCGGCGGCTTGCAGGCCGTGCCTATCCCAAAATTCGACAGCCTGGGCAAACAAACCGGGTTTTATAGCCACGACGATGTGCCGCACCGGTCTTCGTTCGGACAATCCAATCTGGACCCGTCGCAAATCAAAGGCTACAACGCACGCAATGCCCCATTCGGCAGCGAAGCCGCCACCGGCAATGAGCATTTAAGCGCTTTACAAGAAACCTATCTGGAAAAACTGGCCGCGGAATCCGGCTTGACTTACGCCCGATTAACCGACTTAAAGAACCTTAACCAGGCATTACAAAACCCGAAACTGGCGACTGAAAAAATGGTGCAGACCGATATTCGCTGGCAACCGGCCTTGTTCGCATTGCTGCTGTTATGTCTCGTCTATCTGCCGAAGCCCCCTAAATATCGTTTATTTTCCTAAACCATCACTCGTTATCTAAAGTCCATGATCAAACCTTACCTGCTATCACCCCATCATCTTTTTACGCTACGTTTGCTTTTGTCTGTGCTCGGCGCCTACATTGGCTATAGCTATCGGCATACCAGCCACGATTATTGGTTTGTGATGATATTTTTGTTTACCGCTATCGCTATCGCTCCCGACTATTATCGATTCAAGCAGCATGGCGATAACCTCAAAGCGCTTATCGAACGGCTGCTGCATTGGGCAGGCGGCTTGTGCGCGGGCATTGTGATTTACGCCTACCACAATTCAGGAAGAATTTTTCATGAAGAAGCGGGGCTGATAGTGCTGTTAATACTGGCGTTAACGACTTATCTGGACGGCATAAAAAAAGGCTGGCACTGTATTTTCGTAGGGTTGTTTTTAGGACTTATAACGGTTTGCGTCGCTTATTTCGACAACTATATCTGGCAATTAATGGTGCTTGCCGCCGTTGCCATCGCTTACAGTTATTACCACACTGATGAATAAGGAATGAGCATGATTTAACTTGTGCAAGTTTACATTTGAGATGACCTATACAAAAGGAGTCAGTATTTTAAGTTGCTCAAGTTATTTCGTGCTCGTTCCTTAGGAGTGAGAAAGTTTTTAACCGCAGAGTTACGCAGAGTGCGGCGCAGAGTTTCGCAAAGATTTAAAAAACTCTGCGCGCCTCTGCGCTAACCTTTGCGTAACTCTGCGGTTAACGCTTTTAGCTCGTTCCCAAGCCGGAGCTTAGGAGTGAGCATGATTTAACTTGTGCAAGTTTACATTTGAGATGACCTATACAAAAGGAGTCAGTATTTTAAGTTGCTCAAGTTATTTCGTGCTCGTTCCTTAGCACGAAAAACACGAAAATTTCGTGGCTTTCGTGCTAAGCGTGGACTCTGTTTTTTACAAATCATAATCATTAAGGGATGTTATTTCTTGGAAATGGCCTAAATTAAGCTTGTGGTTATTTACCGGGGCGCGCCTACAGGATGATTATTCCGGCTAAATTAAAACATCTGTTAAAATTACAAAAAAAATAGGGGGATTTTAATGCTGAAAAAAACTTTACGCTGGCTGTTGACCTTAATCTATAAGGTAGAAATTAACGGTCTGGATAACTACGAAAAAGCCGGTAAACGTGTGCTGATTATCGCCAATCACACGTCTTTTCTCGACCCTTTGTTGTTGGGGGTATTTTTACCCGATGACATCACTTTTGCGATCAATACCCAGATTTCCCGGCGCTGGTGGTTAAAGCCGTTTTTGGGGCTGTCCCGCGTATTCCCTATGGATCCGACCCATCCGCTATCGCTAAAAGACTTAATCCATCATTTACAGGGCGACACCCGCACCGTTATTTTTCCTGAAGGCCGGATTACTGTAACCGGTTCACTGATGAAAATTTACGATGGCACCGGCATGGTCGCGGATAAATCGGAAGCGGCGATTTTGCCGGTGCGCATTCATGGCGCCGAATACACGCATTTTTCACGTTTGCGCAATATCGTCCGTTTGCGCCTGTTCCCAAAAATCAGCATTCAAATTTTGCCGCACACTTACGTCACGCCGCCGTCGGAATTACGGGGCAAAAATCGGCGCAAATACAGCGGTCATATACTGACTGACATTATGACCGAAATGATGTTTGCCACCAGCCATTACCGGCAGACCGTTTTCGCCAGTTTGCTGGAAGCGCGCAGGATACATGGCGGCAACCATGTTGTGGCCAACGATCTGGAACGTTCCCCGCTAACGTATGACAAGCTGATTACCCGCGCCATTGCCATTGGCAATGCGCTAAAGCAGCTTACTGACGAGTCCGAAAATGTCGGGGTGTTTTTGCCCAATTCGACCAAGACGCTGGCAGTTGTGCTGGGTTTGCAGCTTTATGGCCGGATACCGGCCATGTTGAATTATTCCACCGGTTCAGCAGGCATGGCGTCGGCCTGTCAGGTCGCAGGCGTTAAAACCGTACTGACTTCCCGCCGGTTTATCGAATTGGCGAAGTTAGGCGTGGATGCCGAACACCTGGGCGAACAGGTCAATCTGGTTTATTTGGAAGACATCGCCGGACGCCTGTCGGCTGCGGACAAGGTACAGGCTTTGCTGCAATGCAAAACCGCCAATATCTGGTACAGGCACAACCAATACAATCCCGACAGCCCGGCGGTGGTGTTGTTTACGTCGGGCTCTGAGGGCACGCCAAAAGGCGTGGTATTGTCCCATGCCAATATTTTGTCCAACCTGAAACAGCTGGAAGCGCGGATCAATTTTAATGCGCAGGATGTGGTGCTGAACTTTTTGCCGATGTTCCATTCTTTTGGCTTTACCGTCGGCACGATGTTGCCAGTGCTGCACGGCATGACCACGTTCTTTTATCCGACGCCGCTGCATTATGCGGTCATCCCTGAAATCGCTTATGAAATCGGCGCTACCATCATGTTCGGTACCAATACTTTCTTGGCCGGTTATGCCAAAAAAGCCAATGCCTACGATTTTTTCAATATGCGTTATGTGGTGGCCGGTGCGGAAAAATTGCAGGAAAGCACCCGCCAGCTTTGGGCCGATAAATTCGGTATCCGTATCCTGGAAGGCTATGGCGCCACCGAAACCACGCCTATTACCTCGGTCAATACGCCGATGGATTTTAAGGCCGGTACGGTTGGCCGCTTCATGCCTGCAATGGAATATAAGCTGGAGCCGGTTGAAGGCATTGAAGATGCAGGCAGGTTGCACGTCAGCGGGCCGAATATCATGAAAGGCTATTTGTTGGCCGATAATCCGGGACAGCTGGTTCCGCCCAAATCCATCTACGGCGCTGGTTGGTATGACACCGGCGATATTGTGCAGGTCGATAATGAGGGTTTCATTAGCATACGCGGCCGCAGCAAGCGTTTTGCCAAAGTCAGCGGTGAAATGGTGTCATTGACGGCGGTCGAACAATTAGCGTCGAATGCCTGGCCGGATGCACATCATGCAGCCATCAGCCTGCCCGATGCCAAAAAAGGCGAGCAGGTTATTTTACTGACCACCCAAAAAGACGCGACGGTGCAGGAATTGGCGGCGGCGTCTAAAGGCGTGGCGGCTATCGGCTTGCCCAAGAAAATCTTGGTGGTCGGTGTCATTCCGGTGATGGCGACTGGCAAAACTAATTATATTGCAGCGACAGAATGGGCAGCGGGTAAGGTGTGAGAAAAATGCGATCTCTAGTCGCGACCAGAGCAATAATAGATTGATTTATATTGAATAGTTTTGGTTAGACTCAAAGCTTGAATATAGAATCAGGCTGTAAATTATACCCTTCCTCTTTTCAACCTTACATTCAAGTCTGCATGAACAAACAAATCTACCCGCTGCTGCTTGCCCAATTCCTGTCAGCGTTTGCCGATAATGCGGTCTTATTCACGGTGATTGCCATGGTGATGCAGTCGGCACAGTTGCCTAGCTGGTATGTTCCAGCCTTGCAAAGCATGTTCCTGATTGCTTTTGTGGTGTTGGCGCCGTGGGTGGGCGGTTTTGCCGACCATTACCCCAAATCCCGGGTGTTGGTTATTGCCAATCTGATCAAGGCGGCGGGGGCCGTGCTATTGTTGTGCCATGTTGAGCCGCTGATTGCTTATTGTGTGGTCGGCATCGGCGCAGCTATTTACAGCCCGGCCAAATACGGCATTTTACCGAAACTGGCGGGTCATGAGTTTTTGGTCAAGGCCAACAGCTGGATTGAAGGCTCGACTATTTTGGCCATTTTATTGGGTATGGTGGTTGGCGCTAAGGTGGCGGATGTTTCGACAGTGTGGGCGTTGGGCGGGACTGTCGTCATTTTTATCGCCTCGGCGTTGATTACCCTGGCGTTACCGACTCAAATCCAGATGCAGCCGGTTGTTTCCGGCTCCAGCATTGTTGTTTTCTGGCGGCAAATAGGCCCGTTTTTTACGACGCCGCGCTCGCGTTTCGCCATTTTGGGCGGCTCTTTATTTTGGGCGGCGGCGGCAACGCTAAGGGTGATTCTTGTGGTGTGGGCGCCGCTGGTTTTATTGTCCAAAAACGCCACCGAAATTGCCGAATTGACCTTGTTTCTTGCCATTGGCATTGTTGCAGGTTCAGCTGTAGTGCCCCGGTTGATTCCGCTGGAACATTTGCGCCGTGCTAGAATCCCCGCTTATTTAATGGCCGCTTTTATTGTGGTGTTGAGTGTGACCGGCACTATTTGGTTGGCGCGTTTCAACCTGTTTTTTATTGGTATGATGGGCGGGATGTTTATCGTTCCTGTCAATGCCGCGCTCCAGGAATTGGGCCAACAAAGTATCGGCAGCGGCAGTGCGGTGGCGTTGCAGGGTTTTTTTCAAAATCTGGCTATGTTGCTGGCAGTCGGCGGCTATACTTTTGCGGCTGCACATGAGGTAGACCCGGTGCTGGCTATGCTGGTGCTGGGTGCGTTGGTGTTTGGCGCGACTTTTTTGGTATCCTTGCATTTGCCTGATAATCCGGGTTTAGGTTACGGGCATAAAGATTCAGGGGCTGCATAAGCGTTTGGCATAATAGACAGATCCATTGGCTTGTGGATTACAACAAAATTAGGAGATAGGCAATGAAGCTGTTTGAACTCGGACAAATAAGTATGACCCCCTCCGCTATTTCAATTATTGCCAGTTTTAAGGTGTCTATTGGCGATTTGCTGGATCGGCATGAGAAAGGTGATTACGGTGAAATATCAGAGGTAGATTGGCGTGAAAACACGCTGGCCTTATTGCCTGAGTCCGTGGAAAGGGTTATGTCGGTTTATAGCGTCGGCGATGAAAAGTTATGGGTTATCACCGATCCTGACAGAAAAGTAACAACACTGTTAACGGAAGCGGATTTTTAACTGCAGAATATTTAACCGCAGGGTTATGTAAAATATTTAACCGCAGAGTTATGTAAAATATTTAACCGCAGAGTTACGCAGAGTTCAGCGCAGAGTACCGCAGAGTTTTTTTAGTGGCTATTTTGCAAGGATTGAAAATAATCAGATTGTACAAGTTATTTAATAATGATCCTTTACTCTGCGAGACTCTGCGCTGAACTTTGCGTAACTCTGCGGTTATATAGCGGTTATATAGCGGTTATATAGCGTATTTTTAAAGAAAATATTTAACCGCAGAGTTACACAGAGATTATCGAAAAGTTTTATTTTGGTTGCTTATCGGTAATATTTTTTAATATACTTTTAATTCAATGTTGGGTATGTCAGAAAGTGAATTAAGCTATAAGATCATTGGGTGTGCTATGAAAGTACATACTGAATTAGGGCCGGATTTATTGGAAAATGCTTACGAGGAATGTTTATTTTATGAGTTAGTGCAAGCTGGATTAAACGTTGAAAAGCAAAAAGCATTGCCATTAATTTATCATGAAGTTAAACTGGATGCTGGATATAGAATTGATTTGTTGGTTTAAAATAAGATTATTGTTGAAATTAAAGTGGTCGAAGCTTTTAACGATGTGCATTTAGCTCAAATACTTACCTATTTAAAACTCTCAAACTGTAAATTAGGGTTGTTAATTAATTTTAACGTCAAAGGTTTAAAGGATGGCATTAAAAGGGTCGCGAATGGGATTTGATGTCTTTATATATTTAATCACAGGATATTTAACAGAAAGATATTTAACAGAAAGATATTTAGCAGAAATATATTTAGCAGAAAGATATTTAACCGCAGAGTTACGCAGAGTTCAGCGCAGAGTATCACAGAGTTTTTTAGGAGTTATCTACAAATAACTTATTTATTCCAAGCTTTCAGAGCGGTTGTTTTTCAAGGATTAAAAATGATCAGATTGTACGAGTTATTTAATAATATTCCTTTACTCTGCGAGACTCTGCGCTGAACTTTGCGTAACTCTGCGGTTAAATATATTGTGTTTAAATATCCTGCGGTTAAATATATTGCGTTTAAATATCCTGCGGTTAAATATATTGCGGTTAAATATCCTGCGGTTATACAGACTCAAAACGGAGTTCAAAACTGAATGTTTACATGGTTTAACGATTTACTGACCAGCACCAGTGGTTTTATGCCCCACGGGGCTTGCTATTTATGGCTGCCGTCACTGTTGTGGTTGCATATCATCAGCGACACCCTGATTGCACTGGCCTACTATTCCATTCCGTTCGCCTTATTGTATTTTGTCAAAAAACGCACCGATATGGCTTATCGCTGGGTGTTTGTGTTGTTTGGCGTATTTATTCTTTTGTGCGGCACTACCCATTTAATCAGTATTTGGACAATTTGGTATCCCGACTATTGGCTGGCTGGTTGGGTAAAGCTGGCGACAGCACTGGTGTCGATAATCACCGCCCTGCTGGTTTGGCCGTTGATTCCAAAATTGTTGCTCCTGCCTAGCCCGCAGGCGCTGCAAACCAGTAAGGCTTATCTGCGTGCCATTTTTGATGCAACACCCGACGCGATGCTGATCAGTAATGAACAAGGCGCTATTACCATGGCGAATAAGCAGGCTCAGTGCTTATTGGGTTATTCTGTCGATGAACTGTTGGGCTTGTCGATTGAGGATTTGGTGCCGCAGCGTTTCCGTGATGCGCATCCGGCACTGCGGGCGCGTTTTGCCGCCGCTTCAGTGGCAAGGCCGATGGGGGCGGGGCGGATGGTTAAGGCCTTACGCAAAGACGGCTCTGAATTGGATGTGGAAATCAGTTTAAGCCCGATTCAGACGGCCCAAGGTTTGTTTTTTGCCAGCGCACTGCGCGACATTACCGAACGTAAATGCGCCGAGGCTAGCTTGCGGGCCAGCGAAGCGCGTTTCCGCCGGATGGCCAACAGCTCGCCGATTATGATTTGGATTACTGACGCGATAGGCAATCCGACCTTTGTTAATCAATCTTGGCTTGATTTTACCGGCCTTGATTCGGTACAAACCACCCATGATGACTGGGTCAGCAGCATTCATCCTGATGACCGGAAAACTGCTTTTTTGGCTTATTATCAAGATACTGAAGCCCATGTCGCCATCACCACCGAATACCGGCTGTGTAATGCGAAGGGCGAATGGCGCTGGATTTTAGACAAGGGCACGCCGTTGTATGATGAAGACGGCACGTTTAACGGCTACATCGGCTCGGCCATCGACATTACCGAAAGCAAGCAGGCGCAGCAACTATTGCAGGACAAAGAACGGATGTTGTCCGAATCACAGCGTATCGCCCATATTGGCAGTTGGTCTGTGGATCTGGCGACCGGATTTGCCAGTTGGTCGGATGAAATGTATCAGATTTATGGCGTTAATCAGCAGGACTTTGTCCCTTCCATAGAAGCGGTTCTTGAACTGATTTATCCTGACGACCGCGTTGCAGCGAAAAAATGGATGAGGGATTGCTGCACCGGCAAGGGTGTGCAGGAAATGGATTTCCGTATTAAGCTGGCGGATGGTACAGTCCGTTTTATCCGGGGTAGCGGCGGTTTGCAATGCGATGAAATGGGTAAGCCGCTCTATATGGTGGGCTGCTCCCAGGACATTACTGAACGTAAACAAATAGAACTGGATCAGCGTATTGCAGCCGTTGCTTTTGAATCCCAAGAACCTATTGTCATCACCGATACCGAAAGTATTATTCTGCGCATTAACCAAGCCTTCACCGAATCGACCGGCTATTCGGAAGCCGAGGCGGTGGGGCAAAAAATAAGCTTACTTAAATCCGGGCGCCATGATGCGGATTTTTATGCGGCGATGTGGGAGAGCATTGACAGCACTGGGGCGTGGCAAGGGGAAATTTGGGATCGGCGCAAAAACGGCGAAGTTTATCCCAAATGGCTGTCCATTACCGCTGTGAAAAGCAGCGATGGTGTTGTCAGTCATTTTGTCGGTACCCATAGCGACATTACCGAGCGTAAAACCGCCGAAGAGCAGATTAAACAACTGGCTTTTTATGACCCGCTGACCCAACTGCCTAACCGTCGCCTGTTGCAGGAGCGCCTGAAGCACGGCATTAACGTTGAGCGCCGCGAAGGTCGGCAGCTGGGCTTGTTGATGTTGGATTTAGACCGCTTTAAGGCTGTTAACGACAGTTTGGGGCATTTAGCCGGTGACGAGTTATTGCTGCAAGTGGCGGCCCGTATTAGCGCAAGGACGCGTGATGTTGATTTGGTGGCGCGTCTGGGCGGCGATGAGTTTGTGGTGTTGCTGGAAGATATTGCCCAGCCGGAAGATGCAGCACGTATTGCCGAAGAAATCATCACCGAGTTATCCCGGCCTTTTTGTCTGCCGCAGAATGACAATGTCCTGATTGGCGCCAGTATTGGCATCAGTTTGTATCCGCAACACGGCGATACCCCGGAGGCATTGATGGATCATGCCGATGCCGCGCTGTATCAGGCCAAAGATGCGGGACGCGGCTGTTTTGCTTATTTTTCAGAAGACCTGACTTTGGCTGCACGTGAGCGTATTGAGTTGGAAACCCGCTTGCGCCGGGCGATTGGGCAGCACGAACTGCGCGTTTTTTATCAAGCGCAAGTGGATATTGCCAGTGGCCGTATTGTCGGTGCCGAGGCTTTGGTGCGTTGGCAAGACCCGGTTGAAGGCTTGATTTCGCCGCTCCGTTTTATCCCCATTGCCGAAGAAACCGGTCTGATTCTGCCGCTGGGTGAATGGGTGTTGCGCGAAACTTGCCGCCAAGGCCGGGCATGGCTGGATGCGGGTTTGCCGCCGTTAACCTTGGCGGTCAATGTGTCGGCGTACCAGTTGCGGCGTAGCGATATTTGTACCCTGGTGGCCGAGGTGTTGCATGAAACCGGTTTTCCTGCCAAACAGCTGGAGTTAGAAATAACCGAAAGCGGCTTAATGGAAAATCAGGACAACGCGACCCAGATTCTCAATTGTTTGCGGAGCTTGGGCATCCGCTTGGCAATTGACGATTTTGGCACTGGTTATTCGTCTTTGGCCTACCTTAAACATTTCCCGTTGGATTTATTAAAAATCGATAAGCGTTTTATTGATGATATTCCGCACATGCAGGACGATATGGAAATCACCGCCACCATTATTTCCATGGGCCATATTTTGGGCTTTAAGGTCTTGGCTGAAGGTGTGGAAACAGACGAGCAATTGGCTTTTTTACAGGAAAAGGGCTGCGATATGTATCAAGGCTATATTAAAAGCAAGCCGTTGCCGGGTGACGAATTTGTTGGTTTGTTGCGTGGTCAACAGCCTTTTTTGGACTACGAAGCTGAGATTAAAAAGCATTAACCGCAGAGGAGCACAAAGTTATACGCAAAGTAACGCCAAGAAAAAATTGCGAAACTCTGCGATAAACTCTGCGTAACTTTGCGGTTAAATATTTTTGCTCCTTTGCGGTAATAATTTTAATAAACCGACAATTAAGCCCAAAGGGTATAAAACAAAATCGTAGTAAGGAAAAATAATAACAATGATAAATATCCAGATGTCCCAACTGTTAAAGCCGCTCGGCCTGGCAGCGATTTATGCGTTGCTGGGCTGGCTTGTGTATGCCTGTTGTTCCGGCAATGCGGTTATCAGCATCATTTGGCTGCCGGCTGGACTGGCGCTGTCGGCGTTGTTGTTAGGGGGCAACCGCTATGCCGGTGGCGTCTTTGTCGGTGCGTTTCTACTTAATATGATTATGCTCGGTTCTTTTGCTGTGGCTGTGTCCATTGCGTTGGGCAATACGCTGGAAGCGCTGTTGGCGGTTTGGTTATTGAAGCGTAGCGGCGCTTTCGGACAATCCGTGCTATCAATGTACAGCTATTTGCTGCTGCTGATTGTTGGCGCTATCGCCAGTGCCATGGCGGCGTTGTCAGGAACGGCAACACTGGTTTTTTCCGGATTGCTGAGCGGGGAGCATTTTTTTAGGGAGGTGGGTTATTGGTGGATGGGCGACACCTTGGGCATTATCCTGATTACACCGCTGGTTTTGGTCTGGCGGACACTGCCTGATGGCTTGTTAAAGCCGAAACGCTTGGCTGAGTTTATGTTGTTGTTAGTGTTGACGGTTGTGGTCGGCCAAGTCGTTTTTATGGGGTGGTTGCAAGATTCGGTGGGCTCTCTCAGTAAAGGTTACTGGATGTTTTTGGTTATGACGTTGGTGGCAGTACGCCTGGAAACCCACGGCGTTGTGCTGATATTGGTGATGTCGGCGTTTATGGGGCGGCTGGGCGCACAGCAGGGAACCGGCTATTTCGCCCAAGATATGGCCCAAACCTATTTGGCCAATTATTGGTTTTTTATGTTGATATTGTCTTTGACTGGGATGACGCTGGCCACTTATTTCGTTGCCCGCAGGCAAGCCGAGCATAAACTGGTGGCAAAAGAGCTGTACCAGCGCGACATTTTTAACGCCACCCCCGATGCCATGCTGATTAGCGATAAGCAGGGCATTATTACCCAAGTCAACCAACAAGCCGAATTGATGCTGGGTTACAAATTGGGCGAACTGCTTGGCCAGTCGATTGAGGTTTTGATACCTGAAGGTTTCCGGCCAAAACATCCTGAGTTGCACGCCAAATTTGTTGCCGCACCGGTTGCCAGGCCGTTGAGGGGGGGGCGCTCGGTCAAGGCGATGCGTAAAGACGGCAGCGTTTTTGATGTTGATATCAGTGTCAGCCCGATTAAAACCGAGCAAGGGCAGTTTTTTGCCAGCGCCCTGCGTGATGTCACCCTGACTAAACAGGCGGAGGAGCGCCTGCGCGTGGCCGCCATTGCTTTCGAGTCGAATGAACCGATGGTCATCACCGATGCAGCGAGCATTATTTTGCAAGTCAACCGGGCTTTTACCGAATCCACCGGCTACAGCAAAGAAGAGGCGGTCGGACAGCGGGTCGGGCTGCTTAAATCGGGGCGTCATAACGAGGCTTTCTATGCCGAGATGTGGGCGGCCATAGAACGTGACGGCACTTGGCAAGGGGAAATTTGGGATAGGCGCAAAAATGGGGAAATTTATCCCAAGTGGCTGATTATTTCAGTGGTCAAAGGCGATAATGGCGAAGTGACCCATTATGTCGGCACCCATATCGACATCACCGAGCGCAAGGCGGCTGAAGAACAAATCAAACAACTGGCGTTTTATGATCCGCTGACCCAATTGCCCAACCGTCGGTTGTTGCAGGAGCGGCTGAAACACGGCATTGATGTGGAGCGGCGCGACGGTAAGCAGCTGGCCTTGCTGATGCTCGATTTGGACCGCTTCAAAGCAGTCAACGACAGTTTGGGCCATTTGGCTGGCGACGAATTGTTGCAACAAGTGGCCGCCAGAATTACCGCACGCTTGCGCGATGTGGACATGGTGGCCCGATTGGGCGGCGATGAATTTGTCATCTTGCTGGAAGACATTGCCCATCCTGAAGACGCTGCACGCGTTGCTGAAGAAATCATTGCCGAATTAAGCCGACTTTTTTGTTTGGGCCAAAACGAGGAAGTTCAAATTGGCGCCAGTATCGGCATTAGCCTGTATCCGCAACACGGCGACAGTCCTGAGCTGTTGATGGATCACGCCGATGCCGCGCTGTATCAGGCGAAAGATGCCGGCCGCGGCTGCTTTGCCTATTTTTCCGAGGACTTGACGCTGGTTGCGCGTGAACGGATTGCGTTGGAGTCGCGCTTACGCAAAGCGATAGAACAAGGGGATTTGCGTGTTTTTTACCAGCCGCAAATGGACATCGTTACCGGTCGCATCGTCGGTGCAGAGGCTTTGGTGCGTTGGCAAGATCCGGTTGAAGGCTTGATCCCACCGTTCCGCTTTATCCCTGTCGCAGAAGAAACCGGCCTGATTATCGCGATTGGCGAATGGGTGTTGCGGGAAACCTGCCGTCAAGGGCGGGCGTGGCTCGATGCCGGTTTGCCGTCGTTGACGTTGGCGGTTAATGTGTCGCCGCATCAGTTCCGGCGCGGCGACATTTGTGCGTTAGTGGCAAGGGTGTTAAGCGAAACCGGTTTTCCGGCTAGGCAACTGGAGTTGGAAATAACCGAAAGCGGGCTTATGGATAACCAGGACAATGCGTCCGCTATTCTCAAAGATTTGCGTAAACAGGGTGTTCGCTTGGCCATTGACGACTTTGGCACCGGTTATTCGTCTTTAGCCTACCTTAAACATTTTCCGCTGGATCTGTTGAAAATCGACAAGAGCTTTATTGATGATATTCCCCATCTGCAAGACGACATGGAAATTGCCGCCACCATTATTGCCATGGGGCATATTTTAGGCTTTAAAGTGTTGGCCGAAGGTGTGGAAACTATCGCGCAATTGGAATTTTTGCAGGAAAAAGGCTGCGATACCTATCAGGGCTATATCAAAAGCAAACCGGTGCCGGCGGAAGAGTTTGCCCAATTATTGCACGACCAACAGCATAAGCGATGAAGTCGCCATTTGGGATGGTCTTAGGTCATTTGTTAAGGCGAAAACAAAATCAAGGTCTGGCGTGAGTGCCGGCAACTAAGCCAAGCCACTCTGGCAGGGCAGGCGGGGCTGGCACAGGCGACTATTGCCCAAATGGAAGGCGTAAGCGTAATGGCAGTATTGGTGCATTAAAGCAGATTGCCATTGCCTTAAAGTTGGATCTGGATGATTTGGCTTAATATGGCTGATGGCAGCTTGACAGACGGGCTATAGAGGTGTGCGATGCTCCTTGTATAACGAGTTGTTGATGAAGCAGTAGCCTGCCCAATACTAATTACCAACAAAAAACAAACTGGCGGCTTCAAGCTTGCTGGAAAATTGGCGCGCATCTATCGCGTTGAACTGGATAAAGTAATGCCTAAAAATATATCTGCTTCACCCCTTGCTAAGCTGGCCGCAGATGCCACTGATCGCGGCACAGAAATGTGTTGTCAAGAGGCACTGATTAAAGCCGACGCGTTGCAGAACGCGATTTTTAACAGCGCCAATTTTTCCAGTATTGCTACGGATGCCAAGGGCGTCATTCAAATATTCAATGTGGGTGCGGAACGGATGTTGGGCTATGCCGCCGCCGATGTGATGAACAAGATTACCCCCGCTGAAATTTCCGATCCGCGCGAAGTGATTGCACGGGCTGAGGAATTGAGCGTCGAGCTGGGCACGCCGATTACGCCCGGTTTTGAAGCTTTGGTATTCAAGGCTTCTCGCGGTATTGAAGATATTTATGAGCTGACTTACATCCGCAAAGATGGCAGCCGTTTTCCGGCGGTGGTGTCGGTGACGGCTCTGCGCGATGCTCAAGACGCGATTATCGGTTATTTGCTAATCGGCACCGACAATACCGAACGCAAAAAAGCGGAGGCGTCTATTCAGGCTGCCGCCCAATACGCCCGCAGTCTGATTGAAGCGAGTCTGGACCCGCTGATGATGATTAGCGCGCAAGGCAAGATTACTGACGTGAATGCCGCGACCGAACTGGTATCGGGCATGCCCCGTGCGCAGTTGATTGGCAGCGATTTCCCCGATTATTTTACCGATCCGGAAAAAGCGCGCGAAGGCTATCAACAGGTTTTTTTGCAAGGTGAAGTGACCGATTACCCCTTGGCGATTCGCCATGTGTCGGGCAAAGTCACCGAAGTGCTGTACAACTCCAGTCTGTACCGCGATAGCCATGGTAATGTGCTCGGTGTGTTTGCGGCTGCGCGTGACATTACCGAGCGCAAACGCGCTGAGGAAACCGCGCAGGCCGCTTTACTCGCCAAGTCGCAATTTCTGGCCAATATGAGCCACGAGATCCGTACCCCGATGAATGCCATTTTAGGCTTGACGCGCATGGTGATGGAATCGGAGCTGAAACCGGAACAGCGTGAGCAACTCGATAAGGTGCGCCGCTCAGGTCGGGCTTTGGTGCGCATTATTGACGACATTTTGGATTTTTCCAGAATTGAGGCCGGACGTCTGGCGATTGAGTGCATTCCGATGCGGGTCGAGGCGGTGCTGCTTGAAGTCGCCGAGTTGCTCAGTTTGCAGGCCGAAGAAAAGGGCTTGGAATTGTTTTTGGATATTGATCAGGACATGCCGTTGTTGGTCATGGGCGATCCGTTTCGTCTGGTGCAGATACTGAATAACCTGGTTGGTAACGCCATCAAGTTTACCGATCATGGCGAGATTCATATCAGTGTGCGGGTCGAGCATCAGGGTGAAACGACCAACACATTGCGCTTCAATGTCCGTGATACCGGCATCGGCATCGCGCCGGATCAAGTGGGCGTGCTGTTTCAACCGTTTTCCCAGGCCGATTCCAGCACCACGCGTAAATTCGGCGGTAGCGGGCTGGGCTTGGCTATCGTCAAAAAAATAGTCGAGTTATTGGGCGGCCAGATTACGCTGGACAGTACGGTCGGCGAGGGCACTACCGTTTCTTTCACTATCGGGGTGGGCATCGCCTCGGAAGATATGCGCAATGTGGCGCAAATAAGCGCCAACTCACTGCAAATGTGCGGCAAACGGGTGCTGGTGGCCGATGACCAGGCGACCTCGCGGCAGATATTGTCGTTATTGCTGAAAGCCTGGGGCATGGAGGCGGTTGAAGCCGAAAATGGCGAGCAAGCGCTGGCAAAAGTGGCAGAAGCTAATGCCTCGGGGCAACCTTTTTATGCGCTGTTGCTGGATTGGCGGATGCCCGGCATGAGCGGTTTGGACGTGGCGGCCAAGTTAAGGGAGCAAGAACAACTCAAGGGGCTGAATATGCCGTTGCCGATATTGATGGTCACGGCTTATAACAAACAAACGCTGCTGCAACAATCTGGTGCGGATTGCATTAATGGGGTGCTGACTAAGCCGGTGATACCTTCCCGTCTGTTTAATGCCTTGTTGCACGGCAAAATCCATAACTTGCCTGCCGTGGAAGAACCGCACGCCCAGCGCTTTGACAATGTCCGCGTATTGCTGGTTGAAGACAATGAGCTTAATCAGGAAGTGGCGGCTAGTATCATCAGAAAACGCGGTGCAATTTTGACCATTGCCTGGAATGGCGAAGAAGCGGTGGAACTGGTCCGGCGGCAAACGTTTGATTTGGTGCTGATGGATTTGCACATGCCGGTTATGGGTGGTATTGAAGCGGCGCGCCAGATTCGTGAATTGGCGCAGGGGAAAAATCTGCCTATTGTCGCCATGACCGCTGCGGTGATGGCCGAAGACCGGGAGCGCTGCCTAGCGATTGGCATGGTTGATTTCATCCCCAAGCCGGTGGAACCGGAAGACATTGCCCGTGTGCTCCGTAGTTATACGCAGTTGGGCGCAGAAGCCCCGGCAGCGGCATTGCCTGTAGTCCAGCGTAGCGAACCGGTGTTTGATTGGGTGAACGGATTGGAACGGTTGGACGGCGATCAGGCGCTGCAACAACGTCTGCTGCTCAGTTTTATCGAATGTTATCACGATTTAAGTCAACGTCTGGACAGTCTGCTGGCCGCCAACAATATCAGCGCAGCCATCGAGCTGATACACGCGGTCAAAGGCGTTGCTGCCAACCTGAGCGCGGTTGCTTTGACCGAAGCCAGCCGTCAATTGCTTGAGGAATTGAGGACGCACGCGCCACTGGCCAGCCGCGCCGCCTTCGAGGCCGTTTTGCTGGAGACGCTCGAACAGATGCGCCAATATGTCGGTGATTATCAGAAACCGGGTCGAATCACAGCGGGCGGGACATCGTCTATTTTACTCAAGTCTATTTTGCTGGCGCTGGAGCCCTATATCATCGGTCAGGAAATAATACCTGACTTATTGTTGGATTCTTTGCGACAATTTATCGATGCGGATTTGCCTTATTCCCCCTTGTTACGGGACTTGCAGCGGCAGATTAATAATTTCGAACACCCGGAAGCCCTGGCGACTTTGAATCTATTGAAAGCCCAGCACTTGGAGCCCTAATGAATGAGTTTGATTTGATGCCCTACGAAAAGCCGTTGATTTTGCTGGTTGATGATCTGCCGACTAATCTGCATGTGTTGGTATCGATGCTTAAAGCGGACTTTCGTCTTAAAACCGCGACCAGCGGTGCATCGACTTTAGCGTTGCTGAAAAATCAGCCGGAATTGCCGAAACTGGTGATATTGGATGTCAAAATGCCCGGTATGGACGGCATCGAAGTGTTGCGCCAAATGCGCGATGAAGCCCGCACCTGCAATATCCCGGTGATTCTGGTCAGTGCTGATGTTTCGGAACAAAACGAATTGGCCGGGCTGAATCTGGGCGCTGATGAATATTTGATCAAACCCATTTCCAAAGACACCCTGATTATTCGGGTGCGCAATCTGATTCGCCGCAATGCGGAACGCAGCAAGCTACGGCTGGCCGCCTACGTCTTCAATTATAGCGGTGAGGCCATAATCATCACCGACCACAACAACGCCATTGTCGATGTCAATGCCGCCTTCGTTAAGTTGACCGGTTATGACAAAGCCGAGGTGATTGGCCGTAATCCTAAATTGCTGTCTTCGGGGCGGACGACTAAGGATGAATATCAGGTTATGTGGGAAGCCATCCTGAAAAACGGTTTTTGGCAGGGGGAAATGTGGGATAGGCGCAAGGATGGCACGGTTTATCCCAAAATGATGACGATTTCGGTGGTGCGTGACCGAAGCCGGGATATTGAGTTTTATCTGGCCAATTTCGTCGACATCAGCCGTTTTAAAGAATCGGAAGAGCGCATTGAACACATTGCCCATCATGACAGCCTGACCGGCTTGCCGAACCGGCTGCATTTATTGATATTCCTGGAGCAGTCGATGTTGATTGCCACGCGCATGTCGGAACAATTGGCGGTGATGTTTTTGGATCTCGACCGTTTTAAAAATGTCAACGATACGCTGGGTCATTCGGTCGGCGATGAGCTGTTGGTGCAAGTGGCGGCGCGCCTGAAATCCAGTGTCCGCGATTATGATACGGTGGCGCGGTTGGGCGGCGATGAGTTTGTGGTGGTGTTGCGCGGCCATGACATCGCCTTGGATGCGGCCATCGTCGCCAAAAAAATCAACTTGCATTTGAGCCAGCCGTTTGTGCTGGGCGACAATACTTTGCGCACCTCGACCAGCATTGGCATCGCCCTTTATCCTGATAATGCCGAACACATTGATGATTTGATGAAAAATGCCGACACGGCGATGTATTTCGCCAAAGCAGAGGGCGGCAATGTATTTTGCTTCTTTTCACCGGTGATGAATTTGCACGCGCATGAAAAGCTGAAAATGGAAAACCAGTTATATGAGGCGATTGAAAAGCAGGAATTGCAGCTGTATTACCAAATTCAGGTCGACCATTTGTATCGGCCTTTAGGTGCGGAAGCCTTAATCCGCTGGCTGCATCCTGAGCGCGGCATGGTGTCGCCGTTGCAGTTCATTCCGCTGGCAGAACAATCCGGGCTTATTTTGTCCATCGGCTATTGGGTGTTGGATACCGCCTGCGCCCAACTCAAAGCGTGGCAGGATTGTGCGGCGACCGGTCATCTAGTGCTGGCGGTGAATGTCAGCCCCAGGCAATTTCGCCAGGATGATTTTGTCGAGCGGGTGCTGGAAATTTTACAACGCCATGCCATTAACCCGGCGCTGCTTAAACTGGAGATAACGGAGAGCCTGTTGTTGAAGAATGTCGAAGCCGTTATCGCCACGATGAATACCTTAAAGGCACTCGGCGTGCGCTTTTCACTGGATGATTTCGGTACCGGTTATTCGTGCCTGCAATACCTGAAACGGCTGCCGCTCAACCAGTTAAAAATAGACCAGTCGTTCGTGCGCGATATTGCCACTGATAATAGCGATAGAGCTATTGTGCGCACTATTATTGCGATGGCGAAGAACTTGGAACTCAATGTGATTGCCGAAGGGGTCGAGACCGAAGAACAGCGCGAGCTGTTGATTAATGAAGGTTGCACCCATTTTCAGGGCTATCTGTTTGGCAAGCCTGTTCCGATTGGGCAGTTTGAAACGCTGGTTAAACTGGAAAACGCCGTTGGGGCAGGGGAGGGCGCTGGTTCATAGACGGGTAACGGTTTTGTCATGCCTTCGGCAATGAAAACTGTTTTGCAAAGCCAGATGTTATAATATAACATCTGGTCTTTTCCTTATACCAAGGACATTTATCTTTTCAGGAGTTTATATGAAACGCTTAAAACTTACAGTGCTCTGGCTGTTAGTCGGATTCATGAGTACCAACGCATTCGCGGAAACATCCGCGCATTCGGATATTGAACTGGCTTTGCAAAACGGCAGGATTATTGTTGACCCGAACCATAAAGCGTTACAGGTCGGCAATGCTAAGTTATATGAAGTAGGTTTCGACAATGCGTTGACACCTTTTATCACAAAAGATCCGGGCTTTGAAGGCTCTGGGTTTTCTATTGCCGGAAGCTTGATTGGCTATCGCATTGAAAACACGCTAAAAAAATGGGATCCGGCCCGTCATCAATGGTTATCGGCCGGTTTTAATGAACGCATTGCAATCACCAAAACAAATGTGGTCAACAGGGTTTCAGCAACGGAAGGCCTAAACGCCCGGGGCTTAATCAGTCACGTCGACAATGCCGGGGAGATACATACCCATCTAAACTTCCAAATAGATCAAGCCGATGCGTCGAACCCTGACGATGGCGCCTATTTATTGGAAATGTCATTCTTCGCTACTGAGGCGGATGGCGTCACAGCGCTGCACACAGCATCCGATAAAATATACCTGGCCTTTCATTTGAATGCCGGCGGCACCTTTGGCGAGGAAGACTTTGAGCATGCGCTCGAGGATTTCGGCGTTGAGCACCAACCTCTGGACATGCCACGGGTCGACGCACTCTTTGACTGGGCCGAAGCGGTATATGCCGAGCTTTTCCCTAAGCATGAGCATTCCCGTTATATTTTCGGTTATTACGGCCGTTGTTATGACAATGGCATTTGCCTCGGCGCCAAAGACGGCCATGTGTTCGTCAGCGGCGGTTCATTCGGAGCCCTTACCGAGGTCGGCGGCCTGCATACGTTCTTTGATGAAGCTGGCTTATAACCCTTAACGGGAGCGCACTAAGTAGGTAAGCCTATTTTTACCTTGGAGTCCAATAGCTTTAGCTATTGGCGGTAAAACAGCTAAAGCTGTTTTACTCCCAACTTGTTTGTTAAGAAACTAATGGCTACTTAAAACGACGTTTCGTCGCCTTGACTGGCGGCGGAACGTTTTTTTGTTTATACACGGTTAAAAAATCATGCTCCCACTGCTTACCGCCACCTTGCTTGATTGTATGATTGGGCGATTATGACCAGACCTACTGTTTTATTTTCTCTAAAAATTATTTTGTGCCTGTTGCTGTTGAGCGGCACTTCATTCGGTGCGGAACCAGCTGCTGCGCCTGAAACCGAACTGGAGCTGGAAACCATGGTTATCGAAGGGACAGCCCCGCCCATAGCCGATGCCACCAGCCAATTAACCGGCAACGAGCTGCGCCTGAAAGCCGCGAGTACGCTGGGCAAAACCCTGGAGCGCGAACTTGGCGTCAGCAACCTGTCTTACGGCCCCGGCGTGGGTCAGCCGGTAATTCGCGGCATGAGCGGGCCACGGGTTCGGGTCATGCATGACGGCATCGGCGCACACGATGCCTCGGCAATGAGCCCCGATCATGCGGTGGCGGTCGAATCGATGCTGGCCGACAGCATTACTGTACACAAAGGCCCCGCGACCTTGCGCTTTGGCAGCGGCGCTATCGGCGGCATGGTCGATGTCAAACATAAACGCATCCCCGACCGCTTGCCGGAAAAGCCGATTGAAGGCGTTGCCGAATTCCGTTTCGACCATAACCCGCAGGAAAAAGCAGGCATCATCGGCATCGATGCGGGCAAGGACTTACTCGCCGTACATTTCGATTATTTTCAACGCGGCAGCGAAAACAGCCAAATTCCCGGCCAGGCTTTAGACGAAGACGCAATTCGTCAGCAATTTAACATCCAGCCAACGCGCAATAGCACCGGCGAGCTTGAAAATACCGGCAGCACCAGTCAAGGCGGCTCGGCCGGTATTTCCTTGGTCGGCGATCCCGGTTATATCGGCATCAGCTATTATGAAATGGTCAAAGATTATGGCGTGCCGCCCGGTGTTCCCGGCCATAGCCATGATCCAACTCAAGCTAACGACGTAGAATCGGTACGGGTCGCGATGGAACAACGGCGCTACGATTTTGAAGCGATGCTGTACGATCCTCTGCCCCTGATAGAAAGCGCCTCCGCCAAAGTCGGTTATGTCGATTATAAGCACAATGAACTCGATAACGGCCAGCCGTTCACGCAATTTAACAACGAAGTCTGGGAATCGCGCTTTGAGCTCGGCCACCGCATCGGCGAAATGTCATCGGGCTTTGTCGGTCTGCAATGGCAAGACCGCAATTTTTCCGCCACCGGCGTCGAAACCTACGTGCCACCTTCGCATGTTGACTCGCTCGGTGTCTTTTTGACTGAAAAACTCGAACTTGTCGATGACCTCAGTCTGGAACTGGGCGCACGGCATGAGCATCAGGTGACCACGCCTAAAGTCGCATCGGTCAAGATTGCCGGTGTGTCCGCGCCGTTACCGTTGCCGGATCAATTGAAACATTCACCGTATTCCCTGGCGGCCAACCTGAATTATGAAGCATTTAAAGGCGGGTCGGTCTATCTGGCCTGGCAACATGCCCAGCGGGCACCCGACATACAAGAATTGCTCGCTTCCGGGCCGCATTTGGCGACCCGCAGCTTTGAATTTGGCCGGACTGATTTAAACAGCGAACGCGCCGACCATCATGAGATCGGCCTGCGCTTCGATGACGCACTAACTTCGCTCCAACTAAACACCTATCATAAACAGGTGAAAGACTTCATTTACCAGAAAAATCTCGGCTATTTTTTCAATTCCGCCCCCGACCCGTCCCGCTTTCAGCTCGATTGCGCCAACCTGCAAAACTGTTTGCCGGTGTACGGTTATCAAGGCAACAACGCGGATTTTTTGGGCTACGAGGCCGAACTGAATTTTCATCCGGCTTTCGCCTGGGCCGACCCGCACCTGACCTTATTTTCGGATTACGTCAGAGGCCGTTTTCGTGACAGCTCGCTCGGCGATGTGCCGCGCCTGCCGCCGTTACGTTTCGGCGCTGAAATCGGCGTCAAGCGAAACAGCTGGCAAAGCGCCCTGCGCTATACCCACGCGCTGGCGCAGGACAAGCCCGGCCTGAATGAAACGCAAACCGCCGCCTACGACCGTTTGGACTTGGATTTGTCTTATGATTGGAAAACCAAAGCCGGGCAAAAAATCCTGGTTTTCGGCAAAGCCTCTAATATGAGCGATTCGGTGATCCGAAACTCCACCTCCTTTTTACGCAGCTTTGCACCCGAACCCGGCATGAGCCTTGAAATCGGGTTTCGGGCTAATTTTTAACCGCACAGGAAAATCATCATGCCTCTGAAAAAACAATCAACGTCCGTTTTATTAATGGCGGCCATGCTCCTACTGCCGACAATCCGCGTACACGCACAAGATTTCCACCAGGATATTGAAGTCAAAATTGCCGGTTCGCGGCTTCAAGCCGGTTTTTGTTCAAGGCCAGGCAGTGGCTGCAGCATCATAGGCACCGAGCAATTAGGCTTGCCGCCGGGCACCTTACCAACCGACCACCAAACCAGCAAAGCCATTTATGTGACCCTGTTTTTTACTGTTTTGGGCACGACGGCAACCGATAGCCCCGGTTTTCAGGCATTTCCCGGCAGTCTTGCCGGTGGCGAAAGAGTCAAATATCAAGCGATAGGCTCATTGCACTATTGGGATCCTGCCATTAACCAATGGGCGTTGGCGCCAAGCCAGGTGCAAATCCGTTTGGCTGGCGGGCTTGATCTTCAGCCAAACCAAAACTGCGGCCTGGTGTTTTGTTTGCCGACAGCAGTCGAAGGTTATAGCTTATATACCGCTAACGGTGTCGCAGGCGCGGCATCCTTGATTGTCGGCGAGGCAAAATCAGACGGTTCCCTACATTCGCATTTGGATTGGTTTCTTGAATCCACCACACAAGTTCCCGGCGGGCCTGTCGGTGCTTACTGGGTCGAAATGAGCCTGTTTTCCGACCAGCGCCCCGAGCCTTCCGACTCATTTTTTATCCTGTTCAACAATGGCCTGTCGGATGAGCAATTTCAACTGGCCTTGTCTTCACGCGTGCAGGCCAACTTGGCCGCACCCCTCGACAAGCCTCGGGTTGATGCCTTATTTAACTGGGCTGAAGCGTTTTATACCGACCTTTTTCCCCATCATGCCGATTCCGCAGACATATTTGGCTATTACGCCCGCTGTTACGGCAACGGTATCTGCATCGGCGCTAAAGACGGCCGGATTTTCGCCACCGGCGGCGTCTTCGGCCCGGATATCGTCGATGTCGGCAGTCTCGAACTATTTTTTGGCCTGTCAGGTTTGTAGCCGCGCAAGTTGGGGCTACTTGCTTGGTCTAAGGTGATTTCCGTTAGGCTATCTTGTTAAATTAAGATGCTTAAGCCAACGTTAAGTTTTCGGCTTATGTTAGGCGAAAAAACTGCCGAACTACAGACCTTCCAGGTTTTAAAAACCTGGAAGGTCTGGCTCGCAACGTTTTGAAAGATAAAGCTTTCAGTTTTTTGGCGCGGAATAGCTGGTGCTGGTTGCAAAAACCGAAAACCTGGACGTTTAAAGCATATTTAATAGTGTGACATTGGGCGCTGTACGTTGTCAAAAATCCCACCGGCATTAATTTTCAGGGGGCTGCCCGCATTTCTGTTTTTAAAATGCGCAACTGATTTATCCAGTATTGTGATGACTTCTTCACAATAAATAATATGTTTACAACTACCCAAAATATACTCAGCCAAATGAGTAATAGCAGACCAGTTTTCAGCGTTATCAATAAAGTTGTACGCGATGCTGAACAATTCAGCCAGTTTCCCATCTTGCTCATGTTTATCAGGCGATAAACTTTGCAAATATTCATTTGCCAACGCAATATCGGAACTGCCGCCATAATTTTTTAAAGCCTCCAATGTGATCAGCTTATGGTTAAACAATTCACCATCAATATCAGCGACATATTTGGCTTCTGCCAATGGGCCAATTAATAGGTTAATAATATCCGCCTCAAACGCAGACTTATAATTGCCGATCAATTGCAACTTTTTATCATTATCTTCGGATAATTTTTCAAGCACGCTATCACTATGAAATGAGTTGGGTATAAATTCAATAAGCCGACCGCCTTCAACCCGGGCAATACATTCATCCTGAACAGCTTGATAATCCATACCTTCTATTTCAATCAAATCAGATATATCTTTAAAAACAATTTTAAAAAAAACCGGCGGCAACCCTTTCAGTTTATTGTTTAAATGAATGCCAGCCGCATGGCCTGCCTCATGAAAAGCAATATGTTGTTTATGTTCCATCATATTAACTGTATTATTTCTCTTCATATTAGTTCCCCTTATTTTAAATAAACAAAAATGTGATTAAAGTAATCACTTTATCTCTCAAAGCCCGCAAAAATAACCTTTTCCTTTTTTTAAAACTGTCCAATAAATTCGTTAAACATTTCCAATGCTAATGGTCGGCTAAACAAATAGCCTTGATAAGCGTAACAACCTTGACCGGCCAGAAAATGTCTTTGTTCGTCAGTTTCGACGCCTTCGGCAATGACGTCCAGACCCATGCTCTCGGCTAGGGCAACTATCATTTTTGAAATTGCCGCATCATTGGCATCTTCGAGAATATCCCTGACAAAACCTTGATCTATTTTCAGTTGATCCAGCGGCAGGCGCTTTAAGTAACTGAGCGAGGAATAGCCGGTGCCAAAATCGTCCAATGCAAAACCCACCCCTTTTTCTTTCAGGATCGACATTTTGCCGATGATGCTTTCCACATCGTGCACCAGCATACTTTCGGTCAATTCCAGTTTAAGGTTTTTAGGGTTGGCGCCGGTGCGTTCCAACACGGTCAATACCTGATTGACAAAATCATCCTGGCGGAACTGGTGGGCGCTGACATTGACAGCCACTGTAAGGTTTGTTGTTTTTTGTTGTTTGTTCCAGACGGCCAGTTGGGTGCATGCCGTTTCCAACACCCAAAGCCCTAAATGCAGAATCAGCCCGCTTTCCTCGGCCAAGGGGATGAAATCAGCAGGTGATACCATACCGAGTACCGGATGCTGCCAGCGCACTAAGGCCTCAGAACCCATAAGCTGGCCATCAGCATTCACCTGCGGCTGATAATGGAGCAGGAATTGTTTCTCCTGCAAGCCTATGCGCATGTCAGCCTCTAAATTGGCACGGGCGATAATGTCGGTCTGCATCCCGGGGTCAAAAATAGAAACGGCATTGCGCCCGGAGCGTTTGGCCTCGTACATTGCCAGGTCTGCGTATTTCATCAGCTCTTCCGTGCTGCTGCTGTGCCCTAAAAACAGCACGACCCCAATACTGGCGCTGGAATGGTAAGTGATGGCGACTTGGGATTGGTTAAGCGTGACTGCTAATTGATAAGGCTTGGACAATATTTCACGCAAATTCTCTGCCAGTTTCATGGCTTGATTGCCTGCTTTGGCGGCATACTTATCCAATGAGTTAATTACAATCACAAACTCGTCACCGCCAAGCCGGGCAATCGTATCGCCTTCCCGGACATTAGCCCGTAACCGTTGCGCAACCTCCAGTAACAGTTGATCACCCATGTTATGGCCGTAAGTGTCATTGAGTATCTTGAATCTGTCCAAGTCCAGAAACAGCATTGCCCCATGCTGCCGACACCTTGCACTTGCTGCTATAGCCTGGCCGATACGATCCTGAAGTAAGCGGCGGTTAGCTAATTTAGTCAACGGGTCATAAAAAGCCAGGATACGGATACGCTCTTCCACCCCATCTTTATCAGTAATATCGCAGAAAATACCTATGTGGTTAGTAATGCGGCCTTTATCGTCCTTAATCGCGGTAATGCTTAGCCATTCCAGGTATATGTCGCCATTCTTGCGCTTGCTCCATAGCTCCCCATCCCAATAGCCATTTCGTTGAACGGCCTCCCATATCGCATCATAAATGTGTGTATCTTGCCGATCCGCTTGAAGCACGCAAAGCGATTCCCCAACAATTTCTTTTTCACTGTAACCCGTAATCTGGGTAAAAGCAGGGTTTATGCGTTGAATAAGGTTGCCGGCATCGGTCACCATGATGCCCTCATGTAAATCGAATGCATGGGCGGCAATCCGCAATTCCTGGTCAGCCTTTTTTTGTTTGCTGATGTCATACCACATACACACGGCATGGGTTGGCTTGCCATCTTTATAGCTGATTAACTTTTGTTCATCATGAATCCAAATTTCATTGCCGTTTTTATGCTTGAACCGATATTCACAAACCACAGTTTCCCCCTGAAATAATCGGCTCGAAGCCGCCACCACCTGGTCACGATCCTGGTCGTGCAGATTAGCCAGCCACCAGTCGGCCTGCATGGCTTCTTCTTCAGAATAACCCAGCAGATTTTTCAAATTGTCGCAGCTGACCCATTCCGGATACATGTGCTCATCCACAATCCGCATCGAAAACAGTATCACTGAACTACTGGAAATCACGCTGTTCAAATACTTAGCGGTAATGTATGCAGTGCGTTCAGCCTTATTTAACCGGTTAATGAGAAATGTCATCGGGCGCACTTTGAAAAGATAAAGGCCGGGCAAGGCCAGGCAAATGATCAACGTTGCATAAAGTGTATAGTGCCCCCATTTTTGGGGTGGTTCGATGGTTTGAATGCCCCATTGGGTTATCGTGATGCCGATAAAAATGGTGCAAAGCAATGCAAGCACCAGACGTCGCATTGACCCTGCTGTAATCGTTTTCCCGTATATTAGGCTATTCTCTTTCATATAAACTCCCGTCAGTTTTTGACTGATAATGCATTAGGTGGGTTCGCTGTTAAACGACATCAATACGCTACGGCTTAACCCTACCCTTAAGTAGTCATCCAACAGTTTCTTAACAAACAAGTTGGGAGTAAAACAGCTTTAGCTGTTTTACCGCCAATAGCTAAAGCTATTGGACTCCAATGTTAGAAGAAATAGGCTTACCTACTTAGTAATCTGTTTTTACCAAAAAAGTCAGTAAAGCCCCTTCCTTTAGGTGGGGGATGTAAGGATGCCCTTGATTTATCTCACATGGCTTAACTGCGGGCATGGCGAATCATTCGTCTTAAAGCTGCCTACAGCAAGGGCCAGATTCTGCGCCTGCGCATCAAGTGCCGCCGCCGCGACGGCAGACTGTTCAACCAGCGCGGCATTTTGTTGGGTAACGTCGTCTATTTGCGTAATGGCTTGATTGATTTGTTCGATACCGGCGCTTTGTTCAACAGAAGCGGCGGTTATTTCCGACATCATGCCGGCCACACCATGGATAGTGCTGAGGATTTCTTCCATGGTAAAACCGGCTTTTGTTGCCAGCTTGCTACCCTCGTTAATTTTTTCCACTGAATGTTCAATGATGCTTTTTATTTCACCGGCAGAGGCGGAAGCGCGTTGCGCAAGATGGCGCACTTCGCTGGCCACCACGGCAAAGCCTTGTCCTTGCACACCGGCACGGGCCGCTTCAATAGCGGCATTAAAAGCAAGAATGTTGGTCTGGAAAGCAATGTCATCAATCACAGAAACAATTTCTGTAATTTTGTACGACGCTTCATTAATCTCGTCCATCGTAGAGATAACCTGTCCAACAATAATGCTGCCCATGCCGGCGACCTCGGAAGCACCAATAGCCAGCCGGTTAGCTTGTTGGGCATTTTCGGCATTGGTGTGTACCGTAGCGGTAAGCTGCTGCATACTGGCGGCAGTCTGTTCCAAACTCGCCGCTTGCTGCTCGGTGCGATATGACAATTCATTGTTGCCATGGGCTATTTCTTTGGCTCCTGCACTAATATTGTCGGTAGCCATTCTGATCTGATTGACAATCTGCTTGAGTTTTTCCACGGTGGTATTGGAATCATTTTTAAGCTGCCCGAATGTACCGCAATATTCATTGGTGATGGTTTCGGTCAGATCGCCACGTGATAAGGCGCTAAGCACACGCACCACCTCATTAAGCCCGGTCTCACTGGTATACAGCAATTGGTTAAGCCCTTCGCCTAACTCACGCAAGAAGCCGACCTTGTGCCGCAAATCGAAATGCTTGGTAAAATCCCCCATAGTAGAGGCCACCACAATGGTGGACACTTCTTTTTCCACAGCCACTTCAGCCGTACGATCCCGCCACTCGGCCACCCATCCCAAATGCTGGCCATCTTCATGGGTAACCTGGCTGGTAACTACCGTTATAGAGCGGCCGCCCAATTCCATGGTATCTGTGAAACTATCATTTAAAGGGTCTAGCAACTCATTGAGCCGATCGGGGTTCTGATGAAGCAGCTCAATTCTGCTGCCAATCAATCGCTCGACCGAAAAATCGGGAAACTTTTCATGGATGCCCGGTTCGGATTTATTGAGAATATCGTTGATGGCTTTATTGGCATAAATGACCCTGCCATCATGATCTGCGATCATCACGCCGGTGCTGACGTTATCCAGGGCGATCTTGACCCGTAGGTTCTCATTTGCGATACGCCTGGTTTCTGCCACCTCAAAGCCGAGCTTAATCTGCATTGACTTGAGCGCCTCCATCACATTGCTGACCTCATTGCGCCGTTCAATGGTGATGACGTTGTTATAATCACCTTGGGCTATCCGGCTAAAATGCCCGATAGACGCCTCCAATGGCTCGATAATAACTGCGATCAGCTTAAACCCGAGCAATGTCACCATAGGGATGCCCAGCGCTATTAAAGCGATGGAAATGTTGCGGATAGTGTTATGCCGTAACTGGACGCCGCTGTACTCCTGTTTAGCCATATCCAGCTGCAATTGCATCAGCTTATGAAGGCTCTGTCCGACAGGCTGGTAAAGGGAATTGATCCTATCCATAACAAAACGGTTAGCCTGAGTCATATTGTTGGCACGCAATGCCGCAATAGCCGGCATAAATCCAGCTTCGACCAATTCGTTTTTGCTATTGGCAAACTGGTTGAGCAGTATTTTTTCCTCATTGCTTAGCCGTCCAGACAGGTACTGTTCCTTAAGTTGGGCTATCTGCTCAATGTTGCGCTCCACTTCAGTGGTGTTCTCCAAAACCGCTGAAAAACTTGGCGCGGTCAGACTAGCCGCTATATCCAGCTTACTGTTCAGCAATAATTGTTGAATCAATGCTATTCGGCTGGATGGCAACATCCGGTTTTCATACATGACTTGCAGGCCTTCCTCATCCTTGTTCATGCTAAACAAACCAATACTGCCGATAACCAACAACAATAAGGAAAACAGACTGACAATGGCGAGCAACCGCGATTTGATACTGAAATGCTTAAACCTGTTAAGCCAAGCCAACCGGCCGGCCTTTACGATCCGGCCATCCTGGATTCTCAAATTATTCGCTTTGCCTTCACGAAATAAGCGGTAAACTCTATCGGCCGCCTCAACGTGTTCGCGTTCCGGTTTACTGCGCACAGACATATATCCAATCAACTCATCGTTTTCATGAATCGGCGTAACATTAGCCAATACCCAGTAGTAGCCACCATTTTTACGGCGATTTTTGACCAAGCCTGTCCACGGACGCCCAGCTTTCATCGAGCCCCACAAATCGGCAAACGCTTCAGCAGGCATGTCAGGATGACGCACTATATTATGTGATACGCCTAACAGCTCTTCCCTTGCATAGCCGCTGGCATGAATGAAGGTATCATTCACATAAGTGATGACCCCATTAAGATCAGTGTTAGAAACAATGGCGTCGTTTTCGGTTAGGACATATTCTTCATCGATTACAGGATGATTGATTTTCATGCGCTATTCCTCGATTTAATGGTTGATCAATGCGGGGCATTGGATTTTGCCTTTATTGCCAGGCAACAAACCCCTTGGCTATCGACTGTATAGTTTTTCTGTTACGCTGTAATCCTTCATATGAAGGATAGGGCATGAATATTTTCAGTTTGCAGCTTAAAAAACTTCATGATGAAAGGTTTTTGAAAGTAAGGTGGGGTATCCTCGCGCCGCCGTCAAAATCTGGGCACTATCGTGAAGTTGGGGGGGCAAAAAAAGTTGTTACACCCTCCCCAAGTGTCAAAAATTATCAACAAGGCCGTCTATGATTTCAGCTGCCATGCTCTCAATTGACAACAGCCAAAAATATCCTATCATCACTAATGACAATTGTTTTTACTCAAAACCTTATAACCTATTGAAAAAAATAATGATCTTGGAGAATTCAGGCATGATTAGAACAAATGCAAATAAACGCATTTCCACTAAATGGTTTAACAACATCCAATCATCATTAGAAGCTATTGAAAGTACCGAACAATTTTTTAATATCCTGAATGACATCAAAAATGAATTTGATTTTGATAAAATATCATCCTGCGTTATCACCCAGAATAACTTCAGAAACGAAACATATTATTATTGTTCAACCCAACCTGAGGAATGGAAACAAACCTATCTAAAAAACCAATATTGGAAAACCGATACCCGTATTATCGTGGCGCGCAACCAGGTAACGCCATTCCAGTGGAGCAGCCGGAGCGACTTAGCTGACTTTATTGTCAATGACATTATGGCTGGGAACTGGGATGGAATGACAATTCCCATACACGGAGTGAATCATTCTTTTGGCTTACTGAATTTTACCTTTAACCCCAAGCAAAAAAAGATACGCTGCTGGCTAAGCTATATTGGGCCTTTTATCACTTATTTGGCACTTTATGTTATTACCGCACAATCCAGCTTGATTAAAAGGGGGTTGTTATCACCGCATTGTGCTGAGCCAGACAAAAACCATCCCATGCTGGCGCCGCAACAATGCAAATGTTTGTCATGGGCGGCTGAAGGCAAAACCAGTGAAGAAATAGCGCTCATTCTTGGCATTTCGATATCGACGGTAAACAAGCACCTCGACCGTGCCGCTACCTTGCTTAATGCCAATAACCGTACCCACGCCATTGTAAAAGCGCTACATAGCAATCTGATCGTGTTGGAGTACAAGAAAAAAAGCGATTTTTTCTATTTTTAAAAATTGTAAATTGTGTAAACGCACATCATCTGCGTTTTTTACACCCTATTACAAGCAGATAAGGACGCATGTTAAGATGAAATCTAAGTCATACAATCGTAACTTCTTCCCATTGTCGCAGTAGGGTATTGTCGCTAGACTATGGCTGACTCTTGTTAACAAGCAGAAAGCCATTCAACAAATCGGTTGTATGCATATAAAATCAATAAGTTAATTGTCACCACGAGCCTGCTGAAGGATTAGGTCTACGCTTCCTTAGTTGATGATTAATGGCCAACTAAAACCCATGCTGGAACGCATATTATCGGGCAGCAGGCAACCCTTTTATTCTGGGGAATATTTATATGACAAGCGATGCACAGTTTAACCATTTAGTCAACGTACTTTACGATACAACACTTAATCCCAGCCGATGGACAGAAGCGCTAAGTCTTTGCGGGGACTATGCGGGCGGCTTTGCTGCCCAGTTAGTCACCTTAGACAAGAAACATAACCGGCCTATTGCGTCGATACAGTCGGCAACGACATTCGCGCTGCAAAATCATACCTCTTCTGACATCTACCCAATCAATATAAACAACTTCTGCAATCGGGCGATTGATGAGCGCTTATGCCATCAATACGATGATGACTATGAGTTTCCTCAGGATTTTTTTGTTTTCGATCATACCTGCTATGCCATGGTTGTCTGGGTTGACGACTATGAAGGCTATCATAGCGTTTTAGGTGTGCTACGCGCAGCCGACCAAGCACCGTTCGGATATGCTGAACAAATTGCTGGCCAAAGAATTAGTCTGCATTTGCAGAGGGTTTTACGTCTACAAAAACAGACCCAAAACCTACAAAACAAAATAGCTTTAAGCGCCGAAACGATTGACGCCTTAGCCTTGTCAATGCTGGTTGTTGATGAAACAGGCACCATTTTGCATTTAAACGCCAGCGCCGAACACTTGCTCAACAGTAAAACTAGCGCGCTGGGCATTAAGTCAGGACGTTTGACCGCCACTCATCTGGCTAACAGGAACAAACTGGCCGCCATCATTGCCAAAGCCACCGCTAATCCAGCGGTTGGCGAAGCGATGTTTTTAAATGACGAAAGGAGCCACCAGTTATTTGTCACGCCATTACCCTCTGATCCGGAAGTTTCACAACAATTCCAATCATCTAAAGCGCTAGTTTTGATTATGGAAACCAGAAAAAATCTGGCGCTGCTGCACTTGCAAGGTGCTTTGTACGATTTGTCGCCGACAGAATTGCGCGTTGCTGAGGCTTTAATGAGTGGAAAAACGCCGGAACTCTATGCCCAAGAGCACACCGTAAAGATAAGTACCGTGCGCAGCCAGCTGGCAAGCCTTTTCAGAAAAACCAATACGTCCAGGCAGACGGAGCTTGTGGCTTTGCTCAGCCAAGCGCCCCCGCTTTGACATCCCCCGCCGCATAGCTTATCCGCCCAGCCATGGCTTAATGTCTCGCTCCCAAGCTCCAGCTTGGGAGTGACTACCCAACAAGCTCCGCTTGCCGAGACACATCAAGCAGAGCTTGACGGTAGGCATTCCCAAGCCAGAGCTTGGGAACGAGATAGTCCAATATACAAATCACCCACACTTACTCTCCCCACAATTCAAGCACGTCATACAGCCATCCATCAACACCATGGCCTTGGTGCTGCACTTGTTGCATAACACGGCTTTTTCAGGAAACGATTGGCCTTCCGACTCCCCATGCTGCGCTTCAAACTCGCGGCGTTTTTCATCAAGAAACTGTTTTTGATGGTCGGTCATCGCTTCCGGCTTGATCATGCCGATGTGTTTTAAATGCGATTCAATCGCGTGGCCGATTTCGGCGACCAGCGAGGGCATGAATACGCCGCCTTTTTTGAAATAGCCGCCGCGCGGGTCGAATACCGATTTCATTTCTTCAATCAGGAAGCAGGCGTCGCCGCCTTTGCGGAATACCGCCGAAATCAGCCGGGTCAGCGCCAATACCCATTGGAAATGCTCCATGTTTTTGGAGTTGATGAAGATTTCGTAAGGCCGCCGTTCTTCGTGCGGTGTGCCGGGGTTGAGGATCATGTCGTTAATGGTGATGTATAACGCATGTTCCGACTGCGGGGTCTTGATTTTGTAGGTGGAGCCGAGCAGCACTTCCGGGCGCGTCAGGTTTTCGTGCATGCTTTCCACGGACGGCTGTTCGGGCTTTTGTTTAACCGGTTCTACATCATCTTTACTCAAGACTTTGTAGCTGACGATTTTTTTGCTGATTTTATGGGTCATGTCTGTAGTCTCAATCATTGTTGCAGGGCTTTGTTCTGAAGGCTGCTCTTGTTTGCTAATGTTTTGTGTCATGTTGTCAGGGCATTTTTGTAAGAGGAATTTCCGGGCAGGGCAAATGCGCCTGATGTGTTGTCGAGAAAACAAATTGCCGCCAGAAAGGCCAGATAGTATGCACAGTATTAACGTGTGCGAATTCTGTTAAGGTTTTTTCATCGGCGCTATTTATTAATTCGTAATCTATCTTAAATGTTGCCTCGATTTGATAGAGCAATTGCGGTTCAGCTCCTGTAGCCGATAAATCGTTAACCCGAATACCTAGATCAACAAATACTCTGAAAAAATCGATGCTGCTGTTTTTACTGTTAACGGCTTCGCCTATTTCAGCTCTAATCGCCAGTTTATTTTGTTGTCCTAACTGAACGTGATCATGAATGTCTGCAAATTGTTTTAAACTGGATTCATACAAAACAATATTCAGCAATTTCGGCATGTCCGAGTTTTGCGCTATGAGTTGTTTATCCATAATCTGTCATCTCATGGTAATCGTCGTGTTCTGAAAATAAGGATTTGTGCGATTTGGTTTGTAAATCGGCAATGATTCGATGTGTAATTGGAACGACATTGTCGTAATCTGACGCAGGCAATTTCTTCTCATTTAACCCTGCTTGTTGTTTGAGCCAAATAAACATATCAGGCACATCTAATGCGCCCCGCATGAGTTTATCCATCGCTACACTTTGAATAACCTCACTACGTTCATATTTTGAAAACGCATTAGTGCCACCACCAAAAATTTTTGCTGCATCTTGTTGCGTTAGTCTTAATTTGTTTCTCAATGCAACTATTTCTTGTGCTGTCAATAGACCATCTATTTTTCGCCAGGCATCGCGTAGCACACAATCATTGCGTTTAATTTGCTCCGAAAAAATAACGACATCGCCACATTGACGGCAGACCGAGTACTCAACATCGACAGTGTACGATTGACCATTTCGTTGAGATTCATCAGGATCTATACGGATTTCAAAATCTGAAGAGCCGCATTCAGCGCATTTATTCATAATTATATTTTGTTGAGTTATTGTTGAATAACCAATCGAAAGTCTTTAAATAAACTTTCGGTTTTTTACAAAAAAAAGACCACGAATTTCATATTCTCGTGGCCTTCCTTTACAAAACGATTTCTTGTCAAATTTACAAATGGAACGAACCGATTTCGACTATTTCAATTTCTCTGTTGTTGAGAAATCGCAGCTTCATATAAATCCTATCCGTTTGTTCTTCCCGAATAACATTTTTAATATAAACGTCATGAATGGTTTTATCCGGATATTCAATGGTTTTTTGGAAATCAGCTGCTGTTAAAGAAATGATGCAAGCTGAAACATCTTCTAATGTGTAATTTAAATTTCTTATACTTCTTGGTACCTTGAGTCCTTTATATTTGATGTTTTGTTGTGCAGCGGCTTCGCGAATTTTATCAAGATCGAAGAATGGCAAAATTATAACCCCCTTCTAACCATAATGGTTAGTCTTGGTATTGCAAAAAACTTTCGGTTTTTTATGAGCCATTGTTTTTAGGGGTTAAAACTTTCCGTAATAGCCTTCTTTCAAGGCATCAAATAAGTTGGCGGCGCTGTGGATTTCGCCGTCGTATTCGACGTCTTCGTTGCCTTTAAATTCCATCACATGGCCGTCTTCCAAGGTGAATTGGTAGGTGGTGTTTTCCAGATCCGATTCTTTGACCAAGACGCCCTGGAACACTTCGGGGTTAAAGCGGAACGTGGTGCAGCCTTTCAGGCCTTTGTCGTAGGCATATTCATAAATCGATTTGAAGTCTTCATACGGATAATCGGTCGGCACGTTGGCGGTTTTCGAGATTGACGAATCAATCCATTTTTGCGCCGCCGCCTGAATATCAACATGCTGTTTGGGCGTTACATCGTCCGCCGCGATAAAATAATTCGGCAGTTTTTTATCGGCATCTTCACTGTACGGCATTGCATCCGGGTTGATCATCTCGCGGTAAGCCAGCAGTTCAAAGGAAAACACGTCGATTTTTTCCTTGGATTTTTTACCGGCGCGGATCACGTTGCGCGAGTAATGATGCGCAAAACTCGGTTCGATGCCGTTGCTGGCGTTATTGGCCAGCGACAGCGAAATGGTGCCGGTCGGCGCAATCGAGCTGTGATGGGTGAAGCGGGCGCCGGTTTCAATCAGTTCGTTAACCAGTTCGGGCTCTACTTGCGCCAGTTGTTGCATGTAACGGCTGTATTTGCTGTGCAACAATTTTCCGGGTAGTTGGTCGCCGATTTGATGGCCATCGGCAATCATTTCCGGGCGTTTGTGCAGCATTTCGCCGGTGACGGTAAACAGCTGCTCCATAATCGGCGCTGCGCCTTTTTCTTTGGCCAGGGCAAGCCCGGCTTTCCAGCCTTCTACGGCCAGCACTTTGGTCACTTCTTCGGTAAATTGTAAGGACGCGTTATCGCCGTATTTCATGCCCATCATGGTGACGGTTGATCCAAGCCCCAGATAGCCCATGCCGTGGCGGCGTTTGGTGAGGATTTCTTCGCGTTGCTGGGGCAGTGGCAGGCCGTTGATTTCAACGACGTTGTCCAACATGCGGGTGAAAATTTTGATGGCTTTGCGGTAATTGTCCCAGTCGAACGATGCATCGGAAGTGAACGGTTTTTTGACGAAGCGGGTCAGGTTGATTGAGCCTAGAAGGCACGAACCGTAAGGCGGAAGCGGCTGTTCGCCACACTGACCTGTTACTAGACCGTTAAAAATAACGGTGTTGTGGTCAGCCTGAGTGGTATCAAAAACAGCTTCTTTTCCCAGGTAGCTGATTTCTGAAATTTCACTCAAATAATCTTGTTTTCTTAGCAATTGTTTATCGATTTTCCAGTCATGGTATTTTTGATTTTTCTCGTCACCTAGAAAACCAATTTCCTGTATGAATTGTTCACGCGATGTACCGTCAATAATAAGTTCATAATCTGCTTGGCAAGAATATGATTTTTGTCCGCCTTTACCATCAGGCAGCATTCTAAAAGAAGCATTGCGGCGCTTATAAATTCTTGAGAATACGCCGAAATTGCTGAGTAATATTTGTATGTCTTTAAGTAAGGGGGTGTGTGAAGAGGCTAATCTTATTGAGCAAGACATGCTGTTGCCTGAGATGTTGACCGTACCATCCGCCTGAAATAAAGCGCTTAAATAACCTTTAACGCAGGCTTCAGTGCCTTGCCAAATGACTTCAGGAACGCGCAGTTTGCTGTCTTTATTAAAGCCATAAAATTCCAATATTCTCGCCAATAAAACCGAGCGGATCATGATCATATTACGATCCGGCACGGCGACCGCTGAAACCTTATAGCTTCTGGCTGTGTTGAGTGACAATGTCGTTGAAGCTATTAATTGGTTAATATAAGCCACTAATTTTTCAGCAAAATCACGATCGCCGTTCCATAAATTGATAACGGCGGCCTGTTGCTGTTTGCCTCGGTTGGTGAAATGGCCATCCCCGGTAATGAGGCCGAGTAACATGCCAAAATTATTGTCGCCCTGTTGCCCAAATTGACCTTTACCGGATTGAATCAGCAACTTGTCGCCTAACTTCAAATCCTTTAGTTTGATTTTGCCGCGCTCGGTATAAAAATCATGCCAGGCGGTGGCTTTAATTTCATAACCGTCACGCGTGGTTACCCGATAAATGTCTGCTGAGGCCGCCGTCATAAACGCAGGTTTAGCAGGCCGTATGGCGGTGCCCTTGTCTTTCAAACCGAGTGCGCGATGATCGACGGTCACATTTAACGACGCACCGCTGGCGTAAAGGTCGCCGATTTTTACCATGCCATATTGCGTATGCAGGCGTGTGTCTGCAGTGACACACGGATTGGTCGCGCGAATTTTCTCGCAAAACCAGTTGTTGTTCATCTCGTTGACCTTGTCGATCAGGATAAATCCGGGTTCGGCGTAGTCGTAAGTCGAGCTCATGATGATGTCCCACAAACGGCGCGCGGGCATGGTTTTGCTGATTTTACAAGCCACCAGGCCGTCTTCGTTAAGGACATAACCGTCGATGTAAGGCAGATCGCGCCATTTGATGAGCTGTGCATCAGTCAGATCCAGATTGTCCAGTTGCACTTCTTTTTCGCTGACCGGAAATGACAGCGACCAAGGTTGATCGCCTTTTACCGCTTCAATAAACTCGGATGTAATCAACAGCGACAAGTTGAATTGGCGCAGTCGCCCGTCTTCGCGTTTGGCGCGGATAAATTCGACCACATCGGGATGGCCGACATCGAATGTCGCCATTTGCGCACCGCGTCTGCCGCCTGCTGACGATACGGTGAAACACATTTTGTCGTAAATATCCATGAACGACAGCGGGCCGGAGGTGTAAGCACCGGCTCCGGAAACGTAGGCGTTTTTAGGGCGCAAGGTTGAAAATTCATATCCTATACCACATCCCGCTTTTAATGTCAAGCCTGCTTCATGCACTTTATGCAAAATGTCGTCCATGGAATCGGCGATGGTGCCGGAGACGGTGCAGTTAATGGTCGATGTTGCCGGTTTGTGCGCCAACGCGCCGGCATTGGAGGTAATCCGTCCCGCCGGAATGGCGCCCTGGCGCAATGCCCATAGAAAGTCTTTGTAGCATTGTTCCTGCCGGGTTTTGCCTTTTTCCACTTCGGCAAGCGCTTTGGCAACCCGTTGGTAGGTCTCGTCAATGGAGCCGTCGATAACGTCGCCTTCTTTGGTTTTTAAGCGGTATTTGGTGTCCCAAATATCCATTGAAGCATCTTGAAAAGTTATTTCGGTGACTGCGTTGGGGATGACGTGTAGCTTTGCCGGCATGGGATGTCTCTGTTGGTGGTGGAAATTTAAAGGGCGACTGATTTAAGCGGGACAGCTATATATAGTGTCTATTTGTCAGGGAGGCACAAGATATAGTATTTTTTGGGTTAAGTAAAGGCGGGGTGGCGAGTTTCTTTTTTATTGCCGGAATGTTGTGGGAGGCCATTTTTGTTGTGGGTTCTGCTCGAATGCTGAGCATAGACTATCCCGATAGAATGGGGTGGCATCCGGCTTTCAACAGTGCTTACATGCAAGCTGTTGGTGCTTGTTGGTGTAGGAAGGGATGCTATTTATCCCGATGTCGGGGTATGAAACGATAAGGCGGTTTTCTGGAAAAATATACCCAATAGCCGGTGCGATCCTATTGGTCGGCGAGTAAAAATCCGGCGCTATTTGGGTATATTTATTGTTGGCAATCACCTAAGGCTTGTTGGCCTAAAAATTTGACTGCGCATTGGTGCGGGGCGGTTATCTTTCCAGCAATTCGAGCTTGCCTTCTTTGCCATTCCATTCATCAGCATCGGCTGAAGCCGGTTTCACGTCGGTGATGATCGGCCATTGTTTGGACAATTCCGCATTTAATTCGATGAATATTTCTTGGCCTTCAGGCAGTTCGTCTTCGGCAAAAATTGCGTTGGCAGGGCATTCAGGTTCGCATAAGGTGCAATCAATACACTCATCCGGATCGATGACCAGAAAATTGGGGCCTTCATGAAAGCAATCTACAGGGCATACATCGACACAATCAGTAAATTTGCATTTGATACAGTTTTCGGTAACTACAAAAGCCATAATTATTTCCAGGAAAGTTGATTTTGATTTGAGGTTTAATTTTAGCAGAAAGCGACGGGCGATTGAACGCCAAGTTTATTGGAAACTATCATTTATCCGGGCGGCCACAGCATTTGCCGTCCGCCCAGCAGGTGCAAATGCAGGTGGTAAACTTCCTGTCCGCCGTGTTTGTTGCAGTTAAATACGGTTCTGTAACCCGTTTCAGACAAGCCTTCCTGTTGCGCCAGCTTAGTCGCGGTTTGTAAAAGCAAGCCTCCGAGCAAGGCATCATCCAGGTCATTCAGGGTTGCAATGTGGCGCTTGGGGATAATCAGGATATGTACCGGCGCCTGGGGATTAATGTCCCTGAAAGCCAGTACGTTTTCATCTTCAAAAACCACGTCCGGTTTGATGTCACCGGCAACCATTTTGCAAAATAAACAATCAGTCATAGCTTTCACCTTGTTGGGTTAATGAGGGGCTATATTTCCGTGCGGCCGTTAAAGGCGTGGGATAAAGTGCTGCTGTCGGTGTATTCGAGCTCGCCGCCCATGGGCACGCCGTGAGCAATCCGGCTGGCCGAGACTTGGTGTTTTTTGGCCAGTTCGCCGATAAAGTAGGCGGTTGCCTCGCCTTCGACCGTGGAGTTGGTCGCCAAAATCAGCTCCTTGATGTTGCCGTTTGCCAGTTGACGCTCCAGTTGATCCAGACCGAGTTCATCGGGGCCTACGCCGTCCAGCGGCGATAAGCGGCCATGCAATACAAAATAGCGGCCTCTGAATGCGGTGGCCTGATCGACAATCCAGGCATCGGACGGGCTTTCCACAATACAGAGTGCGGCGTCATTTCTTGACGTGTCGGCGCAAACTTCGCACAAATCGCCTTCGGTCAAGGTGCGGCATTGTCGGCAATGGCCCAGCTTTTCCAGTGCTTGTTGCAGCGATTGGGCTAATGCTGTGGCGCCGTTGCGGTCGCGTTGGAGCAGATGAAAAGCCATGCGTTGCGCTGTTTTAGGGCCGACACCCGGCAGGCAGCATAAGTTCTGGATTAACTGCCCTAATAAGCCCGGCTTTTTCATGTTAGAACGGCAGCTGGAATCCGGGAGGCAGCGGCATTCCGGCGGTGACATCGGTCATTTTTTCTTTTTTCATTTTTGCGACTTTATTGACCGCATCATTGATTGCGGCCGCGACCAAATCTTCCAACATATCCTTGTCTTCATCCAGCAGCGACGGGTCGATAGTGACCTTTCTGGCTTCGCGTTTGCCGGTCATCAGGATGGTCACCAGGCCGCCGCCGGATTCGCCCATGATTTGCATGGCGTCCAGTTCTTCCTGTGCTTTTTTAAAATCTTCCTGCATTTTTTGCGCTTGTTGCATGATGTTGCCGAGTGCGTTTTTCATTTATTTTCTCCGTTCGTTATAAATAGGCGCTTCATTTAGATTGGCTCTATGGTGCCGGGCATGATTCTGGCGCCTAAGTGCTCTTTTAAGGCCAGCACGTTTTCGTCTGCATTAATGGCGTCAACGGCCGCTTGCTGTTTGTCTTCGCGCGCCTTGGTCAATTGTACCGCAGGCGTCGCAGTCGTGGTTTTTTCGGCGTTGATGACTAATTTTAACGGCGCGTTGCGGTAAGCTTGCAATGCTTTTTGCAAGTTTGCTTCGGTGCGGCTGCTGCGTAGTTGTTTATGCCCCGGATCCAATATTAAAGTGCAGGTGGTGTCGTCAATGCTTTCTAATACGCAGTTGTGCGCCAGTTCCCGCGTTAACCCGCTGATTTTCATCGTAGCAACCATTTCCATCCAGGTGGAATCGTACTGTTGGGCAACGGTTTCTGGAGAATTTTTTTCAGCGGCAATCGCAGGTTGCGTCGCTACCTCTGTATTGTCAACAGGCTGCGGCTGATGAGAAGCGGGTTGCGCTTGATAAGAAGCAGGCTGCGCCTGCGCTTTATTAACAGGCTGGCGAAGCTGGGCCGATTTAACCGGCGCTGCCGTAGTAGCGACCGGCCTGAAAGTCAGCATCCGCAACATGACCATTTCAAAACCGCTGCGCGGATCGGGGGTCAGATCCAGGTCGCGTTGACCGACCAAGCCTATTTGGTAATACAATTGCACGTCTTCGGGGCTGAATTTAGCCGCCAATGCCGCAATCATATCCACATCGAAATCGTGGTCGATAGCGCTGGGTATTTGCTGCAACAGGGCAATACGATGTAAGACTTGCAAAATCTGTTGCAATACATCGCTAAAGTCCGGCGTTAAATGGGCCAGCTCGTTTATGGTGCCGAGTATTGCGGGCGCATCACCTTCAGCCAGAGCCGTTAATAGGTCATCAACCGGCTGTTGCGCCACCGTGCCCAACATGGCGTTGACCTCTTCGGCGCTGACCTTGCCGTTGCCGTAAACAATGGCCTGATCCAGCAAACTTAAACCGTCGCGCATACTGCCATCGGCGGCGCGCGCTAATAATTTTAATGCGGCCGGTTCGGCTTCAATATGCTCCTGCTGGAGGATGGATTCCATCTGGGTAAAAATCTGGCTGGGCAGCAAACGCTTCAGATTAAACTGCAAACAGCGGGACAATACGGTGACGGGGATTTTGTGGGGGTCGGTGGTTGCCAGCAGAAATTTGACATGCGGCGGCGGCTCTTCCAATGTTTTCAGCAGGGCGTTAAAACTATGCCCCGACAGCATGTGGACTTCATCGATCAGGTAGACTTTGTAGCGGCCGTGATTGGGCGCATATTGCACGTTGTCGAGCAGGTCGCGGGTGTCTTCAACCTTGGTGCGCGATGCCGCGTCGACTTCGATTAAATCCAGGAACCTGCCTTCATCCAAATCGCGACACACGCTGCATACGCCGCACGGATTGAAATCCTGGAGGTTTTCGCAATTGATGGCTTTGGCTAAGATACGGGCAATGGTGGTTTTGCCGACGCCGCGCGTTCCGGTGAACAAATAGGCGTGATGAAGGCGGTCATGTTGCAAAGCGTTCATTAACGATTTGACCACATGCTCTTGTCCGACGACTTCGGTGAAATTATGGGGACGCCATTTTCTGGCAAGAACCTGATAATTCATGGCAGGCTCGAAAGGTGAGTAGTGTTTGGGCGGCGATCATGCCAGCCACATCCCGGCACACGAATCTGCTGTTACCGTTGCTCCCTTCCGGGCCTGGCGGGGTTCACAGCGTATCGTTGCGGGAGGACCGACACGATCACCATTAAACATTAGCCGTACTGGCTAAAGGACGGCTATTATCGTTGAATCGATTTAATAACACAAGCCGAAATGGCATAAGTTTTGAAAAAAATTCAAAGGATCGAACAGTGATCATCATGTACGGGTGTAAATGCTGGGAAAACGGTATGATCCGGCGTTTCTAAAATACACTTTACAACAACAGCGGAAGAGAATTTTTTAAAGTGGTGGTGTAAAATCGAAAATTGCTTAATTAGGAGGGGGGCATGACGATACATACTTATGAAACAGATATTGTCGCCTGGGCTAACGAACAGGCGCAATGGGTGCGCGCCGGGCAGTTTGCATTTTGATGAATGGCTGCCTACAGCGCCAAATTAACAGGGGATTACCGATGAAAATATATATTTACGCTCTGTACATGACAAAAAATATAACTCATTGAAATAGAAAGCATAATCCATATATCCACGTTTTTTTGCCAAGGTGGAAACTGGATATGCAGCAAATAGGGCAGCTCTCGACAGAACTCAACCAAACGTTCAACTGGAAT
>JAUXXQ010000208.1 GCA_030684815.1 Methylobacter sp. | reverse complement strand
GCGCAGCACGTCATCATCTGCGCCCAGCACGATAAATTGCGCCGCGTCATCACCAATAACAAAGTTTTGGCCATTACCGCCAGTTATCCGGGAAGTGCCGATGATGATGGCGAACTCAACGTTATGCAGTTGCAGCACCGTACCGGGCGGCAGGTTGCGCACATCAATAATTAACGCTTCTTGACGGTCGGGATTGTTGGCATCCTGTTCGCCGGCGCCGGACGCACCGTTGATGATAATCGGCGCGTTGAAGCCTTCGGTGCGGTTTGGCGTGGTCTCGAAGGTAATCGTGCGCACAGTGACCTGCCCCTGATCGCGCACGCCGGGCACAAAGCCGTCGATACCATTGCCGAGAATGCCAGAAAAACCGTTTTGGCCGGTACGCGGCTCGGACGCGGCAATCAACAATTCGCGCAAAGTCAGATTATCACCGCCGGTGACGGCTTCAGAGGTCAGCCCCACGCCGGCAGGCAAACTGACCTGCACCAAGATTTCGCCACTGCTGTCACGCGCTAGCGGGATGTCAGCTAAAGGCGAGGTGTTATCTTCCTCCTGCCGATCTTCGGGGATTATTGGGATAGTGGTTGTCTCCACTACGGTGGTAACGACCTGTTCTTCACCGGTGACCGGATCGGTTACAGTTGTGGTGGTAGTTTCCGTGGTACCGGTAACGACTACGCCATCTACGGTTTCTGTGGTAGTGGGCGTTGGCTCAGGCGTTGGCTCAGGCGTTGGCACAGGCGTTGGCACAGGCGTTGGCTCAGGCGTTGGCTCAGGCGTTGGCACGGGTGTTGGCTCTGGAGTTGGCTCTGGAGTTGGCTCTGGCGTTGGCTCTGGCGTTGGCTCAGGCGTTGGCTCAGGCGTTGGCACTGGAGTTGGCTCAGGCGTTGGCTCAGGCGTTGGCTCAGGCGTTGGCTCTGGAGTTGGCACGGGCGTTGGCTCAGGCGTTGGCTCAGGCGTTGGCTCAGGCGTTGGCTCAGGCGTTGGCTCCGGGGTTGGCTCAGGGGTTGGCTCAGGGGTTGGAGCTGGTGCTGGTGCAGTAGGTGTCACTGGACTGGTATCAGATGAAGCCACACTACTTCCCGCACTATTTGTAGCCACTACACTAAATGTATAAGCGGTGCCATTTGTAAGCCCTGAAACTGTACAAGATGTAGTCGCGGTTGCACATGTAGCATTACCAGGTGAAGCCGTGACTGTATAGCCTGTGATAGTGCTTCCGCCATTGTTTGTTGGAGCACTCCAGTTTACTGTAGCACTGCCATTGCCTGCTGAGGCTGTGACATTTGTAGGGGCTTGTGGAGCTGTTAGCGGATCGGTGATCGTGATAAAAATTTTTTGTTCAACACTATCATTACCCGCTGAAAGAGTTACCACGATTTCGTCTGTTACTCCTGCCTCGGGCGGTGTTCCCTCTAGCCAGGAACCAAACTCGATCTTTCTAATAGTATGGTTATTGTGGTCGGCCACATAGACGAAACCGTCCCTGTCGGCTCCAATGCCGATGGGACTACTGAAAGTCGAGTTCGTACCAGCATCTGCAAAACCAATCACACCAGTTCCCACGAAGTCCGACTGTGCGTACACGGTTTTGTCCTCGTTTGGCTCTAATAAGAATATTTTGTGAGCGTTCCATCCTGCCACATAGATGTTGTCGAAGCTATCAACATAGACATCGTATGGATTGCTGTTTGGTATTGTTGCGATGGTCTCAATCGTTCCTGCCACGCCTGATGTCATCGAGACCTTGTGGGCATAACCTTCAAAAGGCGAATTGTCGCCTCTCTCTACAAGGATTATATCTCCATTAGTATCGACCGACACGCCGAGAAGTTGCTTGAAGCTAATTCGATCCGCAGGTTTATCGACCAGTGTCGAGACCTGCTCCGTATCCATATTGATGACCCTTGCGACATTGTTCCCCCGATCGGCTACATAGAGATAGTTTGTGCCATCACGCTTGTGATAGACGAGACCGTTGGGCTGGCTAAATTCGGCGACAGAGAAGCTGCCATTCACATTGCCACTCGTCAGCTTTTTGCCCACATAAATGTCGTCATCAGTGACCGTGTAATTGTTAAGGTTCTTGTCGATTCGATAGATGACACGATTGGCGGTATCGCCCACGAATAGTTGCCCATCTGGTCCCATCGCCACCTTCTTGGGCTCATTAAAGCCCGTGGCAACAGTCGTGACTGTGCCATCCGGAGCCACCCTTCTGACGGCCTTGTTTTTCCAATCAGCGACATACAGAACTCTATCTTCATCAATATCGAAGCCATATGGTGTGTTGAAGCGCGCACTATTTCCTGTGCCATCGGTAAGTGCAGCGGAACCTGGCGATCCTGCTAGGGTGGAAACTGTAAACTCACTCTTCAGCACGAGCCAATCCGGTAAATCGCTCACTGACCACTCAAGTGTCCTGCCCTCTGGGTCCATCCCTCGCAGGGAGTACCGATACAACTGACCTGTGTTCACTTCCGTTTCAGGCGTGCTCGAGATCACGAGAGATTTGGGTGTAACAGATTCAGTAGCAAGTGATGAAGCACTGCTTCCTTCACTATTTGTCACGCTCACGGTGAAGGTATAGCTCGTACCGTTGGTCAATCCATCGACTCTAATGACCACAGAGCCAGCATGAGGCTCCATGATAGTAGCCGTGACACCCTGAAGAGTAACCGTGCTATCCACATCTATGCTATCTAACACTAGTGCAATGGACTCTCCGCCATCGGGTATGACGTTGACAGTGTAGCCAGTCAATGGCGAACCGCCATCGTCCACGGTGATAGCTAGACTGGCATGTCCATTGCCTGCTGTGGCTGTGACATTTGCAGGGGCATCTGGTGCTGTTGCTGCTGGAGGTTTAGTGCCTATTACCCACACAAATTCTCCATCCTTATGGGTAGCGTTTGTCCATGCTAGAAATGGGTAGTTTAGATCTATAGTAGTATCTGCTGTGATGTTCCAATCGACTGGGCTAGTAGTGAAAGTAGCGATTAATTGCATCTCTGCTGTACTCTTACCTATCACACCCGCAGGATCAGCAACTAGACTAGCTATCGCTCCCCCGACTCCTTTAGATGTTGTGCTTGTATTTGTATCCCAAAAAGAGTTAGATACATTGGTGGCGTCTCCATTACCTATTAGACCTCCGCCTACCCAGGTTGTACTTGCTGTACTTACTTTTCCTACTGCATAAGAGTTAATGATAGTTAGCGTTGCAGACAGCTCACCTACTAGTCCACCAATTTTGCTCTCATCAGTAGCTGCTGATGTGACATCACCTTTAGAGTATGAGTTTGCTATGGATGTTGCTGCGAATACAGTACCAATCAAACCACCCACTTTATTTCCTCCGTTTACATCTCCTGTGGCATAGGCATTAGTAATGGTGCCACCATAGTATTCGCCGATCAGGCCGCCGATATCCGAGTCGGTCCCGGTCACCAGGCCGGTGGCATAGGAGTTGGTGATGATGGCATCCGTCGCGCCAACCAAGCCGCCAACAGCCCAGTATCCAGTGACCGACCCAGTTGCATAACTATCGTCGAGTGTTACAGAGAATAATTCACCGACTAGCCCGCCAAAAGCCCAGCCTATCCCAGTCACCATGCCGGTGGCATGGCTCCTTTTGACCGAGCCATCACTCATAAGGCCGACTAGCCCACCCGTCTGGTCGCTGCCGTTGACATTCCCACTGGCACTTGCATCACTAAGTGTGCTGTGCCGCAAATCCCCAATCAGACCACCGCCATTGCCATTGCTTGCATTTACCTCCCCACTGGCGAACAGGTATTCAAGATCGGCAGCATTGATTTCGCCCCCAAAACCGCCCGCTCTAAAATAGCCACTAACCATGACGGACGCATGGCTGTAGCCAATATAGGAACGCCCTTCCCAGTTGTTGGAGATATAGCCGATCACCCCGCCAACTCCACGGGGCAAGGTATTGTTAATTATTGCGTTAGGTATGGAAACCGTGCCGGTTACAAAGACATTGTGAACCGTCACCACGGTGCCCGACCCGATCAAGCCACCGACATATCTAAGACCATGAATGTCCACATCCCTTAAGCCTGTGTTTCGGATCACCGCACCCACGACCCCGCCGAAGAGACCTACATGTGACTGGTTCGAATCATTATAGGTAAGCCCTGTTATTTGATGGCCTAGTCCATCAAATTCGCCAGTAAATGCGCTACCTAAAGAGGTGTCGGTACCCAGTGGTGTAAAGGCCCCTCCTGTGATTTCCCTCCCCAGTGCATAGTGGCCGGACAGATTAGCATCGATGCCCTGCACGCCAGTCATATCGGTGAGGACGGTGTAGCTTTCACCGTTGATGGTTAGAAAATCAGAACCGCCGCGTGCGGTGGATCCGTCCGCCTCGAAGAAGCTGAGGCTACCTGTGAAACCCGCCTCACTTAATCCCATCATGAGCTTTCCATCAGCTCCGTAGCCAGTCACATCTCCGTCTTCCATCACCATGCCGTAGCCGATGCTTACCGAGGCATTGTTGGCTACAACGGGTGCATCGATATGTATATCTCCAAGCGACATGAAGGTCATATTCGCATCATTAGCCGTGATTGCTGCTTCGATGGCGATGTCGCCTGCCAACAGCGTAAACGGGTTATTTTGCAGGGTAAGTGGTGCGGTGAAACGGATTTTGTCCGCCATCACGGCACTCACTGTTGCATTCGATACACCAGACTCAAAATCTGTGGCCGTCACCTCGCAGCTGCTCTGCGATGTGCCATCCAAGGTGCGAGCGAGATAGGCTTTATGGCTCAGGTGGCAGGTCGTCTGCCCTGTGTTGACGATAGTCACGGTATAGACAGTATTGCCTCCTGCAAAGAGCACCCCTGTATTTAACAGTATCCCTGCTACTACTAGCTTTTTAAGCCATTGATTCTTTTTCATTGTTTGCCTCCTTTTGTTATTGCACAAACACAGGGCTGGCATACCTGCCAACATTAGTTAACCCAAAGGGATTGGTTTGGGGGGGGTGGAAAGTAGGTTCAGCCATGGTTATTCTCCTCGGGTGTATTCATGGAAAGGTTATCGCGTTGCAGCCGGGCGTTGCCCAGGCTGCGCTGTAATTGTCACTATGAAAACAGAATCACAGAGGAGTATCCACCCACGCTTTCTGAGCAAATGTGACAAAATGTGACGAAGTGGAGATGCGGTTTAGCAGTACTTCCGGTGAGGTTACTGCCGAGTGGTGCGGGGTGTTTTGTCTAGCTGAGGTGGATGGTGGCGCTGAAAAGGTAGCCAGAAGCGTATGATGTCAAGATTGGTGATTGGCAACAGCCATTTTGCTTAAATTTTCGCCTTAGGCGACGGACTAGGCTATCGAGTGAGCGACTATTGGATTCGCTGGTGTCTTTATATATGTGCAGTAGCAGTTTTTCCCTGCTAACCGTTTCTCCCGGAGCGCAAACCAGCAGATCTAACAACTCATACTCTTTTGCAGTCAGGATGAATTGGGTTCCGTCAGGTGCGGTAAGTAGTCGCTTTAGCCGCTCCAGAACCCAGGCTTCAGGGATGTTGGCATGAGACGGACTCTCATTTCTATGGGTGGCTATACTGGTAATGGCAGCAGCTAACTCACGGCAATCCACTGGTTTGGTAAGAAACAGGTCACTTCCTGACTGATAACCAGTTATCCGTGCGTTGATGGAGTCGTTGGCGGTTATGATGATCAACCCCATGTCGGTGTTTTTACGCGCGTATTCCACCAGAACAAAGCCGGACTGGTCTGGTAGCCCTATATCAATTACCGCCACATCAAATGTTTTACCCTTGATGCTCTGGTAAAAGTCCAGCCCGCTTCCGACCCCCTCAACAGCAAAACCGCTCAGCATGAGATAATCACACAGGCTCTGTCGCAGCGCCTGATCATCTTCAACAATAATAATCGTAACCGGTGAGATCATTTGGATATTTCTCCTTTTAGCCTGGGGAGTCTGATGGTAATCCGAAATCCTTCCTGCGCACAAATTTCCACTTCAGCCGAGCCGCCATGTTCTTCGATGATCTTGCTGACCAGATAGAGTCCGACCCCAGAGCCACTGGTTCCTTGGATATTTTTTCCTCGATAAAATTTATTGAAAATCTGGGGAATGTCAATCTCACCTGATGAAGCCAAGCTATTTTCACAGACAAAGATCATTTCTCTATCGGTTAATTCTGTTGTCAGCGCAACGGTATCAGAGGGAGGAGAATATTTGGCGGCATTATCGAGCAGGTTTAATATGACCGTTTTGAGAAGCTTTTGATCGGCATTGATTATGAGCGGAGTCTCATTGTCGCATGTTAGAGCGAAGCGTTTTCCCCATAGTGCTTCAGCTTCAGACAGAATTTTTCGAATAAAGTGAGCACCATCAAGAGGCGCTAGGTTCAGCTCTAACTTGCGCTCAAAGTCACTCTTTTGCAGGTAACTGTCGAAGATCTCCTTCAGTCGTCGAATCCCCTGGGACATTGTTGCCAGGCTCTTCTCCTGCTGTTTTATATCAAGCGAGGCAATTCCCAAAATATCATGGTTGACCTGAATAATCGCCAGAGGAGTACGGTATTCATGAGCGATCATATCGAGAAAGCGCTCTTGCTCTCCTCGTGCACGCTGTTCGGCGGCAAGCGACACAACAAGGTGTTTTTTACTTTCTTCAAGTTCAATCTGTAACTGCTGCAACGGGGTAATATCGTGCAGCACCAACAACGCGCCCTGATGCTCATTGTCCTTATACAGCTCTTTACGGGAAATACGCCACCAGCGGTTGTTTTCTAGATCATGCAGCACACCGTTGTTTTCGAGGGATGCCAGGCTGTAAAGAGGAGTGCCCAGCGGAAACAGCTCAACCAGACTCAATCCGACCGATGACTGCTCTAACCCGAGTTGCGAAGCGGCATTATTAATGGCGGCCATCCGGCAGTGGGAATCCATTATGAGTACCGGTTCGTGCATCTCTTCAAATAGCTTCTCCCTGGCTATTGGTACTAGGTCAAGCAGGTGATGTCGCAAGGCAGCCCACCAGAAACAGAGACCAGTGAGAAAGAGAACCGAGGTTGCCATGGAAAATTCATTGGCCGGAGAATAGGGGAGAATATCGGTCAAAAGCGGCAAGAACATGCCAACAAGAGCCAGAATCAGACTGTTGCGCCGAACCCGACTGCTGCGAAAAATAAACCAAAGAGCCAGCAGAAAAATAAGCAGTTGTAGGACGTACAGATATTTGAAATGAAGTTTGTACCAGAAACCTTCAACAAAGCTGATCAGCAGTAGATTCCCTGTCTGCACCAAGTGAAAATCACTGCGAAAAAAAACTTGTAGCTCTGGTATCCAGTTCAGAGTTGTTGAAATGAGAGGTATGACGGCGAACAACAATATGCTCCATCGGTTTATCAGCCGAGTCAGCCCCATAAGCGCCAGAAACAGAAGTGGCAGATTGATCAGTGTGATAGAGCCAAAAGTGAAGCCGCATTTGAGAAAGAACTCCTTCATATCCAGTGCAGTAGAAGCCGTATTGAGCGCATAAGACAGTGACCAACCAGAACAGCCTAACATGACCCAGAAAAGTCTGGAGGCTGCTGGGATATTACGCAGTTTTCCAGCTTTAACCGCTAGAGCTCCGTTAACCAGTGCGGAAAGCAGAGGGAGGATTATGTACGGTGTGTAGTAAAAAGGCATGAGAGCTTTACTAGTTGACCAGAATCGAATCAATAAGGGTCAGATTGGATCGATTTTCATTAAAATAGTTAGGAATTCAAAACCCACCACGCTCCGCGCTTCTTTACTAAATTCCACGCCAATCAAGTGAATCGGCTGATTTAAGGCTTGATATTTTTGGGCGTAATTTTTATCGATAAGTTGTTGAAGTGCTTTGCCGTTTGGCACCAGTTCTACGACTTTAAATTCAAACAAATAAACGTTGTCGTTAAATTTCACGGTCATATCAATGCGCCCGAAATTGGTCACATCTTCTAAAATTATTTCGAGTCCTAACGAAGCAAAATACGAATAAAAAATACTCGCGTAATAACCTTCATATTGTGCAATCGGGTTGTTTCTGTACCAATCGTTGGGAATGCTGGCGAAAAACGCAGTGAACAGATTTTGCATTTGAGCGAAATCGTTGTTTTTCAAAATTGGAATCAGCTGCAAACGGTTCAATAACGCTTGTTGCTCATCTAGCCCCAACGCGCCGAGCAAAGCGTTATTCAAACTGGTTTCGACTTCGTGATTGGGATAACCCAAAACGTAAATCCACAAATTAGGCAACGGTTCTTCCACGCGAGAAATCGTTAAATATCCCGTTTGAAAAAGTAGGGCTTCGTTGCTAATTTTTTCAACATCAAATGCTGATAAAAGTTCCAAGCTGGTCTGCGTGTTAGTTAAATTTGGGGTGAAAAAACCGCGCTGCGCGAGCAAATCAATCAAAAAAGTGGCAGAACCGGTTTCAAACCAATGGGCTTTAAATAGCCGTTCTTCAAACAGTAACAACACGTCAAACGGGTTATAAACACTCGTTCCCGTCCAGTTATAACCGTTGTACCAGTGGCGAATTTTTTCGCGGTCTAACTCACCGATTTCGGGCGCAAAAACCGTATCAATGTCTTCGTCGGTATAACCACAAATCGCCGAATAATCGCGGCTTATCGTGATGTCACGCAAATTATTCAGTCCTGAAAACAAACTGACTTTGCTAAATTTTGAAACGCCGGTGAGCATGGCAAATTTAACGTGCGCGTCGCTGTCTTTAATCACGGAGTAAAGGTTTCGCAAACCGTCTCGAATTTCTTTGGCAATTTCAGGTTTGTGTAAATTGTCTAAAATCGGTTTGTCGTATTCATCAACGAGAATCACCACGCGCTGACCTGTTTTTTCGTGTGCAGCGCGGATGAGTTGAGCAAAACAATTTTTGTGTGAACGTTCACCACAATCAATGTTCAATGCTTTTTGGTTAACTTCAAGCAAATCTTGAATATTATCATTTAAATCTTCGATAGTTTTGACAACGCCACCACCAAAACTAATGCGAAGCACAGGATATTTAACTGACCAGTCCCATTTATCGTGGATAGACAAACCTTCAAACAATGTTTGATTCCCTGCAAATAATTCGCCCAACGTGTCAATCAGCAAACTTTTCCCAAAACGGCGCGGACGCGAAAGGAAATAGTATTTTCCCTGCATTGCCAATTTGTAACAAAAATCCGTTTTATCGGCGTAGTAATAACCTTCTGTGCGAATTTCGGAAAATGTTTGAATACCAATCGGGAGTTTTTTGCGGGTCATTTTTATACCTGAAAGTTTAATAACGGTTTGCCAACAAGCTGCTGTAAATAATTAACCAAGGTTTTGCCGTAACTACTCAGCGAAAAAGGAAATAGAACTCGGCAATTGCTCCTGCATCGCCTAAAGCGCCTACTTTTGGTGCTCTACCTCCTGCATCCCTGCAGTCGACGGATAGCACTGATCAAACGGATAATCACGGATAAAGCACGGTTGGCATCGGTGTTCTATTTAGTCATTTTTAACAGTCCCTGAGTAGTTACGTTTTGCCCATATTTTCATTATCCAAATAACGAAGCTGGCCGGGGTTTGCAACCCCGGCTGAAACATT
>JAUXXQ010000206.1 GCA_030684815.1 Methylobacter sp. | reverse complement strand
TGTTTAATACTGACTTTCCAGACCTATTTTTATGGGTGCTTGATAAGATGGGGGAGTTACCCTTGCCTCGAAAAGGCCGTGAGCGACTGAATTCTAACTCATTGAAGTTACTGGATGTCCCGTCTTAAGTTGGTAGCCCATTTTTATAACAAAACTCACTGTTTTCCGATATTTGGACTATCTTAATAAAACACGGTGGGTTCAGGTATTTTAAGTAAAAAATGCTAATTCCATCACATTTTTCACGTATAATTTAGACCTAGCAGGCTTGTTATGCTAACCCATTTCACTTAATTCTTAAAAAACTAATATGTCCCTTTTAACTAGTTTTCTTAAAGATAAAAAAAATAGCCCACTGACCCCCAGCATAAGCGCTATCGGTGAAGATGTGTCGATAGATGTTTTAAAAGGGCTTTTTCCTATCCGCAATTACGACAGTGAGAAACTGTTGGCCTTTGCCTCTGGCCTGAAATCCGAAATATTTCCTGAAAAAACGGCCTTGTTTCATGCGGGTGAGCTGACCGATTCAGCGTTATATTTGCTTGATGGCTGCGTTTCTTTATCGGATGGGAATGGCAAAAGCTACGAGATAGCCTCAGGGACTGGGCCTGCCAAATTCCCGCTGTCCAGCGGCGCCAAACACACCACCACGGCGATAGCTAAAACCAAGGTCAGTGTGTTGCGCGTCTCGCAAAAAATCATGTCCAGCAAATACGCACCGGCATCTGAATTGTCAAAGTTGGTGATCCCTACCGAGTTGGCTAAAAATAAATTATTGAACAGTTTTGCCCATTATTATCTTAATGAAGAACTTGAAATACCGTCGTTGCCCGGCATTGCACTGAAATTGCAGCATGCTATGCAGCAGGATATTGGCGTTGCCGATGCGGTAAAAATCATCCAGCTCGACCCGGTCATTTCTGCCAAACTGATCGGCTTGGCTAACAGCCCGCTTTATGTCAGCGTAGTCCCGGCAAAAAGCTGCCTTGAAGCGGTCAACCGTATTGGTTTAAATGCCGCACGTAATTTGGTTATTGCTTTAAGTCTTGGCCGCGTTTTTAAGAGCAATTCACCGCTGCTCAATAAGTACGCCGATAAAATATGGAAGCAAAGCCTCCATATCGCCACTATTAGCCATGTTTTATCGGCCACCACAAAACAGTGCAATCCACAAGAAGCCCTGCTTGCGGGGCTTACCTGTGATATAGGGGCTGTACCGTTTTTAAGTTTCGTTGCCAAGTTGCCGAAAGACTATTACAGCGAGGCCGATATTGAGTTGGCTCTGCCGTGCGTTAAAGGGCCGGTGGGTTACAAGATTTTGCTTGATTGGGGATTTTCCGAGGATTTTCTTAAAGTACCGCTCTATTCTGAGGACTGGTATCAAAATAATAGCGAAGAGATGAGCTTAACCGACATTGTGGTGCTGTCCCGCTTACACAGTAAAATTGGGCAAGGTGCATCCGAACTGCCGACTATCACCTCTATTCCTGCCGCCAGCAAATTAAAGGATTTTACCCTTTCTCCAGAGAACTCATTGGGTTTACTGCATGAAGCCAAGCAGCAAATTAATGACGCCATGAAGGCGTTGTCTAATTGAGTGGACTTATTTTAACGGATAAAAAAATCATCACCACGAAGGGCACGAAGTTTGATTCTTCGAGTCCTTCATGGAAAATTCCCATCACTTAGCCTTGAACCCGCTTTAACGCCCATAGCGCCAGTATTAACACGGTCAGGCTTGGCGCAAAGGCCATTAGCGGCGGATTAAGGTCATAAATCAAACCGACATGGCCGACGATCTTGTCGATGATGTTAAAACCCATGCCGATGACAACGCCTATCATCATCCGTCCGCCGACATTAACGCCGCGCTTCACACCGATAACAAAAGGCGCGGACACCAGCAACATGACAAAAACGATTAGCGGATTAACCACGCGCCCCCAGAAAGCCAGCTCAAATTCATGCGATTTCTGGTGGTTACTTTTCAAAAAATCAATGTACATCGCCAAGTCATACAGCGATAAATTGTTCGGGTTGACCACCACGATTTTCAGCAAATCCGGCGCGACGCTTGATTTCCAGACTTGTTGCCCGTAATGGGTTGCGCCCATTTGCTGTGTCGAAATGGCCGACTGCCGGATTTGCTCCAGCTTCCATTGCTGATTGCCCTGAAAAACCGCCGTTTCGGCATGGGTTGAGTAACGCAAGCGGCGTTGCTCGTCAATCTCGTAAATGCTGATGTCGGACAGGCTGCCGTCGTCCTGTATTTTGCGGACATTAATGAACATCTTGCCTTCGCGCAGCCACAGCCCGTATTTGGCATCCATCACAACCTGTTCGTTCTGGGCGGTGACTTTGAGCACACGTGCCGCCCGCTCGGTGACTGGCGCAATAAATTCGCCGACCAAAATCGAAATGACCACCAGTATTGCACCGGCCAGCAGAACCGCACGGATGATGCCGAAAACGGATAAGCCTGCAGCCTGCATCGCAATCAGTTCGCGGTTATTGCCCATTGCACCCAGGATAAATAGGCTGCCCAACAACGCAGATGCGGGCATCAGTTCATAAAAGACGGTGGGGGAGGTCAGTGCCAAATAATAAAAAATTTCCTTTAGGCCGTAATTGCCTACGCCCAGATCCTTGAGTTGGTCGCTAAAAGTGAATAAATTGAATAAGGTCAATAATAATAAGACGGCAATAAACGAGCCTTTTAATATTTCCCTGACGATATAAGCGGTTAAGACATTCACCGGGTCACCTTTTGTTTAATTTTCATCAGCAGCCATTGCCAGCCGTATAGTCTGGCCAGCAACACCCCGCCTATCACCAGCAGCAGCGTATTGACGCCAACAGTACCGAGCCACGGCGGAATGGTTTGGTTCATGACCCAGCTCTGGCTGACACGGATAAGGTTGCCGTAACTGAAATAAATCAAAAAACCCACCAGCATATTGCCGTAAACGCCGCCACGCGGTGACATCTGCGCCAAAGGCACGGCGATAAAGGTCAGTAGCATGACGCCGACCGGAATGGAAAAGCGGCGCTGCAATTCGGCAATATCGGTAATTTGCTCGGAACGCATCAACTCATTACTGGCAATCGCAGCCTTGCCGAAGTTAACGCTCGATTCTTTGCTGTCGACGCGCACCGCATATTCGGCGAACTGCTCAATCGTATAATTTAAGGCGCCCGGCTGTCCCTGTACGCGCTCGCCATTTTCTAAAATGACATAGCGCCCGTCAGGCAAATCTTCCAGTCGGCCTGATTCGGCATTAATGATGGCCAAACGGCTGCCTTGCCGGTGCTGCACAAAAACCTGCTGCATTTTTTTGTTGGCATCGATTTTTTCCACATAAAAGACCAAATCGCCATGGCTGTATTCGCTGAACTTTCCGGCGGCAATACCCCTAAGATCGGCCGATTCCTTATCTTGGTGCATGATTTGATCCATCATCGCTTCTGCCCACGGCGACACATACAAAGACAAGCCTGCCGACACCATGCTGAGCGGAAACACCAGCAAAAATACCGCCCGGTACACCGTTCCCGAACCGCCTCCGGCTGATGCTACTGCCGACATTTCCTGATCCCGATACATGCGCCCGAGAACCATCAGCACCGCCATAAACAAAGCAGCCGGTAAAAAAGTGGCGCTGGCAATCACCGTTTTTAACCCCAGCACCGTCATTAAGGTTTGATTGGAGACTTGCCCTTCAACAGCCTTGTCGAGAATCCTGATGAACTGTCGGCTGACGATAATCACCACAATCACCGACCATACCGCCAGCAGCGTCCTTAACAAATCCGAGGCCACCATTTTGTCTAAAACCGTGACCATTTTGCGCCGGCCCGCCTTATGGCCTTTATTCAAATTTACTTCCAAGCGTATCTCCCATCATGAATGTGTGTTGTATAACAAAAACAGGGCGTCAAACCTTGGCGTGAGCCTATAAAATAGCGGCGTATTTTATAGGAAACAACAGTATTGGAAATGACTCATTGTCATCATGCCTGCCGACCAGGGTTAAAGGTTGGCTCAATTAGCCTTGTTTTTTTGCCGGTTGCCTTTCATCAGCCACCATCAAAAATCAATAGTTGTGTTGTATAATCGTCCAAAACCGCTCAGTTCAAGAGTGTTCTCCGTTCCGCAAAACCAAGGGTAAATTATGGACTATTCAATAGAAACCGCGCCATTAGAAGAACTGCAATGTGATTGTATGATTGTAGGCGTCTATCAAGACCGCCAGCTCAGTCCGTCAGCGCTTGCCCTTAATAACAGCAGCCAAGGCCTGATTAATAACATTCTCAGCCGTGGCGACATCAGCGGCAAAAATGGCGAAACGGTGTTAATCAATGCCGTGCCGCACAAGCAAATTGAACGCATTTTGCTGGTTGGATTGGGCGAAAACACGCCGTTGTCAGGCAAGAATTACAAAAAAGCCCTGCTCGCCGCCATTAACAGCCTGAGAAAAACGCAGATAAAATCGGTTGTTTGCTGCCTGGCCGAATGCGCTGTGATCGACCGCGACTGGCAATGGAAAGCACGGCATATCATCGAAGTGTTTAACGATGTTGCTTATCAATTTACCCATACAAAATCGGACAAAGACACCGAAATAAAGCTGGAAAAAATCGCTATTGCCGCACCGGAAAACGAGCGTGCTTTGGCGCATTCCGGCTTGTTGCAAGGCAAGGCTATCGCCGAAGGCATGACTTTAACCAAGCATTTGGGCGATTTGCCGGGAAACCTTTGCACCCCGGCTTTTCTTGCCGAACAAGCGCTGGAGCTGGCTAAGCAATATGACAGCCTGACCGTTAAAATCCTCGAAGAATCAGACATGGCGGCGTTGGGCATGGGCGCTTTGCTGTCGGTGTCGCGGGGCAGCCGTCAGCCAGCAAAATTAATAACCTTGGATTACCAGCGCGGCGAGAAAAACGCCAAACCTATCGTGCTGATAGGCAAAGGCCTAACCTTTGATGCTGGCGGCATTTCATTAAAAACCGCTGCCGGTATGGATGAAATGAAATACGACATGTGCGGCGGCGCCACCGTGCTCGGTGTTTTGCTCGCCGCCGCGCAAATGCAGTTGCCGCTGAACATTATCGGCCTGATTCCTTCGTCGGAAAATATGCCCGATGGCGATGCCAACAAACCCGGCGATATTTTGACCAGCATGTCCGGAAAAACCATCGAAGTGCTGAACACCGACGCCGAAGGCCGTCTGCTGCTGTGCGACACTCTGACTTACGCCGAACGCTACAACCCCGAAGTGGTTATTGACCTGGCCACCCTGACCGGCGCCTGTCTGGTGGCTTTAGGCCGTGTCGCTAGCGGCTTGCTCGGCAACGATGATGCCTTGTGCAACGACTTAAATACAGCCGCTGAAACCGCCAATGACAGTGTCTGGCGTTTGCCGTTGTGGGAAGATTATCAGGAACAGCTTAAATCCAATTTTGCCGATATGGCCAATGTCGGCGGCAAAGATGCCGGCACCATCACCGCCGCCTGTTTTTTGGCGCGGTTCGCCGAAAAATTCCGCTGGGCGCATTTGGACATTGCCGGTACCGCCTGGCGCACAGGGCAAACCAAAGGTGCAACAGGCCGCCCGGTGCCCTTATTAAGCCAGTATTTGCTTGACCGCGCGCAACAACGTGACTGAAGTCAGTTTTTATGTGTTGCCGACTGAATCGCTAAAAGAGCGTTATCTGTTCGCCTGCAAGCTGATTGAAAAAGTGTACCGTAGCGGCCAGTTTTGCTATGTGTTGACTGATGACGCTGAGCAAAGCCAAGCACTAGACGACCTGCTCTGGACATTCAGGGCAGGCAGTTTTATACCGCACCAGCTTTATACAGGCGACCTTCCCACGACTGAACACGTATTAATCGGCTCAATCCCCGCACCCGCACAGTGGCAAAAAACCGTGATTAATTTATCCTCACAGTGTGCCAACGCTGAACGGGTGCTGGAAATATTGGACAACAGCGAATCGACTAAAGCAGTAGGTAGAGAGCGCTATCGGCACTATAAAGAAGCAGGGCATAATCTGAACACACATAAAATGTAATAAAGACCCGCGAGGTTTTTAAAACCTCGCAGGTCTAGCAACTTTACCTGTCATACATAACTTGTGAGAATCGCTCATGATGACTTTAGAATTAGACGATGAAACGGCAACTCTGCTAACTGAGCTAGTAGAATTAGAGCATCTGAGCCACGCCCAATTATTGAAAAAAATGTTACAGGAACACCTAGAAAATTATCAAGATGAACTCGATGCTAAAGAAGCCGAACAGGTATTACAAGAATCGGGTGGTATTTCTTTATCAGAGCTAAAAAACAAATATGGCTTATGAAATTATTATTAAGCCCTCTACTGAGAAATCATTCGCTAGATTAGAAAAAGCCCAGCAAATTAAAATTGTTAAAGCGATTGAAAACTTGGCAGCTAATCCAAGACCACAAGGTTTTAAAAAATTAAAATCGGATGCTGAACTTTATCGTATCCGTGTAGGCGATTATCGAATTATTTACAGTATTGATAATAATGTACTGATAATTACCGTTGTTAAAGTCGGACATCGCAAAGATATTTATAAATAAACTGGGCATATTCTTAATTTTGTTGGGTTTCTCTATCAATCATTCAGTAGTATAGGAAAAAGCAATGACTATGAAAAGTGTTTTATTACGCTCCAAGCTTTTAGGAGAGCAAACTGCTGAAAATGATAAAAGTAATCTTCTATTAAACTTTATCGAAACACCAGAATATCGCAGTGTCATAGAAAATAAAGATTGTTCTGTGGTCGTGGGTAGGCGAGGTACTGGAAAAAGTGCAATGTTCTTTAAATTGCAGGAGTTATGGGGAAAAGAGAAATGCTCTTATGTTATTTCTATATCACCAGAAGATTACCAAACAATTAAATTTACAAGTTTTTTTAAATTTTTTCAAAATAATTATTCTCTTTCTAGGGCAGCTTCTAAGCTAATTTGGAAATATGGATTTTATATGGAAATTATTAGTGTGTTTTCAACATCTTTCAAAACAAAAGAACTTGTTGAACGGAATATTGAAATTTCTGAGGTTATAAACTCATGGAAAGGAAGTTACACGGATTTTTTTGGAAGATTATCGTCAAAGTTAAATCAACTATCTTTTAATAATAAAAAATCAGAGGATATTGTTTCTGAGCTGAATGAAAACTCGAAGTTTCATTTAGTAGAGGATTTTATATTTAATATATTATCAGGAAATAATTTTAACTTTTATATTTTAATTGATAGACTTGATGAAGGTTATGAAAATAATGAAATAGGATTAGCCATTATTTCTGGAATAATAGCCGCCGCTTCTGAAACAAATAAAAAATTTGACAAAGTCAGAGTAGTAATATTTCAAAGAGATAACATCATAAGGTCAATTGCAAAGCATGATCCTGATTATACGAGAAATATAGAAGGGGAAATAATAAGGATACATTGGGATACATATCAACTTTTTAATCTCATTACAAAAAGGTTAAATACAGCATTCACCCTAGGATTAGAAAACTCTAAGAAAATTTGGGACAGATGCACGGCTAATGAAGATACACAAAAAGAATTACAAGGACAAGAAGGATTCAAAAAATGCTTACAATTTACTCTTTACAGACCTCGAGACTTACTTTCTCTGTTAAATCAGGCATTCTATAATGCCGCCAGAGAAAATAGAGGTATTATAATCCTATCTGATATTGAAAAATCAGCAAAAAATATATCATTAACCCGATTAGATGACTTAAAGAAAGAATATGGATTTATTGTTCCATCAATTTTATTTTCCACTGGGATATTCGTCAATCAAAGCCCAGAATTTAAATATATTGATGCTATTAATCTAATAGATTCTTTTATTTCTTCTATTTCATCTGGTCGCTTTAAGGAAAATGAATTAATATCACAATTAGTTGCTCAAGACTTTATACTTCTGGGAAGTGATGGTGTTTTAAGGTCTCTTTATAGTGTTGGCTTTATTGGGACACATGATAAAACATCAAATATTTTTACATTTTGTCATGATGGAAGAAACCCAGACCGTGAATTTAGTCAGTCAGATAGACTTCTTATTCATCCTTGCTATTGGATTGCCCTAAACTTATCAAAAAATGCTTTAGAGCCTAATGAAGCAGAGCAGATTAATGATGAATATGAAATTAAAGTAACCTCTGTTACTCCTGAACTACGCGCCCAAAAAATCGGAATGTTAATTTCAGAAATAGGAAATATAACAGAAGGAAGAGATTGTGCTAATGATTTTGAAAGTTGGTTAAAAACGGCAGTAGAAATTGTTTTTGCTGGACATCTAGGAAATATTCAAATACATCCAAATGGGGTAGCAGTTCAAAGACGAGATATAGTTGGTACAAACTTATGTTTAACTCCAGCTTGGAAAAGAATAAATAAAGATTACGATGTAAGGCAAGTTGTATTTGATGCAAAAAATTATAAAGAAATTGGGGCTAGTGAATATAGACAATTATCTACATATCTTCACGATCAATATGGGAGTCTTGGCTTTGTTGTAACAAGAGATGAAGATGATTCCTTAAGAAAAGGAAAGGATTTGGACTGGACAAAAGAAATGTTCGACACCCAAAGAAAAGTTATAGTAAAGCTTTCTTATAAATTTTTTATCAGACTATTAAGCAAATTGAGAAGCCCAAATAGTAAACACGATATTGTTGATGAAGCAATTTCAAAACTTTTAGATACATATGAAAGACAGTATTTGAGTAATCAAAGTACTAGGGCTACTAATATTAAATCACGCAGCAAGTAGCCTAGATGGAGCATAGCTGAATCTAGGGATAACTTACCAAGATATTCTATAAAGTAATAATGAGGAATAAATAATGCGTAAACAAACAATCGAATATTCTTCACCGCTAGATGCTTGCGTGATTTAGCAAAGCAGTTACAATTTTATGAAACTAACCATAATATGAGTTCAGAATAATTTTTTGAATAATACAGCCGTGTAGGGTACGCTGTGCGTACCTTTCTACAATCAAGGATTAACGGTATGCACAGCGTACCCTACCTAATTTTAACCAGCACGATAGGATGGGCTGTGGTACGAAGCCCATCAATCGCGACAGATAATGTTTAAATCCATGAGAAAATATCATGATAACAAAAGCAGATTTAAAACAAGAAATTGAGCAATTAGACGACAGTTATTTAGACTTGGTCTTTCGTTTATTACAACAATTTCCACATCAAAAAAATAAGCCTGACCTTTTGGCGTGTTCTCGCCCTATCCATTATCCAGACAATGACGTTAGTGATGGTATGGCATTTACTGATATTGAAAACGCTGCTGAATATGGCAAACAATTAAGAACATCGGCATGGCAAAGAAATAATGGCTGATTATTTACTTTGCGATGATTGGTGCAACGTTATAGCCAATCGCTAAAAATTATTATATCTATTTACATCGCGCCGCGTGGGAACTAGATATAAACAAATTCACAATAAAAACACACGAGTCACACATGGAAAAAACATATTCACCTCACGCGATTGAACAACGTTGGTACGACACTTGGGAAGCGAACGATTATTTTTCGGCTAAACCTGCCGATGAATCCTATTGCATCATGATTCCGCCGCCTAACGTGACCGGCAGTTTGCACATGGGTCACGCTTTTCAGGATACTATCATGGATGCGCTGATCCGCTATCACCGGATGAAAGGCTGCAGCACCTTGTGGCAGGCGGGTACCGATCATGCCGGTATCGCCACGCAAATGGTGGTGGAGCGTTTGTGTAATGCCGACGGCCAGACCCGTCACGATCTCGGTCGTGAAAAATTTCTGGAAAAAGTCTGGCAATGGAAGGAAGAATCGGGCGGCACCATTACCCGCCAATTGCGGCGCATGGGCTCTTCGTTGGACTGGAAACGGGAACGCTTTACGATGGACGAAGGCATGTCCGATGCCGTACAGGAAGTGTTTGTCCGTCTGTATGAAGAGGGGCTGATTTATCGCGGCAAGCGCCTAGTCAATTGGGATCCGGTTTTGCATACCGCCGTGTCCGACCTGGAAGTGTTGTCGGAAGAAGAAAACGGTTTTATGTGGCATTTGCGCTATCCGCTGTCGAACGGTCAAGGCCATTTGATTGTGGCGACTACCCGCCCTGAAACCATGCTCGCCGATGCGGCAGTAGCGATACATTCCAGCGATGAACGCTATAAACATTTGCTCGGCGAGTTCGTGACGCTGCCGCTAACCGGCCGCCGCATTCCGATTATTGCCGATGACTATGTCGATCCTGAATTCGGCACCGGCTGCGTCAAAATCACCCCGGCCCACGATTTTAACGATTACGAGGTGTGGACGCGCCACCGTCATACCTCGGCTATTCAGGATCTGCCGCATGGCGGTTTGATCAATTTGTTTACTGTTGATGCGGCAATACGCGCTAACGAAGATAACGAACATAATTTAATCCCTGCCCAATACGTTGGTTTGGATCGTTTTGCCGCGCGCAAACAAATTGTTGCCGATCTTGAGGCGGCAGGTCTCTTAGAAAAAATCGCCGATCATAAATTAATGGTGCCGCGAGGCGACCGCAGCAACAGTGTCATCGAACCGCTGTTGACCGATCAATGGTATGTCCGTGTTGCGCCGTTGGCCGAACCTGCGATTGCCGCTGTTGAAAACGGCGACATTAAATTTGTGCCGGATAACTGGAAAAATACCTATTTCGAGTGGATGCGCAATATCCAGGATTGGTGTATTTCCCGGCAAATCTGGTGGGGACACCGTATTCCGGCTTGGTATGACGAAATGGGCAATGTCTATGTCGGCAATTCCGAGCAGGCTATTCGCGCTAAACACAAGCTGCCGGACGATTTTGTGCTGAATCAGGATGAAGACGTGTTGGACACTTGGTTTTCATCGGCATTGTGGCCTTTTTCTACCTTGGGCTGGCCGGAACAAACCCCGGAATTGGCCAAGCATTATCCGACCAGCGTACTGGTGACCGGTTTTGACATCATTTTCTTCTGGGTGGCGCGGATGATCATGATGGGGCTGAAATTTCAGGGCGAAGTGCCGTTTAAGGAAGTCTATATCCACGGTTTGGTGCGTGATGCCGAAGGGCAAAAAATGTCCAAATCCAAAGGCAACGTGCTCGACCCGATTGACATCATCGACGGTATCGGTCTGGAAGATTTGGTGGCAAAACGCATTTCCGGCATGATGCAGCCGCATTTGGCCAAGAAAATCGAGCAGGATACGCGCAAACATTTCCCCGACGGCATACAGTCTTACGGCACCGATGCCTTGCGTTTTACTTTTGCTTCATTGGCGTCTACCGGCCGCGATATTCGTTTCGATCTGGCGCGTACCGAAGGTTATCGCAATTTCTGTAATAAATTATGGAATGCGGCACGTTTCGTGTTGATGAACACAGAAGAGCAGGATAACGGCCTGTCCGGCGAACCTTGCCAGTACAGTCAGGTTGACCGCTGGATCACTTCCCGTTTGCAGCAGGTGACGGCAGTGACCAGCAATGCCATCGAAAATTACCGTTTCGATCTGGCGGCTCAGGCGATTTATGACTTCACCTGGAATGAATACTGCGACTGGTATCTGGAACTGGCAAAAATATCTTTGCACTCGAATAATGCCGCATTGCAGCGAGGCACCCGGAAAACGTTGCTGACGGTTTTGGAGTCGATTTTGCGTTTGGCGCATCCGATTATGCCGTTTATTACTGAAGAAATCTGGCAGCGCGTTGCGCCGCTGGCTGGAACTGCAGGCGACACCATTATGTTGCAACCGTATCCGGTCGCCGATGAAACGCTGATTGACAGCAAGGCCATTGCCGAAACCAGTTGGGTGATGAGTTTTATTCTGGGTGTGCGCCGTATCCGTGGCGAAATGAATATTGCCCCCGGCAAACCGCTGTCTGTATTGCTGCAAAACGGCACTTATTCAGATCAACAAAGCCTGGACAACAATCTGATGTATTTGCAAAAGCTGGGCAGGCTGGAATCAATTATCTGGTTAAATAGCAAAGCAAGCGCACCGGAATCGGCAATGGCGCTGGTGGGCGATATGAAGGTTTTGATCCCGATGGCCGGCTTAATCGACAAGGAAGCCGAATTGGCGAGGCTGGACAAGGAAATACAAAAAATCAACAACGACTTGCCTAGAGTTGAAGGCAAGTTAAACAACCCAACCTTTGTTGATAAAGCGCCGCAAGAAGTGATCGATAAAGAAAAAGCCAAGTTGGTTGATTTACAGTCGATGCTGAAAAATCTTGAGCAACAACAGCGCAAAATCCAGTCGTTATAAGGAAGAGCAGGCTCAAGGTTCAAGGGGCAAGGAAAGCGGGCGGTTTAACCTTGCTTCCTTGAACCTTGAACCTTTTTAACCTATATTTGCCAAAACAACCGACAAATCAACCCTTATATTAATATGACCAGTGCATCGACAAATTTACAATTTAGCGGACTTATCTCATGCTTAATTGAAAAAGGTTTGCTAACTCAGGCTGATGCGCAGACTTATAGCCAAGAAGCGCAAAAAAACCGCATTCCGTTAGTCCGTTATTTGGTCACCAATAAGCTTGTTGACAGCAAAGCGGTGGCACGTGAGGCCTCGATTGAATTCGGTGTGCCGTTTTTCGATCTCGATGCCATCGATTGCCGCAAGCTCCCGATTAATCTGGTCGGTGAAAAACTGGTGCGCAAATGCCATGCACTGCCGCTGTTTATCCGGGGCAAAACGCTGTTTGTCGCCATATCGGATCCGGCCAATTTTCATGCGCTTGACGACATTAAATTCCACAGCCGCCTTAATCCCGAGGCCATTCTGGTTGAAGAAGACAAGCTGATAAAAGCCATCGAAGTGGCCTTGGAGGCGGCTGATAATTCGATGGCCGACATGCTCGATGCCGATCTGGAAAATTTGGACATCACCGGCGGCGATGAGGATACCAATAAAGTTGAAGTCAATTCGGACATTGATGACGCGCCGATTGTGCGTTACGTCAACAAGATATTGTTGGATTCAATCAAACAGGGGGTTTCCGATATACACATGGAACCCTACGAGAAAACCTTCCGTATCCGCTACCGCTCGGATGGCATATTGCGTCAGGTGGCATCGCCGCCGCCCAGCATTGCTAATCGCTTGGTATCGCGGCTGAAGGTTATGTCCAAGATGGATATTGCCGAGCGCCGGGTGCCGCAAGATGGCCGGATCAAAATGACCTTGTCCAAGAACCGCGCCATCGATTTCCGGGTCAATACCTGTCCTACGCTGTTTGGCGAAAAAGTTGTGTTGCGTATTTTGGATCCGACCAGCGCCCAGTTGGGTATTGAAAAACTGGGTTTTGAGCCGGAACAACAGCGCATTTTCCTTGAAGCGATTAACAAGCCTTACGGCTTGGTGCTGGTAACCGGGCCTACCGGTAGCGGTAAAACGGTCACGTTATATACCGGCTTAAACATCCTCAACACCATGGAACGCAATATTTCCACCGCTGAAGATCCGGTGGAAATTACCGTGGAAGGCATCAATCAGGTCAATATGAACCCCAAAGCCGGCCTGACTTTTGCCAGTGCTTTACGGGCCTTTTTACGGCAAGATCCGGACATCATCATGGTCGGCGAAATCCGGGATTTGGAAACTGCCGAGATTGCCGTCAAAGCCGCACAAACAGGCCATTTGGTGTTATCCACCCTGCATACCAACGATGCGCCGCAAACCTTGAACCGGCTGCTGCAAATGGGTATTCCTGCGTTCAATATTATTTCTGCGGTCAATTTGATTATGGCGCAACGCTTGGGGCGACGGCTGTGCGAACATTGTAAAATCCCCGTTGAATTTCCTGACAAAATATTGCTCGGTGCAGGCTTTAAACAAGAAGAGTTGCGTGACCTTAAAATTTTCAGCGCAGTCGGCTGCGAGCATTGCACTAATGGCTATAAAGGCCGGGTCGGTGTGTATCAGGTGCTGACGCTGACCGATAAAATGCGCACACTGATACTCAATGGCGGCAATACTGACCAATTGGCCGAGTGCGCCTTGGCTGAAGGTTTTAATGACTTGCGCAGGTCAGGGCTAAATAAAGTGCGTATGGGTGTCACCAGCCTGGAAGAAATCGACCGAATCACTAAGGAATAAATATGGCAGAGCAAAGCGAACAAATAGATTTCGTCTGGGCGGGCACCGACAAAAACAAACAGAAAGCTGGTGGCATCATTTCGGCAAAAAGCGAAACCATTGCCAAAGCCGAGCTGAGGCGGCAGGGCTACCGGGTTATCAAATTCAAGAAAAAGCCCAAACCGCTATTTAGCGCCAAAGTCCAATCCATTACCCCCGGCGATATTGCCATTTTTACCCGGCAGTTATCGACCATGCTGAAAGCCGGGGTGCCATTGGTTCAGTCCTTCGATATTGTCGGCAAAGGCCACGACAATGCCAGCATGGAAAAATTGCTGATGAGTATCAAAGCCGACATTGAAGGCGGCGACACCCTGGCTCAGGCGTTGAATAAAAAATCACTGTATTTTGATGAATTAACCTGCAACTTGGTTGAGGCGGGCGAACAGGCTGGGGTATTGGAAACCCTGCTGGATAAAATCGCCACCTACAAAGAAAAAACCGAGTCAATGAAGAAAAAGATCAAAAAGGCGCTGACTTACCCGATTGCGGTTATTGTCGTTGCCTTTGTCGTCACCACCATCCTACTGATCTTTGTGGTGCCGGTGTTCGACGATATGTTCAAAAGCTTTGGCGCCGACTTACCTGCCTTCACTAAAATGGTGGTCAGTATGTCCGAATGGATGCAGGCCTGGTGGTATATCGTGGTCGGCATTGTTGTCGCCACGGTTTATACCTTCGGCTATTTTAAAAAACGTTCCAAGGCCTTCAACCATTTTCTCGATAAAACTATGTTGAAAATACCAGTGGTTGGTCTGATTTTGAACAAGTCGGCAGTGGCGCGTTTTGCCAGAACCTTAGCGACGATGTCGGCAGCGGGCGTGCCGTTGGTCGAGGCGCTGGAATCTGTGGCCGGTGCCTGCGGCAATATCATTTACACCGAGGCGGTGTTAAAAATGCGTGAGGATGTGGCCACCGGCCAGCGCCTGCAATTTGCCATGCAGCAAGTCGACCTTTGGCCGAACATGGTGGTGCAAATGGTCGCCATCGGCGAAGAATCAGGTGCAATGGATTCTATGTTACTGAAAGTGGCTGACTTTTACGACGAAGAAGTCGATAACCTGGTTGATAACCTGAGCAGCCTGATGGAGCCTATTATCATGGTGATTTTGGGCATCCTGGTTGGCGGCCTGATTGTCGCGATGTATTTACCGATCTTTAAAATGGGCGCGGCGGTTGGCTAAACGGCTGATCTAATAAAAAATAAAAAATCAGATGCAACAACTTGATACGCTTTTAAATAATGCCGTGCTGTTTTCGGCGCTGGCCGGTGTGGTCGGCTTGCTGGTCGGCAGTTTCCTCAATGTGGTCATTTATCGGCTGCCGATTATGATGCAGCGGGGTTGGCAGAAGGAATGCAGCGATTATCTGCAACTCAGTCCGGAAAGTGAGTCTGGCGCCGAAGATCCATTCAATCTGGTTTTGCCGTTATCGCGCTGCCCCGCCTGCAATACGCCGATCAAGCCACATCAAAATATTCCACTAATCAGCTATATTTTTTTAAAAGGCCGCTGTGCCGCCTGCGGCAACCCTATTTCCCTGCGTTATCCCGCCATAGAGGTACTCACTGCAGCCGCATCCATCGCGGTGGCCTGGCATTTTGGCTACGGCGCACAAGCTTTTTTTGCTTTGCTGCTGACGTGGTCATTGATTGCACTCATCTTTATCGATATTGATCACCAATTATTACCGGATTCCATCACCTTACCGATGCTGTGGCTGGGTCTGGGTTTAAGCGTGTTTAATCTATTCACCGATGCCCATGCCGGCATCATCGGCGCTATCGCCGGTTATTTGGCACTGTGGAGCATTTTTCATTTGTTCAAGCTGGCAACCGGTAAAGAAGGCATAGGCTATGGCGATTTCAAATTGCTGGCCTTGTTCGGCGCCTGGCTGGGCTGGCAATATTTGCCCATTATCCTTTTATTGTCCTCGCTGGTGGGCGCGGTTATTGGCGTCGGCATGATTGTTTTCGTCAAGCACGATCGTAACGTGCCCATTCCGTTCGGCCCCTATCTCGCCGTAGCAGGATGGATTGCGCTGCTTTGGGGGGACAGCCTCAACCAACTCTATCTGTCCACCGTAGGCCTGTAGGGCCATGTTAAAAGTAGGTCTGACTGGCGGCATAGGCTGCGGCAAATCGACTGTCGCTAAACTTTTTGCTGCGTTAAATGTCCCCATTTTGGATGCTGACATTATTGCCCATCAACTGGTTGAACCGGGACAACCTGCACTGGCTCAGATACAGCAAGTCTTTGGCGATGACATCTTAAAACCGGACGGCTCGTTAAATCGGCATCAACTCAGGGAGCTGGTTTTTTCCGACGCCGAAAAAAAGCAACAACTTGAAGCTATCCTGCATCCGCTGATTTATCAAGCCCTGCAAACAGAAATGGCACAACTGAGCGCGCCGTACTGCATTATCTGTATTCCGTTATTATTTGAAACCGGCAAAGCTGCTTTTGTCGACCGCATACTGGTGATTGACTGTGCTGTTGAAATCCAGCTGCAACGCGTTAAGCAGCGCGATAAACTGACTGAGGCAAGAATACAATCGATAATCGACAATCAAGTGTCGCGCACCTTTAGAAAAGCCCACGCCGACGACTTGATTGATAACTCCGGCACCGATGATAGACTTGCAGAACAAGTAAAAAAACTGCACAATTTGTACCTTTCATTAAGCGCCTGCTAGGATTAACTTGTCTGTGAACAACACTATTACCTATGAATTTCCACTCAATGAACGCATCCGGGTTTTCATACGGTTAGAACAACTCTTCCAACAATTCAGCCATTTTTTAACCGGCGAAACCATTGCCGACAAACGTGCGGCAATTAGCGCGTTGCTTGACATCATGACTATTTTTCGGCGCAATGACCTCAAGTCGGAAATATTGAAGGAATTAGACCGCCATACCAATGTACTTAATAAAATAGCCAAAAATCAAGGTGTTGATACCCATAAGCTGGAGGAACTGTTGAGCCAGCTAACACAAACCAGCAAAAAACTTTACGCCGCCAGCGGAAAAATAGGTTCCCAAGTCATGGAAAGCGATTTGTTCCAAAGCATCGCCCAGCGCAGTTCGATTCCAGGCGGCACCTGTTCTTTCGATTTGCCCGAATTCCATTATTGGCTGGAACAGGATGAAGCGATCCGTTTAAAAGATCTGGAGCACTGGAGCAGTCCGTTTAACGACATTCGTATCGCCATCGACCTGATCCTCAACTTTATCCGCAACTGCAGCTCGCCGACGCAAGAGCTTGCCGAAGCCGGTTTTTTTCAATTTCTGCTCGACACCAACCTGCCGCATCAGCTGTTGAGGGTTGATCTGGACAAATCCATCGCCTGTTTTGCCGAAATCAGCGGCGGTAAGCACCGGTGCACCATTCGCTTTATGGTGCCGCCTTTAGATAACAAACGCCCCACTCAAAGCCCTGACGACATCCCTTTCAGCTTAACCTGTTGCCTGTTCTAATGTCGGCATCCAGCAAAACACTGATAGTCAAATGCCCTAATTGCGGCTGTTCGGTACCCTGGGTTCCTGAGCAGCCAGCCAAACCGTTTTGCTCGGAACGCTGTAAATTAATCGATTTAGGTGAATGGGCGATGGAAGAAAAAAGAATCCCTGGCGAGCCTTTAGCGTTGGATAACGAATTTGAAGAGGACAATTTTTTTCAGTGATGGGTTAAGATGATTTCCGAGAAAGAATGTTTCTCTAATCAGGAAATGGCCTGAGATCACGCAACCTTAACACCTACCAACAATATTCCATCATGGCTATAGAAATAGAACATAAATTTTTGCTCGCCAATGATGATTGGCGCCAGCAAGTCAGCCATTCGACCGCTTATCGGCAAGGTTACTTAAGCTCGCAGCCGACCAGTTCAATCAGGGTGCGCACTAGCGGTGATCACGCTTGGCTAAATATCAAAACCGCGACAATCGGCACTCATCGGTATGAATACGAATATGAAATCCCGCTGGCCGATGCTGATGAGATATTGGCCACTCTTTGCGCTAAACCGCTAATAGAAAAAATCCGGCATTTTGTCACCGATGATGGCAATCTCTGGGAAATAGACGAATTTGAAGGCGATAACCAAGGCTTAATCGTCGCTGAAATCGAATTGAAACAAACCGGGCAAGCGTTTACCCAACCGGCTTGGCTAGGCGCCGAAGTGACCGGCGATTTACGTTATTACAACAACAATCTCGCGAAACATCCGTACTCGGAATGGCGCGAAGGTTAAGCAAATTGCCTAGCCTTCATTTTGTATCCTACAACCCTAAACGACTGATCTAAACACTATGGCGCAATACATTTATTCAATGAATCGGGTCGGCAAAATTGTCCCGCCCAAAAAATATATTCTCAAAGACATTTCGTTGTCTTTTTTTCCCGGCGCCAAAATCGGCGTGCTGGGCTTAAACGGTTCCGGTAAATCGACGCTGCTGCGCATCATGGCGGGCATCGACAAGGAAATCGAAGGCGAGGCGATTCCGCTTAAAGGCATCAAAATCGGCTATTTGCCGCAAGAGCCGCAACTTGATCCTAGCAAAACCGTGCGCGGCAATGTTGAAGAAGCGGTTGCGGAAATCAAAGCCTCTTTGGAACAACTTGACGCGGTTTACGCCGCTTATGCACTGCCCGATGCCGATTTCGATAAGTTGGCCGCCGATCAAGCCCGTCTGGAAGACATTATTAACGCTTGCGACGGCCATAACCTCGAGCGCAAGCTCGAAGTCGCCGCCGATGCGTTGCGCTTGCCGGATTGGGATGCCGACGTGACCAAGCTGTCGGGTGGTGAAAAACGCCGCGTGGCGCTGTGTCGCTTGTTGCTGTCCAATCCTAACATGCTGTTATTGGACGAACCGACCAACCATTTAGACGCGGAATCGGTTGCTTGGCTGGAACGCTTCCTACACGATTATCCGGGCACTGTGGTCGCGGTCACCCATGACCGTTATTTCTTGGACAATGTCGCCGGTTGGATTTTGGAACTGGACAGAGGCTCCGGCATCCCGTGGGAAGGCAATTACTCCAGCTGGTTGGAGCAAAAGAGCAACCGCTTGTTGCAGGAAGAAAAACAGGAATCTTCCCGCCAAAAAGCCATGAAAGAGGAATTGGAATGGGTGCGTTCCAATCAAAAAGGCCGCCATGCCAAAAGCAAGGCGCGTCTGGCGCGTTTTGACGAATTGTCGTCAGTCGACGTGCAAAAACGCAACGAAACCCAGGAAATTTATATTCCACCCGGTCCGCGTTTGGGCGATGTGGTGATTGATGCCGACAACATCAGCAAGGCGTTCGGCGACAAGCTGTTATTCAACGGCCTGAGTTTCAAACTGCCGCCCGGTGGCATCGTCGGCATTATCGGCCCGAACGGCGCGGGTAAAACCACGCTATTTCGCATGATGGCCGGTGTCGAGCAGCCGGATTCCGGTACTTTAACGCTGGGGCAAACCGTGCAGCTCGCTTATGTCGACCAGTTGCGTGATGACCTGGATCCGAAAAAAACCGTGTTCGATGAAATTTCAGACGGGCTGGATTTGATTACCGTCGGCAAATATGAAACGCCGTCCCGCGCTTATGTCGGCCGTTTCAACTTTAAAGGCGCGGATCAGGGTAAACGTATCGGTGATCTTTCCGGCGGCGAACGTAACCGGGTGCATCTGGCCAAACTGCTAAAAACCGGCGGCAATGTCTTGCTGCTTGATGAGCCGACCAACGATTTGGACGTTGAAACTTTGCGCGCGTTGGAAGAAGCGCTGCTGGCGTTCCCCGGTTGCGCGGTGGTTATTTCGCATGATCGCTGGTTTTTAGATCGGATTGCCACGCACATGCTGGCGTTTGAAGGCGACAGTAACGTGGTCTGGTTTGAAGGCAATTATGAAGATTACGAAGCCGACCGTCACCGCCGTTTAGGCAGTGACGCCGATAATCCGCATCGCTTGAAATACAAAAAACTGACGGGTTAATTGTGTAAGGCTAAAAAATTACCGTAACTGCTTAGCACCTGCTTAAAAATAATTAAATGAAACTCGGCAATTGCTCTTGCATTGCCTAAAGCGCCTAATTTTGGAGCTCTAAGTAGTCATTCAAAAGTTTCTTAACAAACAAGTTACCGCCAATAGCTAAAGCTATTGGACTCCAATGTAAAAAATGTCATCGTTCCCACGCTCCGGCGTGGGAATGCTTGAGTACCGCTCCAGCGGTACGGGACACTGGAGCGATTCCCACGCTAGAGTATGGGAACGATATGTCTACTACTTTTGCTTGCAAATGAAGGGTGTCTTTAATCAGTCATTTATCTGTCTAATCAGTAGCATCCGTGTTCTATTATTTTTTCACTGGGTAGTTACAAATTACCTCTTTCGATTACCGACCCTTGCACCTACATCATGAATCCAACGCTGGAAATATTCTCCCAAGGCGAAGAAGTTGTTACCGGGCAAACCGTTGACACCAATGCCGCCTGGTTGTCGACGCAAGCCGTCAACATGGGTTTTACTGTCACTCGGCATACCGCAGTCGGCGATAAGCTCGATGATTTGGTCGCTTTGTTGCGGGAAATTTCAGTGCGCGCCGATTGTTGTATTTGCACCGGCGGACTGGGGCCGACCAGTGATGATTTAACCGCCGAAGCCGTCGGCAAAGCCTTTGATTTGCCGCTCGAATTCGATGCCGTTGCTTTTGAGCAGATTCAGCGTTTTTTTACCCTCAGAAACCGCGAAATGCCGACATCTAACCGCAAACAGGCGCTGTTTCCAAAAGGTGCGGAACGCATCGATAATGCCTGGGGCACGGCGCCGGGGTTTTCTTTGCAGGCCGGGCGCTGCTGGTTTGCTTTTGTTCCGGGCGTGCCTTCCGAAATGCGTCATTTGTTTAAAGAATCGATACAAGCCAGATTGGCCAGCCGCTTTTCTTTGCAGCCTGACATATTAGTCACGCTTAAAACAGTCGGTATCGGCGAATCGGCTATTCAAGAACGCATCCGCACCGTTGAAATTCCGACGCCGGTGCAGTTGGGTTTTCGGGCAGGCCCCGATGAAGTGCAAACCAAATTGCTGTTTCCGCACGATTATCCTGAAGCCGACATGACCGCACTGGTAGAAAGCGTGAGCGAAAAATTGGGTGATACGGTTTTTGCTGTGGACGGCTTAGGCCAAGCCGGTGGCGACTTGGTGGCAGTAGTCGACCGGCTGATGCACGCCGGACAGCACAGTTTGGCAGTGGTGGAAACCGCCAGTCAGGGCTTGTTGGCGGCCAAATGTATCGGACTGCCTTGGTTGCTGGAATCCCGCTATCGGCAAGCTGTCGTAACAACAGGGCAAGTCGGCGATTTACCGGTAGCGGCGCAGGCTATCGCCGTTAAAATGCGCAACAGCAGCGGTGCCGATTGGGTGCTGATTCAGCTTTACGAAGGTGATCAGCAAGCATTCCACGATAAAAATCAGGCCATTGTTTTATATAATGGTTTACTCACCGAAGATGGCTTTTATCAAAACACCCGTTCCGTGGCCGGGCCTATTAACGTCAAGCAAAATCAAGCGGCGTTATTGGCACTGGATTTATTACGGCGTCATTTACAACATAAAGAACTTTAAACAATGCCCTTATTAAGATTGTCCAACGTTTCCATCGCTTTCGGCACTCATGCCTTATTAAAAGATGCCGAATTTCAACTCGATGCGGGGGAACGCGTAGGTTTGTTAGGCCGCAACGGCGAGGGTAAATCGACCCTGATGAAGATTATTGCCGGTAATATCCAAGCCGATCACGGCGACATTTGGCGGCAGCCCGGTTTAAGGTTGGCGTGGCTCGAACAAACGCCCGATTTGCCCGATGATGCGACCATTTACGATGCCGTTGCCGGTGGTTTGGGTGATTTAGGACATTGGATTACCCGTTATCACGAACTATCTATGACTTTGGATGGCACGGATGAAAAAGCCATGACAGAATTTGGTGATTTGCAGCACAAACTCGAAGCCCATAACGGCTGGCATTTCCAGCAGCGGGTTGAAACCACATTAAGCAAGCTGGATTTGCCCGGTGAGTTAAAAATTAGCGGCTTGTCCGGCGGTTGGAAACGGCGCGTGGCTTTAGCCAGAGCCTTGGTGATTGAGCCGGAAGTGCTGTTGCTGGATGAGCCGACCAACCATTTGGATTTTGAAAGCATCACCTGGCTGGAAGAGCAGTTGCTGAACTTTCAGGGCGCGGTCTTATTCGTCACCCATGACCGGTCATTTTTGCAAAAACTGGCGACCCGCATTGTCGATTTGGATCGCGGTAATCTGGTGTCCTGGCAGGGCAGTTATGACGATTATCTGGCGCGCAAAGCGGCCGCATTAGAGGATGAAGCCAACCAGAATGCCGAATTCGACAAAAAACTGGCCGATGAGGAAGTCTGGATCAGGCAAGGCGTAAAAGCCCGGCGTACCCGTAACGAAGGCCGGGTTAGGGCGCTGGAAAAATTGCGCAACGAACGCGCCCAACGCCGCAATACCCAAGGCACCAGCAAGATGTCGCTGGATCGTGGCGATGCGTCCGGCAAAAAAGTCATCGAAGTCAACGACATCAGTTTTGCTTACGAAGACCGGCAGATTATTTCGCATTTTTCCACCTTGATTCAGCGCGGTGACAAAATCGGCCTGATTGGTGCCAACGGTGCCGGCAAATCGACCTTATTAAAATTATTGCTGAAACAACTGGAGCCGAATAGCGGCACGGTAGAGCAGGGCACCAAACTGGAAATTGCCTATTTTGACCAGTTGCGCGACCAGCTCGACCCTGAAATGACCGTGGCCGACACGGTCGCCGACGGCAATGACTTTGTCGAAATCGCCGGTAACCAGCGCCATGTGATGTCGTATTTGGGCGATTTCCTGTTCGCACCGGCCAGGGCGCGTTCGCCGGTAAAAAGTTTGTCGGGCGGCGAGAAAAACCGCCTGCTGCTGGCGCGCCTGTTCACTAAAGCCTCCAATTTGATTGTCATGGATGAGCCGACCAACGACCTGGATTTGGAAACCTTGGAGCTATTGGAGGAAAAACTGGTCGAGTTTGACGGCACCTTGTTGCTGGTCAGTCATGACCGGGCTTTTCTGGATAACGTCGTGACCAGCGTTTTTGTGCTGGACGGTTCCGGCGAAGTCGATGAATTTGTTGGCGGCTACAGCGACTGGATGAATCATGTCAAACAAGCGAAACCGGCTGAGCCTGCCAAAGTTGCCAAGTCGGAAAAACCAGCGCCAAAGCCAGCCGCGCCTGCACCCAGCAAGAAAAAACTCAGCTTTAAAGAGCAGCAGGAGCTGGACAGCATACCGAAACTGATTGCCGATCTGGAAGTCCAGCAAGCGCAATTAAACCAGCAAACCAGCGCGCCTGAGTTTTACAAACAAGATCAGGCCGTTGTAGCGAAGACTTTAGATGAGTTGAAACAGGTCGATGCCAAACTGGAACAGGTTTATCTGCGTTGGGATGAACTGGAAGCGCAGGCTAGCTAGTCCTTATCTTTTTAACTTAGCATTAGGATAACGATGCTTTTACTCTCAAAAAAACAGGACTGGCTAGGCAATATTCGTGGCGATATGCTGTCGGGTATTGTGGTGGCGCTGGCGCTGATACCTGAGGCAATCGCCTTTTCCATTATCGCCGGTGTTGACCCCAAGGTCGGGCTTTATGCATCGTTTTGTATTGCAGTCACTACGGCCTTTGTCGGCGGCAGACCCGGCATGATTTCAGCGGCGACTGCCGCGATGGCCTTATTGATGGTGACTTTGGTCAAGGATCACGGGCTGCAGTATTTATTTGCGGCAACGATGCTGACCGGCGTTTTACAGATCATCTCGGGTTACTTAAAACTCGGTAATTTAATGCGCTTTGTGTCACGTTCGGTGATGACCGGCTTTGTCAATGCGTTGGCGATATTGATCTTCATGGCGCAATTGCCGGAATTGGTAAACGTTAGCTGGCATGTTTACGCGATGACGGCGGCAGGACTTGGCATCATTTACCTGTTCCCGTATCTGCCGCTGCTAGGAAAAGTCATCCCGTCGCCGCTGGTGTGTATTTTAGCCTTGACCGGTGTTGCAGTTTATTTGCAGCTGGATATTCACACGGTCGGCGATATGGGGCAGTTGCCGGATACTTTGCCCATATTTTTGTGGCCTGACGTGCCATTAGATTTTGAAACCCTAAACATTATTTTTCCCTATTCGGCGGGCTTGGCCGTCGTGGGCATGTTGGAATCGTTAATGACCGCGACCATTATTGATGACTTAACCGATACGCCTAGCGACAAAAACCGCGAATGTAAAGGCCAGGGCATTGCCAATATCGGCGCGGGGCTGCTTGGCGGCATGGCCGGTTGCGCGATGATCGGCCAGTCCATTATCAACATTAAATCGGGTGGGCGCGGACGCTTATCCACCTTGGTTGCGGGGGTGTTTTTGCTGATTATGGTGGTTTTTTTGGACGAATGGTTGTCCAAAATCCCCATGGCGGCCTTGGTTGCGGTGATGATTATGGTGTCGATAGGGACGTTCAGTTGGGCCTCTATCCGTAATTTGAAGCAATATCCTTTATCCAGCAATATCGTGATGGTGGCGACGGTCGTTGTCGTGGTTTGGACACACAATCTGGCTTATGGCGTTTTTGTCGGCGTGCTGTTGGCGTCATTATTCTTTGCCAATAAAATTGCCCATTTTATGTATGTTGAATCGCATTTTGACGAAGCTGGTAATACCCGGCATTATCGGGTTATTGGGCAGGTGTTTTTTAACTCGGCAGACAAATTTACCGCCGCATTCGATTTTAAGGAAGCCGTTGATAAGGTGGTGATCGATTTACAGCGTGCGCATTTTTGGGATATATCGTCAGTGAGCGCACTGGATAAAGTGGTGATAAAGTTCCGCCGCGAAGGCGCCGAGGTTGACATCATCGGCTTAAATGAAGCCAGCTCGACTATTGTCGACCGTTTTGGCGTTCACGACAAACCGGAAGAAATTGAAAAAATCATGGGAGGGCACTGATGAATAATAACAATACAAATTGGGTGCTGGCGTGCATTGACGGCTCGACACTGACAGACGCTGTCTGCGATTACGCCGCTTGGATAGCGCAGCGTGTCGATGCGCCGTTAAAATTGCTGCATAGCATTGACCATCACCATGAGACCGCAACCGCAATAGACTTGACCGGCAACATCGGCTTGGACAGCCGGGAGCATTTGCTGGAAGACATCATCAATCTGGAGCAACAGCAAAGCAAGCTGCGTTTGCAGCAAGGCAAGCTGTTATTGGAGGCGGCCAAAGAGCGGGTTATTAAGGCCGGTATCGCCGAGCCGCTTTGCAACCAGCGCCATGGCAGTCTGGTTGAATCGCTGATTGAGCTCGAAGATAATATCCGCGTTTTGGTGATCGGCGTGCGCGGCAAAGTGCATGAAAATAAGCCTGACAAGCTGGGCGCAAAATTGGAGTCCATTATCCGTTCTTTGCACCGGCCGATTCTGGTGGTGAACGCCCCGTTTAAAGCGCCGCAACGCATCATGATTGCTTATGACGGCAGTGCGGCATCTGAAAAAGCCATTGATATGGTGGCGAACAGCCCTTTGTACAAAGGCCTCGACTGCCATTTGGTGTGCGTCTGTAAAGATGATGTTAGCGCCGACAGGCTGCTGGATCAGGCTACCGATAAATTGCGCAGCGCCGGCGGCATTGAGGTCACACCGGTTAAACTACAAGGTAAAGTTGACTTGGCGCTGTGCGATTATCAGTCTAAACGCGATATCGACCTCACCATCATGGGCGCATTCAGCCATACCCGGATTCATGACCTGCTGCTGGGTAGTTTTACTGCCAAAATGCTGCTTAATGCTAAAAAACCGCTGCTGTTATTAAGGTAAGGGCATAATTTGGGTGCTTTTCGTGGACGCCGTTTTTCCTACAATTGTTTCAGCCCCGAAACTTTAATTAAGCGCATGAACCTTTCAAACAGCCGGTATTGGGACTTTTCTGCGCCCATTGCCGGTGTGTTATTTACCTTAGCTTTTGCCCCTTTTGATTATGCCTATCTGGCGTTGCTGGCGCTGGTGTTTTTGTTCGCCAGTTGGCAGGCTGTTTCGGCTAAACGTGCGGCATTGCGCGGTTATCTGTTCGGCGTGGGCGCGTTCGGTTCCGGCGTGTCCTGGGTCTACATCAGCATGCACGATTTTGGCGGTGCCGGTGTGTTGGCGTCGGGCATTTTGACGGCTTTGTTCGTTGCTTTCTGGGCCCTGTTTCCAGCGTTGGCGGCTTATGTGTCGGTAAGATTACAAGGTGCGGCGGGCATTGTCATAATGCCGGGCATTTGGCTGTTGATTGAATATGTGCGCGGTTATTGGGTGCTTAACGGTTTCCCCTGGCTGCATGGCGGCTATTCCCAACTGGAAACGCCGCTGGCGGGCTACATCCCGATAGTCGGCGTTTACGGCACCGGTTTTATTCTGGCCTTGACCGCGTCAATGCTGCTTGCCAGTATTAAAGCCGACAAAAAACGGGGACTGATGATCGCGCTGGCGCTGTTATGGGGCGTCGGCGCTGGGTTACGTCCTATCGACTGGACGCATCCGGTTGGCGCGCCGATTCGGGTGGCGATGATACAAGGCAACATCGCGCAGGATCAAAAATGGCGTCCGGAAAATAAAATCAACACCCTGTTAATGTACCGGAAAATGACCCAAGCGCAGTGGGCTGCCGATATTGTCATCTGGCCGGAAACAGCGATTCCGGCCTATCTCGACCAGGTTGAAGATAATTTTCTGCGGCCTTTGGCGGCAGAAGCCCGCCAGCATGATACCGATCTGATTATCAGCGTCCCGGTACAGGAACAGGCGCCGATAAAAAAATTCAACGCCGTCATTACCTTGGGCGGGGCAGGGGGCATGTACCGCAAAATGCATTTGCTGCCGTTTGGGGAATATCTGCCGCTGCAACCGCTCTCGGGTTTCGTGCTGGATTTGGTCAACATAAAACTGGGTAATTTCACGCCGGGGGCGCCTGACCAGCCATTGCTGAAAGCAGCCGGTTATCCGTTCATCACCTTGATCTGCTATGAAGACGTGTTCGGCGATTTAGGTATCCGAGGCCTGCCGGAAGCCGCTTTTCTGGTCAATGTGACCAACGACGGCTGGTTTGGCGATTCGATAGAACCGCATCAACACATGCAAATGGCACGGATGCGGGCGCTGGAAACCGGGCGCTTTTTATTGCGTTCGACCAATACCGGCGTGACTGCGATTGTGTCTCCCCAAGGCGCTATCGTTAAACAAGCGCCGTTGTTTCAGCAAACCGCACTGACCGGATCGTTTATCCCAATGGGCGGCATGACGCCTTATGCGCATTGGGGCGACCACCCGGTCATCGCGGCCATCGTTGTTTTGTTGTTAGGCGCGGTCGGCTATCGCCGCCTGAACTTGCGTACACAGCGGGCGCCATAAGATTTCCTTTTGTAATAAATATAAAGTTGATAAAATCACTGGGTTTTTATCAATTGAGTGGATCATCATGAGCGTTACAGAAAGAATTAAAGAGCAGCTTGAAAATAACCCCGCCATTTTATACATGAAAGGGACGCCGGATTTCCCCCAATGCGGGTTTTCCGGGCAGACAGTGCAGGTCTTGGCCGCTTGTCATGCCAAATACCAACACGTCAATATTTTTGAAGACCCTGAATTGCGCGAGGCGCTTAAAGAGTATTCAAACTGGCCGACTTACCCCCAGCTGTATATCGGCGGCGAGCTGGTCGGCGGCTGCGATATTGTGACCGATCTGTATCAAAAAGGTGAATTGCCCAAGATGTTGGCCGAGGTTGGCGCTGTCGAATAGGTTGCAAAAAGGCGCACCCTACAAGGTTATGCAAAATGACTGGAGTACAAGGCTTGCCTTGTACATGTAAATGGTTCAAAGCCCGCTTTGAACTCCAAAACAATACTGCTTAGAACGTCGTCGCAGACCTGTTTCTCGTCTACGGCCATTTCCGAGAAATAACATCCCTTAATGATGTGCTGAAAAAAACTAGCGTCCACGCTTAACACGAAAGCCACGAAATTTTCGTGTTTTTTCGTGCTAAGCGTGGACAATTTTTGGTATGTCTTTTTCAGGAAATCGCCTTAGTTGCAAAAAGGTGCCCTACAAGGTTATGCAAAATGACTGGAGTACAAGGCTTGCCTTGTACGTGTAAATGGTTCAAAGCCCGCTTTGAACTCCAAAACAATACTGCTTGCAGTTGAAGTTTGCATTCTGGCTATTATTTGAATGGCCCTTGCTGAATCACCTCGTCCCTTAACACATCGAACGCGTTGAAGGCGATATTCAGGCTGAGTTTCAGGTTGATGATGCAGGCCAGGGTGGTGCTGGTGAAAATGCAGATCATGATGGCGATTTGGTATTTCACCGCCAGCCACGGTTCGCTGCCGCCCAATATTTGCCCGGTCATCATGCCCGGCAACGACACCAGACCCATAGTGGCCATGCTGGCGATAGCCGGGTTGATGGCGGCTTTGACGGCTTCGCGAAAATACGGGCGCACCGCTTCCCAACGCGTCGCCCCCAACATTAAAAAGGTTGTATATTCGTTCTCGTTTTTGCGCAATGCCGAATAAAAGCGTTCCAACGCGATGACGTTGCCTTGCAGGCAGTTGCCGAGAATCATACCCGCCAGGGGCACGATGTAACGGGCATCATAAAAGTGGGTCGGCTGAATCACCAAAATCACCAAGTAAGCCGTGGAAAACACAATGCTGGAGGCAATGGCCGCAAAGGTAGCCAGCAAAAAATAACGTGCTTTTAAGCCTGCCCGGCGCAAAATACTCAAGTCGGCGACCAACAGCATCACCAGTATCCACAAGCCGTTAAGCCAGGGATGGTTAAGCTCGAACAGCATTTTCAGATAAATGCCGACCAGCGCCAACTGTATGCTCATGCGCAGTATGCTGATGGCGATATCGCGGCTCAAGCGCAGCCCCATCAGACGGAGCAGCAACCAGGGCAGCAGGCAAAGGCCATAAAGCAACGCCATGCGCGGCAGTGCAATATCAAGTGTTTCCATATCGCCCTACTTGGGCCAACCGACCCGCCTCAAGTTCAAAAACAATGCTGCAACGCGCCAGCCATTCGGGGTCATGGGACACCGACAGCACTGTAAGCTCTGGATCGGCGAACACCTCGAACACCGCCTGTTTGCTTTTTTCATCCAGTGCGCTGGTGACCTCGTCCAGCAGGTAGAGTTTTTTGCCCAATAACAGCCCGCGCGCCAGTGCAATCCGCTGTTTCTCGCCACCGGAAATGCGGCTGCTGGTGCGCTTTAACATGTCTGCCGTTAGCTGTAACCGTTGCAGCACCTCAACAAGTTGCGCTTCGCTAGGACGATGACCCTGATGTGCCTTGAACTGAAAAGGCAATAGCAGCGCTTCCCGCACGCTGTCGGCGCCCAGTATCGGCTCCTGCCCAATGTAAGCGGCGCAGTTTCTGATGGCTTGGGCTGATGTCGGGGTCAGTGCCTGCTCCTGAAAATAAACCGTGCCTGAGGCTATCGTATGAAGCCCCAACAGCGTTTTCAGGATACTGCTTTTGCCGGAGCCGGATTTACCGCATAACACCGCTTTTTCTCCCGGCAAGAGCGTAAAGCTGACGTCAGACAGAATCGTTTTTTCGTGGGCAGTGACCGATACGCGGTCGAACCGGATAATAGGGGGCATGGCGAATTCAAGAAAGATAAAATGATCCTCACACGAAAGCACGAAAAAAAATATACTGAATAACTGCTGTTACGCAAGCGGAGCATTATCGAAATTATCAATGACCAACTCAAAAATATTTTTGATTTTGAGCATTTAAGACACCGTTCATTAACCAATCACATGACTGCTGTAGTTGCGGGCTTAGTTGCTTATTCCTGTCAGGATAAAAAACCTTCCCTCAATTTTAAAAGGGAAAATTCATTACCTTTGCTGGATTAGCTTATCCCGAACTCAGGTTATATTACAATGACTTTTAGGCTATTTCCTGAAAAAGAAATACCAAAAATTGTCCACGAAAGGCACGAAAAAAGGCTTCCCATTTAAAGCGGGACAAGCATGCCGAAGTAGACCTTCCAGGTTTTTAAAACCTGGAAGGTCTGTCCCGTGTTAAGTTGATAGCCATTATAATGATTAATATTTTATTTCGACAGCCTAGTGCCATCCGTGTTCCATTTAATTATTTTTAGCAGAGACTGGGCAGTTACGATATTTTATGAATTTATCGCAATAGGCGTTAGCTGTACAGTTGAAACTCTTTTGCACCTCAATCATTAATGACTCTGACATAACATGAAAGTTCTTACTTATAACGAACTCAATTCTAAAACCATTCCCGGTTTCGCCAAGCTGAAAAAATACCTGGAAGACGATGATTTCAAATCGGCGGACGTTAAAAAGGTCGGCGATAATTTGTACCGGGCTCGGCTCAATCAACGCGACCGCTTGCTGTTTTCAATTTACCGGCATCAGGAGCAAAACTACGCGTTGCTGCTGGAATTCATCAAAAATCACGCCTATCAGGATTCGCGTTTTTTGCGCCAAGTCAGCGATATTGACGAGGATAAAATCCCGCTTGTCAGCAGCGCTGATGAAACTGGCGACAAACAGCTGGTGTATCTTAATCCCAGCCACACGTCATTTAATCTGCTGGATAAAATCATCTCGTTTGACGACCGCCAACAGTCGATTTTTGATTTACAGCCGCCGCTGATTGTGATCGGTTCGGCGGGTAGCGGCAAAACCGCGTTGACGCTGGAAAAAATGAAACAGGCGGTAGGCGATGTGCTCTATGTCACCCAGTCGGCTTATCTGGTTAAAAACTCTCGCGATCTGTATTACGCCAACCATTACGACAATCCCGACCAGCAAATCGATTTTTTATCGTTTCAAGAATTTTTGGAGAGTATTCGCGTACCAGCGGGCAAACCGATTACTTTCCAGGCTTTCCAGCAATGGTTTAGCCGCTTTCGCCAAGGCCAACTGAAAGATGCGCACAAGCTGTTTGAGGAATTTCGCGGCGTTATCACCGGTCCTGCGACCGATAAAAGCTGGTTAAGCCGTGAGGATTATCTGAATCTCGGCGTTAAGGAATCGATCTTTTTAGGTGAAGAACGGGGCGCGGTCTATGACATTTTTGAAAAATACCTGAGCTTTTTGCAAGACAACCATCTGTATGACAGCAATATTGTCAGCCATCAGCATTTACAGCATGTCCAGCCCCGTTATGACTTTGTTATTGTCGATGAGGTGCAGGATTTAACCAATATCCAGCTGTACCTGATTATCAAATCGCTGCGTCAGGCGCAGGATTTTATCCTGTGCGGCGACTCCAATCAGATTGTGCATCCCAACTTTTTTTCCTGGTCGAAAGTGAAAAGCCTGTTTTATCGGCAGGAGGACATACAAACCTCGGACGAGTTGATCCGCATCCTGAACACCAATTACCGCAATTCGCCGCAAGTCACCGAGATTGCCAACAAGATTTTAAAAATCAAAAATCAACGCTTTGGCTCGATTGATAAGGAAAGCCATTATCTGGTCGAAAGCAACGGCCACACCCAAGGCGAAGTGCTGTTTTTGCAGGACACCGCCGCCATTCGGCAGGAATTAGACAGCAAAACCAAAGCCTCGACGCTGTTCGCGGTCATTGTGATGACGGTGGATCAAAAACCGGCGGCGCAGCAATATTTCAATACCCCGCTGGTGTTTACCATTCAGGAAGCTAAAGGTTTGGAATATGAAAACATTATCCTCTACAACTTTTTAAGCCAGGAAGAAGCGCGTTACCGGGAAATTAGCAAAGGCGTCATGGCCGCCGATTTGGAACTGGATATTAAATACGCCCGCGCCAAAGATAAAACTGACAAATCGCTGGAGGTTTACAAGTTTTATATCAACGCCTTATATGTCGCCATCACCCGGGCGGTTAAAAACCTGTACTGGATTGAAAGCAGTCCCAAACAATCTTTGCTCGATTTACTGGGCTTACGCGATGCTCAAGACAGCTTGCAACTGGCCAATCAAAATTCCAGCTTGGATGCCTGGCGCCAGGAAGCGCATAAATTGGAATTGCAAGGCAAACAAGAACAGGCCGAGCGCATTCGTAGCGAGATCCTCAAACAAAAAACACCACCTTGGCAGGTTATTAACGCTGAAACCTTGCTTGAGTTAAAGCATAACGCCTTAGAAGGCAACGATAAAGCCGCCAAGATGACCTTGTTTGAATACGCCCTGGTTTACGAAGACCGCGACATCATTAACAGCCTGCTGAAAATCGAATTTAAAGCCGCCAAACATCCGGATAAAGGCTTGCAACTGCTGCAACAAAAACATTACAGCATCTACAGCTTTAAAAAACCCGATGCCGTACTCAAACAAGTCGATCAATACGGCCCGGATTTTCGCAATATATTCAACCAAACGCCGTTAATGGTCGCCGCCTGGGTGGGTAATATCGACGTGATCAAGGCACTGTTTGAACTGGGTGCCGACACCGAAAAAGCCGACGGCAACGGATTGACGGCATTCCAAATCGCGCTGGCGCAAACCGAGCGTAGCGAAAGCTATGCGAAAAAGAAATTGGCCGACATTTACGAACTGCTCGAACCCACCAGCATGAGCATTCAAGTCGATGGCCGCTTAGTCAAACTCGACAAAAACAGCATGGAGTTTTTTCTGCTCAATGTGATGATCGCGCTGTTTTACCGGGTGATGCCGAAAAAAATGACTTATCGAGTCGAAGGCTTTAGCACCCAGGATTTTCTCGAAGCTGTGCAGCATATTCCCAACAGCGTGCTGCCTGAACGGCGCAAACAGCGGGCTTATCTGTCCAGTATTCTGGCTAAAAATGAAGTCAGCAAAGAAGATAAATACAACCGTAAATTATTCTATCGGGTGATTCGCGGCGCTTATATTCTTAATCCCAATCTCGCCATTAAAGTGGAAGACGAATGGGTCAATATTTATGATTTATTGGTAATTGACAGACTAACACCACAAGAAGAAGCATTTTCAAGCGAATTCTTGGCTAATTACAATGAGCTTGCCAGAGCGTTAGCTACCCCAAGTAAAGACGTATTAAAAAAATTGATTGCAGAAAAACGAACCGATCAGGAGAATACTCATGAGTAAAAAACAATTTCTTTTTACGCCAGAACAAATCAAGCTATTAAAAGAGCAACCGCTTAGTGAGACTCAGCCCGGAACGCTGTTGAAAGATTTTAATAGTCTGCTGGCGTTTATCGGCGACCAAGGCATTGCCGTGTCAGAAAAATCGCAGTTATTCGCCACGAATACTCTGCCCGCATTAAACCAGATATTAACGCATCCTTTAGACGTTAAATTAACGCGTCCACAACAAAAATCCTTCCCGCATCTTAATGCGCTTTATTTATTGCTACGCAGTTCGGGTTTAGCTTATATCGCGGCTTATAACAAAAAGCCTAAATTAATGCTCAACGAAGAAGTCTTTACCAACTGGAAAAAACTGACGCCGACTGAATGTTATTTTTCTTTGCTGAAAGCCTTTATTACTCAGGCGACAGAAGGAATAATAGGAGAACGAGGTGATGATAGAGGCGACTGCTTTAGACAATGCGTCATGTTTTTTCAGTATAAATTAAGCAAAGTAACTGATATTGATCGTAACAATAGATACTCATTACGCTTTAGTCCCGGTTTGCATAATCTGGCGTTAATGGAATTATTCGGTTTTATTACGACTGAATGCGACGCTAATGAAAAAGAAAACTGGCCACTGTCTAGCATCAAGGCCACCGATTGGGGGCGTACGCTATTAAACTATTATGATATTGATGAAGACGAACCAGACGCTTGGGAAGCTGAAATAAAAAAATACATTCCAGCCTGGAAAAAAAGATTGCTTCAACTCGAATATAAACCAACAGAAGAAGGCGCTTATATTTTTAAAGTGTCGCTGGGGAAAGCGAGTTGCAAATTGGGCGTTCCTGCCAAGCTAGATTTTGACAGTCTGGCACTTAACATACTACGTGTCTTTAATTTTGATAATGACCATTTATACGAATTTATTTATAAAAATCAATATGGCGTAGAGGAAAGAATAGTACATCCTTATATGAATGATGCTGAGTTTTTTACCGATGAATGTACTGTCGGTTACTTACCTTTATATGAAGGCATGAATTTCGTGTTTCATTTTGATTTTGGCGATGACTGGGAATTTAATATTCAGGTTGAAGCCATGCCCTCAGCAGAACTGAATTTTACAGAACTGACCCTTATTGAAAAACGCGGCACACCACCGAAACAATATTCGGATTAGGGTTAATTAACCAAAAGACAGCAATTCCCGCGTAACCGTTCCAAGTTAGAGCCGTAGGGCGGTTTCGCGCAGCAAACCGCCATACAGGAAAAAGCTAAGGGTCAGGTCTTGCATTGTGTATTTCTTTAAAGCAATTTGATTGTGTAAAATTCAAGACCTGATACTTTACTGCGTTTCTATATTGCGTTAGTTACATCGTTGATAGATACGCGTTGTCTATCTACCCTACCAGTCGGCATCTATTAAGGGATGGCATTAGGCTGAATAAGCAACGCATCCACTAAATGTTATTAACCAAGACTGAAAATACTGTATTTCGTTTCATAAAATCAAATGGTCAACATAGCTCAAAATGAAAAAATGCACAATGCAAGACCTGACCCCATCTTTGATGACCCCATCTTTGACCTGACCCCATCTTTGACCCCATCTTTTCCTCAGCGAAAAAGGAAATAGAACTCGGCAATTGCTCCTGCATTGCTCTACCTCCTGCATCCCTGCAGTCGACGGATAGCACTGATCAAAAGGATAATCACGGATAAAGCACGGTTGGCATCGGTGTTCTATTTAGTCATTTTTAACAGTCCCTGAGTAGTTACGTTTTGCCCATATTTTCATTATCCAAATAACGAAGCTGGCCGGGGTTTGCAACCCCGGCTGAAACATT
>JAUXXQ010000194.1 GCA_030684815.1 Methylobacter sp. | reverse complement strand
CTGAATAACGGCTCCAGCCAAACAGGGTTTCCGCCTGTCGCGGATTACCGCCACAATACTTGAGTGCCATCTCGGCTTGAAACGCCCGCCTGTCGGCAAGCCCCATTTTTGAAGCGGCCTGTTTCAAATCAGATAAGTGGGTCTCGTTAATAGATTGTCGCTCGGCTTGGCCAAAATACGCTGCTGTTGTCATCTCGGTTTTTTGTAGGGTTGGAATAGGTGCTTATTTTACTCATTTTTTGGTATCTTGGTTTGCGGAAAAGGCCTAAGCAAAAACGACAGCAAACAGGATATGGCTATCAAACTACTGGCAGGCAAGCCGGTTATGTCGGTGCAAGTGTTAAGCGAAACAGCCAACATCATGCGGCGTAAACTAGGCTTTGATTTATCAGCTATCAGCGCCGTTATTAACCGGATAAGTCAAGAATGTTCAAGCCTTCAACCGCTTACACTGGACACGCTAAATAGCGGCCTTAATATTGCTGGCCGCTATGGTTTTTCCCATTACGACAGTTTAATTATTGCGGCCGCGCTACAGGCTGATTGCTCCACACTTTACTCTGAGGATATGCAGCACGGCCAAATCATTGAACGCCGCCTATTGATCGTCAATCCATTTTTATAATTCCGCATAACTCCAAGCGAGTTAACCCACCATGCAAACCTTACAAGACAAAATGGCTAAACTAAGCCCTGAACGCCGCCAAAAAATTGAAACTTTGACCGCTGAACTGGTCAACGAAGAACACCGGCACGATATAGAACGCACAGAACAAGCCAGCAACGTAGCGTTACCCTAATTAGCGTTACCCGTTACAAAAATCAAGCCGGTCTGATGATCGGCTTTTTTGTGTGTAGAATTATTTTCACAGCGCACCCTGTAGAAATATTTTCACAGACGGCGTGGGTTTAATCCGCTTGCCTCCCATAAAACACAAACCTAAAAAAAGGTTATCAATGATTTGTCATTTTGTCAGGAATTGCCTGTATGACGCGCCGGTACTGGGTTTTATGCCTGACAAAATCCTGACAAAGCACTGACAAAACGTCATTTTTAACCCTCGTTTTGTCAGGATTGGCGGCAAAGGCTACGCCAGGCCAGATCGGACAACCCCAGTCTGGCTAACAGCACCCCACCCAAGCCTAATTAGCGTTACCCGTTACGAAATAGCAAACCGGTCAATGATCGGCTTTTTTGTGCCTGAACGGTGCGCGGTACGTCAGTCGATTATTAACCAAAACAAAATAATAGCCATTGCAAACACCGTGCCCGGCTGTAGACCTTATTTAGCAAGGTTTACAGCGAGTTGGCACGGAAACAAGCATGGCAATTGATTGTGTCGCAAAACAACACAGATACCTTCACGGCAAAACCGCTGCAAGGCCGATTAATCGGGATGGCGTACCCAGCGGGTCATATTGGCGGCATGATAGCCCTGGCCGGATCGGCGAAGAAATACCGGGCTAGGGGGACAGCAAACCGGCGGATTGCTGGCTATGACAAAAACCGGCTTGACGGCTATTTTTTTAACCAAACTGGTGATTTTGCTGTACCACCTGTACCAGCCGATTTAAACCCTTTTCAGTCAATCACTTAGGCGGTACAGGTTGTTATTATTGACCTATACCATACCTATACCACCTGTACCATGAGTAGATTTTCAACAAAATACCGCGCCGGCCGCTTAACGCCATGATCGACGCCCCCCCCCAGTCTGGTTAATGCCGTGTAGGCCGCCGTGGATAATGAGAGCCTGTGTTCTCATTCGTTGAATGGATGGGAACAAACGTTCTCATGTGTTGATGGATGGGAACCAACGTTCTCATGTGTTGATGGATGAATGGGAACCCAAGTTCTCATTTGTTGAATGAATGAGAACTTGGGTTCTCATTGCCGCACAACAGGACAGGAACGCCGGGATAACGATAGATTGAACATTGACGGACGGTTATAATCAGCGCAACCGGATAGGCTTAGCGGCCAACAAGCGGAATTCATCCTCCCGTTTCCGGTTATTCCCTTCTGGATGACTTGCACTTTGATGAGGTTTTTATGACAAAATTCCCCGATTGGGCACCCCCTTATTTAGTCGAATATTACAATCGGGAGAAGTCCCAAGCATCGACTTTACCTTACGACAAAATAAAATTGGAAATAGCGCTAGCTTTGACCACGCATAAAGATATGGAATCAACCTGGGGGACGCTTTACCAAGCGTATCAGGGCCATCAAAATCGGTATGAGCAAATGCCTTACACTTTTTTTTTAATGGTAGTTTGCTCATTTACTGAGGCAGAAAATTACGCGGTTACAAAGCAACAAAAAAAGGGAGAACGTGTCGCCCAATATAAAGACATAGCCAAGGATGCCCGCCTTTTGGCAAATAAAATAAAAAACGCGGAGGCAGTAGATTTGCCCCTCATGGAACTTATGTCCACGAAGGCTATCAGCAAATTATTAGACGCCATTAAACCGGAAATGGCGTCTCGGTTTTGCTGCTTAATTAACGACGAAATTAACGACGAAAACGACATTGATAGAAAATACAGTATTTGTTCCGTCTGGGAATACCCTAATAACAACGGAAAAAGTGACATCGAATTTATTAAGTGCTACGACAACACCGATGATTTTTTTTTGATGAAAATAGCCCCACGACATCCCACTTTATCATTCGCGCTTAAAAAATTCGCCGACCTAGCCGATTTGGAAGCAAAAGCCGAAAAGGCAAGATTTAAAATAGCAACTTGTGATGATATTTCAAAGCTTACGATTTTTATTAGAGTGCTATATCCGGTATGGATGGATTTTTTTGGCTCACCGTTATATGGCACGTTTGCCAAGGTTTGCAAGGCAGTGTTTGCTGATGACAATATAGATGCTGAACAGACCAGGACTGCCATTACTGGGGTTTACAAACGGAAGCCAAGTATGGAAAAAAAACGCCCTAAAAAAAGTATGGGGGAAAAACGTCTTAAAAAATAAGTTTTACCCCAGATGCAAGCCTGATTTTATTTTTTACAATGTCTGCGAACTTTAACGATAGCAGGCATTTGAAAATGAACTCAACTCAAAAAAATAAAAAAGCGCCATACCCCAAAATAATGAACCCAGAAGGGTTTGTCCAAATGAAAATCATAATAAATGATCGGGACGGGGCAGGCGTTTCAGGCATGGGCAGAACAGCCTGGCTGGAGGAAGTTAAGGCGGGACGCGCTCCTGCCCCGATTAAGCGTGGCAGAACCAATTTGTGGCGAGTTGAGCAAATCAGGGAATATATAGCGAATCTTGGCGGTAATCAATGAACCGCTTGACAGCTTTAAAAAGCACGGCTATTCTTCCACCTGTCGCCCTCATTGGCGGCACTGGATTGGCGTCCAGGTATGAAGCGGCACAGCCGCAAACTTGCGGTTTTTTTGTGCAAAAAATCTTAGCTCATCACATTATGACGGGGCTGAGCGGAGCACTCGCAAGAGTGGCCGGGAGCTTCTCCGGTACGCCAATTCTGCTCAGTCCTGTCACCAATGATTGGCGTTATTGGAGACGGGTTTATAACCTTATCCGAGAAGCAATCATGAATCATCATTCCAAAACCCCCAATTTAACCAGCTATTTCAACGTTTACCATTTCAACCAACTGATTGCTGAAAACGTACCTGGCCGCCGGGCAATTAATTTCAAACTGTTCAACCCCGCTTTATCCGTGAAATTCACACGCATGGGGGCATTGTCATGAGCGCCGAAAACACCCAAGCCCAAAGCGAACAAATCCCCGTAAACCTGAACGACCTTAACCTTGCCTTCGCAAAAATATGCTTTGATTACGGCGCCATTATCGAAGGAGGAACCCTGGATAAAGGTATCACCAACAGACTCAATTGGTTAATTTCAGACCTCGAAAAGCTGTCAATGGCGGCGATAGACCTGCATAGTGAAATTTCAGGGGGTGGGTTATGAGTTCAAAAAATAAGGCTGCAGATTTGTCAAAATTAGCCGGGATCGAGGACGACAGCCCTCTTTTAGGAAATGCTTTTCTCGACCAATTCGACTTGATCCACGATTTTGCCAGCCAGGCCGGGGCGATTATTTGTTTAAGTAAAGCCCATTATTTGGGCACTACCGACGGCATAATTGATACCGACGACCTTTTCTTCGCCTTGCGCGCGGTGTTGTTCGCTTTTGAAGCGATGAGGGAGGAAAACAAGGCATTTGGGGATGAAAATATACACCCCGACAGGGTGAAGGCAATCGATTCGATTGATGCAATCGCGGCGCGGGGGATTAAAGCAACCGAGGATTTTAGTCGGATTATTTCAGATGAACGGCCAATAAAAATCGGTGTTTTTATTGCATCGTTAGATGCCATTCTGGCGGCCGCCGACGACATTAATGTTTTTAAATATATAGGACTTACGCATTGACAAATTAACAAAATCGAGATCAAAGTGACATAGCTAGTAAAAACAAATGGGACACCCGCCATGAGAGAAATTACACGCCCCCCAACAGCCCGCTGTGTTATGTCAATGTACATAAGCTTTCTGCTTAGCGAACCAAAGTCGCCAAGTTGCTGTC
>JAUXXQ010000191.1 GCA_030684815.1 Methylobacter sp. | reverse complement strand
CACCCTGACCAAGCAGGCCATGGCAGACATCGAGGCACGCTTGCTACGCAATCCTTTATTGCCTAACTGGGACATCCTCATTCGACCCGCCTAAAGATAGGCCATGGCTGGTATTTTTTATTTCGGAATTAGCCTTATGCCTTTAGGGCGGGGAGGATGTCAACGCCATATTTATATTATGAAAACAAAATGCCGGTTATGCTGTTTGCCTTTGTTGTTGCTCATGTTAATAGGTTGCAGCCCAACTATCACCACGGCGCCGGAGGTGACTTTTACCACCCTTACCGGCGAAAAAATAGCGCTAAACGAATTGCGCAGTCGGCCGGTTATCGTCACTTTTTGGGCGACTGACTGCCGGTCTTGTATCGAAGAAATACCCGATTTAATCGCCCTTTATAACCAATATCATGCCGCAGGCCTTGAAATGATTGCGGTGGCGATGTATTACGACCCGCCCAATCATGTCGTCGATATGACTAAAGCCAAGCAACTGCCCTACAAGGTTGCGCTGGATTTGGATTCGGCACATGCGCAAGCGTTCGGCGGCATTATGTTTACGCCCAGCACCTTTTTGATTGCCCCGGACGGGTCGGTTGTGGATAAAAAAATCGGCCTTTTCGATGTTGAAAAAATGAAAACAAATATCGAATCACTACTAAAAGGATAGCCCATGCTCTGGTTAAAAGCATTACACCTGATTTTTATGGTCACCTGGTTTGCGGGTTTGTTTTACCTGCCGCGCCTGTATGTTTATCATGCCATGAGCACTGATGAAATCAGCAATGAGCGTTTTAAGGTGATGGAGCGCAAGCTGTTTCTCGGCATCATGACGCCGGGCATGATGGCCACCTTGGTATTCGGTTTCTGGATGCTGATTGTTTACGATTGGACGGTTTATGCCCATGCCGGTTGGCTACATGCAAAACTGCTGCTGTTGCTGTTGGCTATGGTTTATCACTATGTCTGTTGGCTCTGGCTGCTGGATTTTAAATATGACCGTAACCGGCGTAGCCATGTTTTTTACCGCTGGATGAATGAAGTGCCGGTTTTGTTTTTGGTTGGCATTATCATTCTCGCTGTTGTTAAGCCTTTTTGATGGTCAGCGCCTTGAAATCGGCGCATGATGGCCATATTTTTAACGGTTAATTAACTCGCACTGTAAACAATATGAATCCATCCGATGTTATGCCTATTAGTGACTATCTTTCCGGCCTTGCAGGCGGTTTGTTGATTGGCTCTGCGGCGGCGCTATTGGTGCTGCTCAATGGCCGGGTTGCCGGTATCAGCGGCATTATAGGCGGCCTGCTTCAGACGGGTAATAAGGGCGACAAAATCTGGCGGCTCATGTTTGTACTCGGCCTGCTGGCAGCACCTTTTATTTATCGCTTCGTTTTCGGCTTGCCCACGGTGACTATCGATGCCGGCACTATAGAACTGATTATTGCCGGACTTTTGGTTGGCATCGGCACCCGCTATGCTTCTGGCTGCACCAGCGGCCACGGCGTTTGCGGCATTTCCCGTGGCTCGATGCGCTCGTTGGCGGCTACGCTGACGTTTATGACGGCGGGTTTTGTCACCGTTTATTTGACTCGCCATGTCTTGGGGCTTTAATCATGTTGTCTATTAGCGCATTTTTTGTCGGCCTGTTATTCGGCTTCGGGCTCATTTTATCGGGCATGACCGATCCGGCTAAGGTCATCGGCTTTTTGGATTTGGCCGGGGCTTGGAACCCAACGCTGGCGTTCGTGATGGTCGGGGCTATTGTGGTCGGGTCTGCCGGTTTTGCGCTGGCCAAAAAACGCCAGCGCAGTGTGTTGGGCGCGCCGATGCAGTTACCTCAAACGACTCAACTGGATAAACGATTGCTGTTCGGCAGTTTGGCTTTTGGCGTCGGTTGGGGCATTGCAGGGTTTTGCCCAGGCCCTGCCATTGTCAGTGCGGCGGCAGGCCAACCTAAAGCATGGCTGTTTGTTGCAGCCATGCTGGCTGGGATGGCGCTGTATAGCTTTATTGAATCGCGCGGGAAATGATGATTTATAACTGCCCGGTAAAAAATAGAACTCGGATAGCACTGATTAGACGGATAATCACTGATTAAAAACACTGCGTAGTTACAAAAATCTGTGTAAATCCGTCCCATCTGTGACATCCGTGTTCCTCTTCTTTTTTCGCTGAGTAGTTACTATTCAGTTTGGATTTATCCAGTGGACTTTACAATTTTTCACGCGGGCTTAACAAAACTCTAACCGGCTGCACCCGAAATCTCATACAAATCAACTCAAGGTATTCTTTATGAAAAAAAAATTATTAGTTATAGGCATCAGTTCAGCGCTATTAACTGCTTGCATTACCGACCCAAACACCGGGCAATCCGGCCTGAGTAAGGCCGCCATGGGCGGTGGCGCAGGTGCAGTCATCGGCGCAGGCGCAGGTACGTTGTTTGGCGGTAATGATCTTAAAAATGCCGGCTTGGGCGCATTGGCCGGTGGCGTTGTTGGTGCGGCGGTGGGTGCTTATATGGATCATCAGGAAAAGGAAATGCAGCAGTCATTGCAAGGCACCGGTATTGAAGTACAAAGGACGGCGGAAAATACCCTGAACCTGACCATGCCGAGTAATGTGACATTTGGCTTTGATTCAGCTGATTTGACGCCGCAAGCGCAAGGCGCATTGGATTCGGTCGCGAACGTACTTAATCACTACCCGGATTCCACTATCAATGTCACTGGGCATACGGATGACAAGGGCAGCGACAGTTATAATCAGGGCTTATCCGAACGCCGTGCCGCCAGCGTGGCCGGTTATCTGGCCCAGCATGGCGTCAGCTATTCCCGATTATCGCAACAAGGCATGGGCAAAAGAATGCCGAAAGTGCCTAATGTTAATGAAATGAACCGGGCGCAGAACCGTCGGGTGGAATTGGCCATTGTCGCCAATAACAATGCAGGTGCCAGCCAGCAACAAGGCGCTCCTCAACAACAGGGCTACCCGCAGCAGCAAGGTTATCCGCAACAACAGGGCTACCCGCAACAACAGGGTTACCCGCAACAACAAGGTTATCCGCAACAGCAGGGCTACCCGCAACAACAAAGCTACCCGCAGCAGCAGGGTTATCCTCAACAACAGGGCTACCCGCAACAGCAGTACCCACAGCAACAAACCTATCCGCAGCAGCCCTATAATTACACCCGATAGATCTGTTGCATGAGCTTAAACCGTCCTGTTGTACTGTCATTTTCCGGTCATGACCCCAGCGGAGGCGCTGGGGTGCAGGCCGATATTGAGACCTTCGTCAGCCATCGTTGCCATGCCGCCAGCGTCATCACCGCCTTAACCGAACAGGATACCCGAAATGTCAAAAAGCTCATTCCGCAAACGCCTGAAGCGATTATCAGCCAGGCCAATACCTTATTGGACGACCTGCCGGTCAAGGCGTTTAAAATCGGCTTGATCGGCCATCATGAAACCGCCGCCGCGATTCATGCGGTACTAAAACAGCATCCACATATTCCGGTGATCCTCGATCCGGTCTTGGCGGCGGGCGGCGGTGCCGAGTTGTCGAATGACCGGCTTATCGCAACGATGGTTGACTTGCTGTTGCCCTGCACCCGCGTGTTAACGCCGAACAGCGAAGAAGCGCGGAAACTGACAGGATTAACTAACCTTAATGAGTGCGGCTTGGCCTTGCTGGAAAAAGGTTGTGATTATGTGTTGATTACCGGCAGCCATGAGGACACGCCGTCGGTCAGCAATCAGCTGTTCCATGACCGGCGCAGTTGGGAAACTTACACCTGGGACAGGTTGCCGTTCAGCTATCACGGTTCCGGCTGCACCTTGGCTAGCAGCATTGCGGCCTTGATGGCGCACGGTTTGGAGCCTTTGCAGGCGGTCATGGAAGCCCAGGAATACACCTGGAATTCATTAAAGGCCGCTTACCAGCCGGGTCTGGGGCAGCACATCCCTAACCGTTTTTTTTGGATGGATGCCGAGTGATGAAATTTCCTAGACGTGGGCTTTACGCGATCACCCAAACCGAAGGCAAATCAGGCGATGCGGTCATTAACGAAGTGGCAGCGGCGCTAAGAGGCGGCGCTGTTGTGGTGCAATACCGCGACAAAAATCCGCTTGATGCGCCTTTTTTTGCCCGCGAGCTGGTTAAAATCTGCCACCGGCATCAGGTGCCGTTATTGGTTAATGATGATATTGAGCTGGCGGCGCTGGTGGGTGCGGACGGCGTTCATTTGGGCAGGGAAGATGGTGCGGTTGCCCAAGCAAGGCAGCGTTTGGGCAATAATGCGATTATCGGCGTGTCCTGTTATAACGCGGTCGAACACGCCTTGGCGGCTGAGATCGAAGGCGCCACGTATGTGGCTTTCGGGCGATTTTTCCCCTCCACGTCAAAACCCTTGGCCGCACCCGCCGAGATCGAAACTTTACGGCAGGCAAAACGTGCGCTGACCATCCCTATTGTTGCCATCGGCGGTATTGTGCCGGAAAACGGTGCGCCGTTAATTACAGCGGGCGCGGATTTACTGGCCGTCATCGGCGGCCTTTTCGACCATCAGCCGGAACAAGCGGCGCGGGCTTATCAGGCCTTATTCGCCCATTAAACATGTCAACCGTGCCGGAACAATATGCCATGACCTGCAACCGCCGGGCTTTTATCAAAAAATCTGTTGCTTTGGGCGGCTGCTCAATGATTGCTGCGGCCGGTTTGTTGGGCTCCTCCGAAACAAATGCGGCCTGGCCGGCCGAAACCGGCATATTACAACAAACCTTAAAGCGCTTATTCAAAGACCAACAGATCATTGCATCGGATAAAATCGACATTCAGATAGCCAAGATAGTGGGCAGCGGCGCCAATGTGCCGATTACCGTCACCAGCACACTGAATAATGTCGAAAGCATTGCCATACTGGTCGAAAAAAACCCCATAGCGTTGGCCGCTAAGTTTGACTTGACGCCAACCATGGAGGCTTGGGTATCGGCGCGCTTAAAGATAGCCGAATCCTCTACTGTGATGGTCATCGTGGAAACTGACGCCGGTTTTTACAGCGCCGCCGAAAAAATAATCATCTCACCGGGCAACTGCTAATCCCATGTCGAGCATTAAAATCCGCACCAAACGCACTGATGGCAAAATGCAGCTGAGGATGCTGATCGCCCATCCTATGGAACATGGCCGCAATCGTGACAGTAAAACCAACGCCTTAATCCCGGCGCATTTTATCCAAAAGCTAACGGTAAAACATAACAACACCGTCATTATGAGCGGCAATATTGGCGCTAATATTGCCAAAGATCCTTATTTTTCTTTCCTGCTTAAAGGCGGCGATGTCGGCGATAAAATCAGTATCAGCTGGTTGGATAATCTGGGTAATAGGGACAGCCAAGAGTATATTGTTAAATAGGCCGGTTTCATGCTCTGAATGGCTGGCGAAAGCCGCGAAATTTCCGTGGCTTTCGTGGACTTTATTTGTCACATGCCATGATCATCAAGGGACGTTATTTCCCGGAAATAGCCTTATAACAGCCAAAACGCCCCAGCATTTCTTCCAGGGCATGGTCGGTTTCGGTGTTAATTTCAAAAACCGCCGCTTGCTCTTGCGCCGATAACGGCTGCGCCGATTGTTGCTGTCGTCGGAGCACGGCTACCGTCGCTTCCGAGGCATCGTTTTGCCGTTGCTTGATACGGCTGCATAAGGCTTGGTCGGAGGCCTGAAAACTCAGGATATGAAAAGGCACACCGCTGTCGGCGGCCAGTTGCCCGAATGACCCACGTTGTTCGGTTTTAAGAAAAGTGGCGTCGATAATGACCGGGAAACCGGCGTCAAGTACCGTCTTGGCAAGTTCATGAAGGTGTTGGTAGGTTGTTAGGCTGGCTTTCTCGCTATAAAGCCCGTCGTCAATAGCGCTGCCGGTTTCTGCCAATGCGGTGTGGCCGAACAGGCGTTTGCGCTCTATATCGGAACGGATTTGGAATGCGCCGATGTGTTCCGCAAGCTGGGCGGCCAACGTCGATTTTCCGGAACCCGAATAGCCGTGGGTAATGATCAGCGCGGTTTGGCGGCGGTGGGTAAACTGCTCGGCCAGATTGGCAAAAATAGCATAGTCGCCACGTGCCTGTTGGCTGAGCACAGCATTATCGGCTTGTTGCGCCATGCGCAATAACGACACTTTAGCCCGCACCAAGGCGCGGTAAACCAGGTAATAGCGCAACAGCGCCAGCCCTTGGTAATCGCCGGTATGGTGCAAATAGCGGTTAAGCAAGCGGTAGGCATGGTGGCCATAACCAAAATACAGCAGGTCGATGAACAAAAACGCCACTTCGCTGATGACATCAATCCAGCGTAGCAGCGGGTTAAATTCGATGCAATCGAACAGCGTTACCCGGCCGTTGAGCCGTGTCATATTGCCCAAATGCAAATCGCCGTGGCATTCACGCACTTGACCCTGACGTTTGCGCAATTGCATTAATTCGGCCTGCTGCTGCCATTCGTCAGCACCCCATTGCTCGATAGCCTGTAGCTGCTGTTTTGCTGCATCATCTATTAACAACGGCCTGATGTGGTCAAAATTCTCGACAAACCAATGGTTGATGTTTGCGCTGTCGCCATAAACAGAACTTTCGACAGTCCGTTCAACCGTTTGATGGAAATCGGCAATCAGTTTGGCCAGCTGGTCGGTTTCATCGGTGCTTAACTCGTGGCTTTCGGCTGCTGTACGCAGCAATTGCCCGGCGGGAAAGCGCAGCATTTTGACCGCGTATTCGATGGCGCTGCCAGTGCCGCCTAAGTCAGGGCGTTCCGGCGTTCCGGTGATTGGCACGACTTCAAGGTATAGGTCGGCGGCGAAGCGTTGGTTTAGCCTTAATTCTTCATCGCAGCAAAAGCGGCGTTTTTCCAAGGTGGAGAAATCCAGGAAACCGAAGTTGACCGGCTTTTTTATTTTATAGGCGTGTTGCCCCGTCAGCAGTACCCAGGAAATATGGGTTTCAATGAGGTCGCAGGCATGCGTTGCGGTTAACGCCTTAATCAGGGTGAGGCTGGTATCCAGCGCCGTGTTATCGCTCATATTTAGGCAAACTCCGGGGTAATCAGTCGGTGGTGTTTTACGGTCTCCAGTTGCGACTGGAACTATAATAAATTGATTTATATTAGGTTATTTTAGTTAAGCTAAAAACCTGAACAGTGGGTGTAAAAAATAAAGGCCACGAAAATTTCGTGTTTTTCGTGGACAATTATAGCTATCAACTTAACACGGGACAGACCTTCCAGGTTTTTACTGGAGCCGCTCCCGACGGCTCCAGCACTTCTGCCATCCATGGCAGTCGTAAAACCTGGAAGGTCTACTTCGGTATGCTTGTCCCGCTTTAAATGGGAAGCCGCAATGATTGATTCAGGAAACCGCCTTATTTCGTCCCTTTCCACTTTTCCTTGCGCGCTTTTTTCTTGGCTTCTTTCTCTGCCCGGATAATCATCAGCTCTGCCAGTTCCTGTTCCATCATGGTCGGGGTTTCCAGACTGATTCGCCCGATAGTGCCGGCGCGCAATTCGGCCAGCAAAATTTTCGACACCTTGTCCATTTCGATGCGCCCGCCTGAGCGTAAACAGCCGCGTTTCCTGCCGATAATGTCCATCAGTTCCTGCTCGGTAGCCGGGATAACATCAAGCTGGAAACGGGTTTGCAGCAAATCAGGATAATGTTGCAACAGGTATTCGGCGGCGAAAAAGGCGATGGAATCATGGCTGATCGCGGTGTCCTTGATCGCGCCGGTGGTGGCCAGCCGGTAGCCGCTGTTTTTGTTGTCGACGTTCGGCCATAACATGCCCGGCGTGTCCAACAAGATGATGCCGTTGCCGATGTCGATGCGTTGCTGGGTTTTGGTGATGGCCGGTTCGTTGCCGGTTTTGGCTATCATCCGTCCGGCCAGCATGTTAATCAGCGTGGATTTGCCGACATTGGGGATGCCCATAATCAAGGTATGGATGGGTTTGTCGCTGCCGATTTTGTTCGGCAACATTTTGTGGCACAAATCGGTCAGTTGGCGCATTTTTTCCGGCTGTTCTATGCTCAAGGCCAACGTTTTTACGCCTTGTTCCTGTTCCAGATAGCTTTGCCATTGTTGCGTGATTTCAGGGTCGGCCAGATCGCTTTTGCTAAGGACTTTGATGCAGGGCTTGTCGCCGCGCAACGCGGCAAGCATCGGGTTTTGGCTGCTGAACGGAATGCGCGCGTCCAGAATCTCGATAATCAGGTCGATTTGAGGCAAAATTTCCTTCACCTCTTTGCTGGCCTTGTGCATGTGGCCGGGATACCATTGAATAAGCATAATGTTTAGCGATAAGCAAAATGGGCTATTTAAACACTATACTTATACAATCACCAACCGCTGGCGCTTCAAGGTTTTTATTCACCACGAAGAGCGAGAAGGACTCGGAGGGTCGTATTTTTCTGCGTGCCCGAACGACAGACCTTCCAGGTTTTACGACTGCCATGGATGGCGGAAGTGCTGGAGCCGTCGGGAGCGGCTCCAGTACGACTGCCATGGATGGCGGAAGTGCTGGAGCCGTCGGGAGCGGCTCCAGTAAAAACCTGGAAGGTCTAACCCGCAACGCTTTGAAACCGAAACCTTAACCACTTTAAAATAAACAAGAGATTTACATCATGAAACTAATCACCTTATTCGGCTTGCTGGCGCTGCTGGCAGGCTGCACCCAAGATCAACAAAACCAACTGTCGCGTAAAATGGTTGAGTTTTTGGACGGCAATTACCAGGTCACTTATGCCAATGGCTCGACTTCAAAAACCTGGCTTATCCGCAATGGTAAGGTTACGACCACCGATAAAGGCTATTATTATTTCTGGGACGAAAAGAAACATTATGTGCAAACGCCGATAGAAAACACCTTCATTGAAGAAATATGATGGGCGAAATCAGCAGCAGTTTTTACGCTTATTTGTCGCGTTTACGGTGGATCAAACGCTGGGGGCTAAAGCGCAACGCGCATGATGAAAATGTGATGGAACATAGCTGGGAAGTGGCGGTCATTGCACACACGCTGGCATTGGTCAAAAACCGTTATTACGGGGGGCAAGTCGATGCCAATGCCATTGCCACAGCGGCTTTGTATCACGACATCACCGAGGTGATCACCGGAGACTTGCCGACGCCGATCAAATACCATTCTGAAGAAATCAGCGCCGCTTACAAGCGCATCGAACAGCAGGCCGAAACGGAGTTGCTGGGGCTGTTGCCGCTTGCTTTGCAGGCTGATTTTAAGGCTTTGATCCAGCATGACCTTATGCCGCCGGAGCATGTGCAGATGATCAAAGCGGCGGATAAAATATCGGCCTACCTTAAATGTCAGGCTGAACTGAAGGCGGGGAATTTGGAATTTGAAACCGCCGCCGAACAATTGGCGTTGGCGATTGGCGCGCTGGCGCAACCGGAAGTCATTTTTTTTATGAAAGCGTTTGCGCCCAGTTGCGGCCTGACGCTGGACGGATTGATGAAGACTTATTGAACCTTAAACCTTGATTGTAACTACTCAGCCCCTGCTAAAAATAGTTAAATGGAAAACGGATGACACAGATTTTTAATCAGTAATTATCCGTGTTATCCGCGTTCTATTTTTTTCACTGAGTAGTTACCCTTATATTAATGAAAAAACAGGCTATCAACTTAACGCGGGACAGACCTTCCAGGTTTTACGACTGCCATGGATGGCGGAAGTGCTGGAGCCGTCGGGAGCGGCTCCAGTAAAAACCTGGAAGGTCTACTTCGGCATGCTTGTCCCGCTTTAAATGGGAAGCCAAAAAACAAAACCATGGAGAGATGTAGTGAAACACCGATACACCCTTGAACAGGCCAGAATATTGTTGGATATTTTAAAATACCATAACGCGACTACACTACGGCCTTCTTTTCATCAGGTCAAAGAAGAGGCGCTGGATGAGGCGCTAAACAAGCTGCGGCTGGAATTGTCTGATTTTATTGCCACCGATGACGGCCTTGGTTTCATCATCCCGATTCGTGATGAAAAGGGCTTGATTTAGCTGGGAACGCCGAGCCCCAGCTCGGCCGCCAGTTGGATATTACGGATACTCGCCAAGCAGGGGCTTGGCGTTCCCGGCTACTCGCCATTTAGCCCAGGGCTATTGCTTTAACACAACATCGCATAACGCAGGCAGTACCAGTGGCGCCGGTTTTTTAACCGCTGGCGCCGGCGTTTTTGCTTCCTCGGAAAACCACCAGGCCAGCGACGCATCGCAGCCGTCGTTTTCCGGCAGCGGCTCTTGCCCACGGCAGTTTTTACTGTCTTCCGGGCATTTTAGGCGCACATGAAAATGGTCGTCATGTTTCCACCACGGGCGAATTTTTTTGAGCCAGTCATGTGCCGATTTGCGGGTACAGAGCAGGCGTTTGACGCTGGCATTGACGAAAATACGGTCAACGTCGGGGTTGCGCGCCGCCGCTTCAAGCACTTTTTCATGGGCTGGCGACCACTGGTCAGCGTTCATCGCATCGGATTTGGCCATCAATACCGAAGGCGCTCTCCAGGATTCGCGCTCATTAAAAGTCAGCTCCCGGCTTGCCGCCTGTTGCGAAAGCAAATACCAAATATCAACATCAAGCCCGCTTTGATGGCTACGATGACCGCTAGGCGTCGGCCCGCCGCGCACTTGCCCTAAGTCGCCGATAAGCAGGACACCGCCGTTTTGTGCATGAACCGTTTGCCCCAGGTTTTCGATAAAACGTATCAGGTTGGGATGACCGTAAGAGCGCGCCCGAGTCGGCCGCATGGCCTGATAACCGATGCCGTTTTGCGGCAAGGAAACCGCGCCGCTCAAGCAACCGGCGGTATAGGAGCCAATGCTTTCCGCGCCGACGCCAATCTGGGCCGGTTGTTTGGCCGCCGCCCACATACCGGCAAGTGGGGACGCCGGGCATTCGGTAACAACACCGAGCAGAAGAATGAGAGTGAAATACTTTTTAATGAAATTGGATCTTGTATTGTGCATTTTTGCTTTCTGTATTATGTTCAGTTTGGATTAGCGTTTCCGGGTGCTTTGTATCATATAACCTCAAGGCGTAATGATAAACAGTCTTAATTGCCGATTGCACTTAAGCACTGCATTTAAGGGATATTGGCTGCCGGCGGCTACATTTTTTATTCATCACAGGGATTTCTCATGAAAAATCAGCAAACACTTACCATCGATGGAAATCAGGCTGCCGCAACGGTCGCCCATAAACTGAACGAAGTCATCGCGATTTACCCGATCACTCCGTCGTCGAATATGGGCGAATGGGCCGATGAATGGTCGTCACGCGGGCAGGTCAATTTGTGGGGTACGGTGCCGCAGGTGACCGAAATGCAAAGCGAGGCCGGTGCGGCCGGCGCCATTCACGGCGCCTTGCAGGCCGGGTCAATGGCGACCACGTTTACCGCGTCCCAGGGTTTGCTGTTGATGCTGCCCAATATGTACAAAATTGCCGGGGAACTGACGCCGACGGTGTTCCATATCGCCGCCCGCTCGCTGGCTTGCCAAGGCTTATCGATTTTCGGCGACCATAGCGATGTGATGTCGGCGCGGATGACCGGTTTCGGTATGTTATGCTCCAATTCGCCGCAGGAAGTGATGGATTTTGCGCTGATCGCCCATGCCGCCGCGCTGGAAGGCCGCATTCCGCTGATGCATTTTTTTGATGGATTTAGGACTTCGCATGAAGTCGCCAAGATTGCCCTGCTGGATGACGACATCATGCTGGCGATGATTGATGAGGAGTGGGTGAGGGCGCACCGAAGCCGGGCGCTGACACCGGATAATCCTGTGCTGCGCGGCACTGCGCAAAATCCCGATGTGTATTTTCAGGCCAGGGAAACGGTCAATCCTTATTATCAGGCAATGCCGGGCATCGTGCAGGGCGCGATGGATGGCTTTGCCAAGCTGACCGGGCGCAGTTATCGGCTGTTTGAATACGAAGGTTCGCCAGAAGCCGAGCGCGTTATTGTGATGATGGGTTCGGGCGCGGAAGCGGTTGCGGAAACGCTTGATTATCTGATCGGTCAGGGCGAGTCGGTTGGTTTGCTGAAAGTGCGCTTGTACCGGCCTTTTGATGCCGCCAGTTTGTTAGCGGGACTGCCTGCCAGTTGCCGAAAAATCGCGGTGTTGGATCGCACCAAAGAGCCGGGCGCTGATGGCGAACCGCTTTATAAAGATGTGCTGGGTGCAATTGCCCAAGATTATATCGGCGGCCAGGGTAAATTCGCCGAACTGCCGAAAGTGGTCGGCGGCCGTTACGGCCTGTCGTCCAAGGAATTTACGCCCGGCATGATCAAGGCGGTGTTCGATGAATTGAAACAACCGCAACCGAAAAATAATTTCACTATCGGCATCCACGATGATGTCACCTTCAGCAGTCTGGACTGGGATGCCAATTACCGCACCGACGCCCACGCCGAAACCTTTCAGGCGATGTTTTACGGTTTAGGCAGCGACGGCACTGTCAGCGCCAATAAAAACACCATTAAAATCATCGGCGAAGCGACCGATTTGCACGCCCAAGGTTATTTTGTTTACGACTCGAAAAAATCCGGCGCGATTACCGTGTCGCATCTGCGTTTTGGCTCCAAGCCGATACGTTCGACTTATCTGATTGGCGAAAACGACGCCAATTTCATCGGCTGCCATCAGACCGTTTTTCTGGAACGTTACGACATGCTCGCCAATGCGGCGGAAAACGCGGTATTTTTGCTGAACTCGCCGGAGCCGGTGGAGCGGGTTTGGGATTCGCTCCCGGCCAACATGCAGCGGCAGATGATAGCCAAAAAAATCCGTTTTTATGTGATAGACGGCTATGAAGTCGCCGAAAAAAGCGGCATGGGCAAGCGCATCAACACCATCATGCAAACCTGCTTTTTTGCCATTTCCGGCGTGTTGCCGCAAGAACAGGCGGTTGCCGATATTAAACACGCAGTGGAAAAGACCTACGGCAAAAAAGGCCAGCGCATTGTCGAGCTGAATTTCAAGGCCATCGATGAAACGCTGGCCAGTTTGCATGCGGTGCCATTGCCGACAGCGGTCAGCAGCCAATTCGATATTCAGTCCCGGATCAGCGATGTGGCGTCCGATTTTGTCAAACGGGTGACCGGCGAAATCATTGCCGGACGGGGCGATGCCTTGCCGGTCAGCGCGATGCCGGTTGACGGCACGTTCCCGACCGGCACGGCGGCTTATGAAAAACGCAATCTGGCGCTGGAAATTCCGGTTTGGGAAACCGATTTATGCACACAATGCGGCAAATGCGTGATGGTGTGCCCGCATTCGGTAATCCGCAGCAAAATTTTCCCGGCGGATGCTGTGGCCAATGCACCCGAGACCTTCAAACATGCGCCGATGCTGGGCAAGGATTTTCCGGCGGGATTGGAAATCAGCTATCAAGTCGCGCCGGAAGATTGCACCGGCTGCACACTGTGCGTCGACATTTGCCCAATCCGGGACAAGTCCAACGCCAGCCGCAAGGCATTGAATATGCTGCCGCAACCGCCGCTACGCGAAGCCGAGCGCGATAATTGGGATTTCTTTTTGTCACTGCCCGAATACGACCGCAGGCTGTTGAAAACCAACACCATCAAAGGCTCGATGGTGTTGCAGCCGCTGTTCGAGTTTTCCGGCGCGTGCGTGGGTTGCGGCGAAACGCCGTATATCAAACTGGCCTCGCAGTTGTTCGGCGACCGCATGGTGGTGGCTAATGCCACCGGCTGTTCGTCGATTTACGGCGGCAATTTGCCGACCACGCCGTGGAGCAAAAATCCCGAAGGCCGTGGCCCTGCGTGGAGCAATTCCTTGTTTGAAGACAATGCCGAATTCGGCTTGGGGATGCGCATTGCTTTGGATAAACAACACGGCTACGCCAGAGAATTATTGGCCTCACTGCGCGAGTCCTTAGGCGGCGAGTTGGTCGATGCGATATTGGATGCCGACCAGTCCGATGAGGCGGGGATTTACGAGCAGCGCGAGCGGGTTACTGCACTGAAAGAACATTTGCAGACTATGAATAATCAGGCAGCGCAAACCTTAACGCAACTGGCGGATAGCCTATGCAAAAAAAGCGTCTGGATTATCGGCGGCGACGGCTGGGCTTACGACATCGGTTATGGCGGTCTCGACCATGTGTTGGCCAGCGGACGCAATGTCAATATTTTGGTGCTGGACACCGAGGTTTATTCCAATACCGGCGGTCAGACGTCCAAATCGACGCCGTTAGGCGCGGTGGCGAAATTCTCTGCCAGCGGTAAAGCCACCGCCAAAAAAGACTTGGCCTTGCTGGCAATGGATTACAGCAATGTCTACGTTGCCCATGTCGCATACGCCGGTAAAGACACGCAAACCCTGAACGCGTTTTTGGAGGCGGAAGCCCACGACGGGCCGTCCATTATCATTGCTTATGCGCCGTGTATCGCGCATGGCGTCGATATGTCCAACAATCACCGCCAGCAAAATTTGGCGGTGAAAAGCGGGCATTGGCCGCTGTTCCGCTTTGATCCCGGCAAGATCAAACAGGGCAAGAACCCGATGCATTTGGATTCTGCGGAACCGTCCATTCCTTACCGCGATTTCGTCAAAACCGAAACCCGTTTCAGCATGTTGTGGCAAACCCATCCTGAAGATGCTGAACGCTTTTTGGCGCAGGCGCAGCAGGACGTTAAAAATCGTTATCACTATTACAAACAACTGTCTGAACTGGCGTGGAACGAAACCACCAGCGTTTCAGCGGTCAAAGCCCAACTCAAAAGCGAAATTGCCAAGGAGAACGACAATGGTTGATTTAACGACTGAATACTTAGGCTTGAAACTGGCTAACCCCTTAGTGCCGTCGGCATCGCCATTGAGCAAGGATCTGGACAGCGCGCGCAGGCTCGAAGACGCGGGTGCTTCGGCGCTGGTGATGTATTCGCTGTTTGAGGAAAAAATCGAAGCCGAAGCGCAGCAAATGGAACGGTTTTTTTATCAGCAAGCCATAGGTCATGGCGAGGCGGATTCGTTCCATCCGGTGTCCGACAACATTCAGACTTATCAGGAACAGTATCTGGAGCATTTGCAACAGCTTAAATCCAGTTTGGCGATTCCGGTTATCGCCAGCCTGAACGGCAGTTCATTGGGCGGCTGGGTCGAATATGGCAAGCAATTGCAGCAAGCCGGGGCGGATGCGCTGGAGCTGAATATTTATCATCTGGCGGCGAATAGCGATGAAAGCGGCGACGCGGTCGAACAGCGTTATCTGGACATTTTGCAGGCGTTGAAAGGCCAGGTCAGTGTGCCGATTGTGATGAAGCTGTCGTCCCAATTCAGCTCGCCGATTCATTTTGCTAAACGTCTGGAAACTGCCGGAGCTGATGGTATCGCGTTGTTCAACCGTTTTTATCAGCCTGATATTGATTTGGAAACACTGGAAGTGGTACCGAAGCTGGAGCTGTCATCGTCTGCGGAAGCCTTGTTGCGCATACGCTGGACGGCGTTGTTGTATGGCCGGACTAAATTATCGCTTGCAGTAACCGGCGGTTTTCACGAGACACCGGATATATTGAAAGCGCTGTTGGCGGGCGCCGATGTGGTGCAACTGTGCAGCGTGTTGCTAAAGCAGGGTGTAGGCCGTTTGACTGAAATATTGGCAGAAATGGAACAATGGCTGGCCGAGCATGATTATGAATCGGTCAAGCAACTAAAAGGCAGCGTCAGCCAACAACACGCGATTGATCCCAGCGCTTATGAGCGCGCCAATTATGTGCAGGTGTTGGATAGCTATTCCAGTCCGGCGGGAGTGTTGAGGTAATTTTTGGTAACCTGAGTTCGGGGTAAGGAAGGGCAGAACGCAATTCAATACAAATTAATTTCTTATGGCACTAGTCGCGACTAGTGATCTTGATGGTGAATTGGGCGGGGTGATGCGGACAAAAACGCTCACTCTGCCGCTTTCAGATTAACCCCTTGGATATTATTAACAATGTCTTCGCCAGAACAGTTGACTGTTGTCAGCAAGTTTTGGTCGGTCAATACATTAACCCCGGCTTCAACAGGATGATCTTCACTGAGCCGGTCTACACTCCAGAAAACGTTGTAATTCACGTTACCATTGGGGATGTCGATAGTATAAGATTCATAACGTCCTATGCCAGCCCATTGAAATGTCGATACTTTTTCACGCGGGATTTTAATAACGATTTCTGGTTTTTTCTGTGCTTTGCCAAACGAATAATCAATCGTTTTTTCCGAATCGCACACTTCAATTTTCTTGCCTTTAATCGTGGGACAAGAAAACAAGGTTTTATTTTTGCCACAATCTGCATAAACAGTGGGGGCGCATAAAGCCGCAACTACGGCAGCTATTATTAGCAATCTATGCTGGGCAGGTTTGTACAGCGCTTTATTTTTCATCTTTTAGATAATTACCTGAGCTGATTAAATGGATAAAAATAGGCTTAAGGTGATTTCCTGAAAAAAAACAGCCCAAAATAATTGCCCACGAAAAGCACGAAAAGCCAAAAGCAGGTATCTCCAGGCGATACGAATTTTCGTGGCTTTTGTGTTTTTCGTGGACTCTATTTTTACAGGCCATGATCATCAAGGTATGTTATTTCCTGGAAATGGCCTTAGAACGCGGATGACACTGATACCCTCTGGGGCACAAGTAAAACGGATAATCGCTGATAAAAAAATCCGTAAGTAGTCATTTAAAAGTTTCTTAACAAACAAGTTGGCGGTAAAACAGCTTTAGCTGTTTTACCGCCAATAGCTAAAGCTATTGGACTCCAATAACCCCGCCTGATCTGTGTATTCCGCGTTCTATTTATTTTTTCGCTGAGTAGTTACCTTAATCTGTTTGCAGATTAAACGGTGACTTGTACTTTAGGTATGCCCTCAGGAAACTGCATGGTCATGCAATGCAAGCTGCCGTATTGGTGCACCAAGGGCTGGCAGGGCACACCAATAATCTTGCGGTCAGGGAAACAAGCGGTTAGGCGTTCCAGCGCAACCGCATCCATCGGGTCGCCGTAGGATGGCACCAGCACAGCATGGTTGATGATTAAAAAATTGGCATAATTGGCCGGAAGTTGTTGCCCGTCTTCATCATAAATAGGCTTCGGCAAAGGTAACGGCACCAAATGGTAAACGTCGCCATCTTGCGTCCTGAGCGCTTGCAGCTGCGTTTCCATGAATTTTAGGCTGTTGTAATGCGCATCTTCTGGGTCATCGCAGCTGGTGTAGGCGATAGTGTCGGCGCTGCAAAAGCGCGCCAGCGTATCGATATGGGCATCGGTGTCGTCGCCGGTCAGATTTTCCTGATCCAGCCAGAATACCCGTTTGGCACCCAGATTTTGCAACAGTTGCTGTTCTATTTCCTGCTGGCTCAAGCCTTTGTTCCGGTTCGGGTTTAACAGGCATTGTTTGGTGGTCAATAAGGTGTCGATGCCGTCGCTTTCGACGCTGCCGCCTTCCAGGATAAAATCCACATCGGTATGGCTGGCGCCTTTAAACGGTTTGGCGTTGAGTAGTTTATGGTTCAGGTCGTTGTCGTTTTGGTGCGAATATTTCCCGCCCCAGCCATTGAACAGGAAGTTCAGATGGGTGATCACGCCGTCTTTTTCGACGCTAAGAAACACGGTGTCCCTGACCCAAATGTCATTGACGGCGGCGTGGACGAATTCGATGTTGGTGTTAGTGCTGATTAAACTTTGGATATGCTGTTGATGGCTGTCATCACGGCAGACGATAAGCAGTTTTTGGTACTGGCTGATGGTGTCGCTAATCACGCTGTAGGATTGTTCTACGGCGTCGAGGTTGCGAAAATCGCCGGTTTTATGCGGCCATGCGATCAATACGGCGGATTGTTTTTCCCATTCTGCTGGAAATCTGTTCATGGTTTTAGTTCCCTGTAATTGTATGTTCCGGCTGTGTGCCGAAATCTGAGTGAAACAACATTTCTTGAGCATGTGCCAGCGTGTTGGCGGTGATATGGATGCCGCCGAGCATTCTGGCAATTTCTTCGATGCGCTCCTGGGTGTCCAGCAAGCGCACTGAGGAAGAGGTTACATCGGTTTGGTTGTTTTTTTCAACGTAGAGGTGGTGATGCGCTTGTGCAGCGACTTGTGGAAGGTGAGTGACGCACATGACTTGCCGGTTATGGCTTAAGCTGCGCAGTTTTTGTCCGACGATTTCGGCAATGCCTCCGCCTATGCCTGAATCTACCTCATCGAAAATCATCGTCGGGGTGGTTTTATCACTGGACGTGGTGACTTGAATCGCCAAGCTGATGCGTGACAATTCGCCGCCGGAAGCGACTTTGGCCAGTGGTTTTGCCGGCAGGCCGGGATTGGCACTGACCAGGAATTCTATTTTATCTTTGCCGTTCAATTTGGGCGTGGCGCTGTCCAAGGCGGCAATGTCGACCAGAAACTCGCCTTGCGGCATGCCGAGTTCCTTAATCATCGCGGAAATTTGTTGTTGCAGTTTTTGGCCGCTCAGTTTGCGTTGCGCGGACAGCTTGGCGGCCTGTTGCTGGTAGTCGGCCAGCAGTGTTGCGCTGGCGGCGGTCAAGGCTTCGATGCGTTCGCTGCTGTGTGCGAGGCTGTCGAGTTCATGTTCCAGCTTATTGACCAGTTCCGGCAGTTCATCAGGGCTTACGTGATGTTTGCGGCTTAGGTTTTGGATGATGCCGATCCGGTTTTCGATGTCGTCCAGACGTTGCGGGTCGGCTTCCTGTGCCTCCAGAAAACGGCGCAATTGCAGTGAGGCTTCTTCAACCTGAATCTGCGCTTCGGAGAGCATGGTGCAGATTTCGTTTAATTCCGGCGCAAATTGGGCAAGGTGGCTTAATTCACTGAGGCTTTGGTTTAGCTGGTGGTTGACCGATTGCCGGTCGTTTTCGTAGAGCAAATCCACCTGGGTTTGGCCGGTGCTTAAAATCTGCCCCAGATTGGCCAATTTGGCGTGTTCTTCCGACAGCTCGGCATAGCTGAAATTGGCCAAATCCAATTGTTGCAACTCGTCCAATTGATAACGCAGCAATTCTTCGCGTTCGCTTTGGTCGGTGCTGGATTTAATCAGGCTGGCGAGTTCCTTGCTGGTTTGCTGCCATTGCCGGAAACAGGCGTTGACGCTGTCCAGCAGCGGCTGGTTTTTGGCGTAAGCATCGAGCAGGCGGCGTTGTTCGTCAGGGTTGAGCAAGGTCAAATGCGCGTGTTGGCCGTGGATTTCGACCAGCTTTTCGCTCAGCTCCTGCAAGGCCTGCAAAGTCACCGGGCGGTTGTTGATGTAGGCCTTGGAACGGCCATCGGCATTGACCACACGGCGGATCAGGCATTGCTGCTCGGCGTCCAATTCATTGTCTTTCAGCCAAAGCTGTGCCAACGGTGCATCGGCTAAATCGAATTCCAGATTAATCTCGGCGCGTTTGCAATCGGGGCGCACGTAGCCGGAATCGGCACGGTCGCCCAAAGCGAGTCCTAACGCGGTCAATAAAATAGATTTGCCGGCGCCGGTTTCGCCGGTCAGTACCGACATGCCTTGTTCCAAGTCGAGGTCTAATGATTTGACGACCGCGAGGTCGATAATATTAAGGTTCAATAGCATGATTTTCGGTGTGGTAACCACTGCTCCAGTTTAGTTTATGCCTGAGTATATAGAAAAAATCATGGCCTTCCGGATGCAAAATTCTAATGGGTTTCTGCTCTTTTTTAATCAAAATTTTATCGCTGATTAAAACTTCAGGGATTTCAATATGATCGCACGTTACCAAGGCGTTAATTTGTTTGGTTTGGCAAAAACTGATTTCAATTTCGGCGCTGTCGTTAATGACGATAGGGCGGTTCGACAGCGTATGGGGATTAAGCGGCACTAAGACCAGCGCGTTTAACGCCGGATGCAAAATCGGCCCGCCCGCAGACAAGGAATAAGCGGTCGATCCGGTTGGCGTGGATACAATCAAACCATCGGAGCGTTGCGAATTTAAAAATACATTGTCGATTTTGGTGATGATTTCTATCATGCTCGGCGTGACCCAGCGATGGATAACGACTTCGTTGACCGCCGTTTCTTCGTGTATCACCTGCCCGTCACGGATAATTTTGGTGCGCAATAAATGGCGTTTTTCTTCTGTGTAATGGCCTTGCAGAATGTAAAGCAGCTTGTCGGACAGCTCATCGGGCGAGATGTCGACCAGAAAACCCAGCCGCCCCAGATTGATGCCGATTAACGGAATGTCGTATTTGACGATGGCGCGGGCGGCGGCCAAAAAAGTGCCGTCACCGCCCACCGCAATCACCAGGTCGCAATGCTGGCCGAGTGTGTCTGTCGCACAGGCGTTAACAGCGGGCTGTGCGATAAAGTCAGCGCTGTCTTTGGCAACAATTACGGTGTAGCTGTGTTGCGTCAAAAAAACATGCAGCGCGGTCAAGGTCGCGGCGATGCCGGGATCGCTGGGTTTGCCGATGATACCGATAGTCTTGAAAGGAGTCTGCATGATGGGATGGCAATCAAAAAAATGAATTCGATTATACAAAAAAACATGGACTCACCTAGGAGTATGTTTTTCTTTTACATTATTCATAGTAATCCATATCAAAATATTAGAGATTGGGCTGATATTGACAGTCCATTATTCTTGGCAAAATGGGGCATTTTATTCACCACGAAGAACACAAAGGGCACGAAGAATGAAACTTTGTGGTTTTCGTGGCGGTTTATGTCGCGACTATAAACCGCCATCGGCGGCACTATCCCAATCCACCCGACTGTGCCCCAACAGTGTGCCGGTGGCAAAGGCCAGGTCTATCATAGAAATCTGGTAATCGCCAATGGCGCGGACTTCGCGCAATTGGGCGTCGCCCAGACGGGTCAGGGTTTCCAGCACTTCAGTCATAGTTCTTAGCCCTTCTCGGAATTGTTTGAGTTCGGCATCGTAATTAATCCCAGCCAACAGCACATTTTGCCGGGCGGCGAGGATGCGTTGCCAGTTCTGCTCCAGTTGGTCCAGCGTGTCGTAAATCTCCCGGCGCACGCTAAGCTCCCGCAGCTGCAAGGTGGTGAGGCGTTGCAGACGTTGCTGTATCGACCGGTCACGCCGTGCGCGCCGCAATTCATTGGTGAGCGGCAATTCCATACGCAAGCCTACCGACCAGTCGGAATAATCGCCGTCGAGACTCTGGCCGAAAGCGCCGCCGAACGAGGCGGTATCCCGCCCCAGCGAGGAGTAATTATAATCGAGCATGAACAGCGGCAGGGTTTGGTTGCTCAAATAATCGATTTTGGTCATGTCTGCGGCCAGTTTCAGTTCCAGTTCCAACAGTTCCAACCGGCCTTGCAAGGCTTGTTGCGCCAGTTGTTCGCGGTCGAATGTAAATTGGAGCAGCGTCGGCGTGGTTTCCGGGATTAACACGGTAGCAGTGTCCAAATCCATTTCAGGGTCGTTCAACAATAATTTGAGCTGGCGCTGCCTGAGTTTGAGCGTGGTTTCGGCGACGATCAACCCTTCCATGCGCTCGGCCACGCCGATTTCGGCGCGGTTGATTTCGACAGCGGCCGTTATCCCCTCGGCCACGCGCTTTCTTACCATAGCCAGATTGTCCGCCGCGTTTTCATATTGTTGGCGGCGCACATCCAGTTCGCCCCAGGCGACATAAAGTCCCCAATAGCCGCGTTCGACTGCTGCCAGCACCCGAATCGCCTGCAAGCGGGTGCTTACATCAACCGCCTGCTGTTCATAGCGGGCGATACGGATACCGGCCACGTTAGTGTCAATGCCGCCGTCGCGCAACAATGGCTGGCTGATGGAAAAACGCAAGGCGTTCAGGTATTGCTCGGAAGCGACGCCTTTAAACTGCCTTTTTTCGTCGAACGGGACGCTGAGGGTCATTTTTGCGCCGGTGCGCAAGGGAATGACGATACCGGCTTCCATATCCAAAATGTCGGTGCGTTGCGGCACTGCCGTCAGTTTGTCCGTTTCGCCTTTGAGCAGCGATGAGCTTGACTCCGCCGGGGTGAAGGTCACTACATCAAGGTTTTGCGCGGGGGTGTTTTTACTGCCGTATTTGGCGCGGGCAAAGATCAGGTCGTCAAATTTGGCCTGTTCTTCGCTGACATCGGCGGCGGCAATTTTCGGGTTAATTTGGGCGATTTTCAGCTCCAGATTATTTTCCAATGCCAATGCGCGCACTTGGCTGATAGACAAGGTGTTGCTGGCTTTGGGCACTGCTTTTTCCGGTGCTTTGGCCGGTGGTGAGTCGGGGACAGTCCGGGTTTGGCGCTCCTTAAATTTAGGTAAGGCCTGTTCAATAGTCAGTGGTGCGGTTTTCGACAGCGGCGGCAGCGATAGCTGTTCGTCGCTGCTTAAGCGCTGCTCGACCCGTTGGGCGATTTTACGTTCCGGCCCGGTATCGAAATAATAGCTGCAGCCGGTGAGCACTAACAGCGACAAATAAGGCAATCGTTTTATCATCGGATTATTTCAGTAATTGGCGGGCCAAATCAGTGGTAGGGGACTCCTGGGTCATTTGCGGCGGAAACGCATTCAGCTGACGCCACAGTTCATAAGCCATGGTGACCCGGTTCAGCAATATCCAGCCGTTAACGCGCACGCCCTGACGCAAAAAGCGCGCCGACGGCCACGGAACATCATCCGGGTTGGGTACAATCAGCACCCGAAACTTGCCCTGGCCATCGTCAGTGGAATCGACAAAGGCGACATTACCGCCGAACGTACCTACCGCCACTTCCGGCCACCCAGCGAACTGTATCGCAGGCCATCCCTCAAATTGCAGACGTACATGACGGCCTGGGGTAATCAGCACCGCATCGTTGCCGGACACCCACAATTCAACCGCCTTAATACCGGGATCGGGCACCAGAACTAACAGCGGGTCGCCTTGGCGCACAACATTGCTTTGTGGATTGACCAACAGGCGTAACACATGGCCGTCGCGGGGTGCGGTGATGATTTGCGATTGCTGGCGTGAGACATCGGTTTCGCTTTTCAGCAGGCTGCTTTTGCTGTCTTCGAGCTCGCTTTGGATTTTGTTCGCCGAGGCTTCGGCCGAATCAACACGGACTTGGGCGTCGGCACGGATGCGGCCGATTTCGGTTTCGGCGGCGCGTTGTTCGGCCAGCGCACCCTCCAGCGCCGCTTGGCCGCTGTTCAGGTTGCGCCGGGCGACAATGCCGTCGCGTTCGGCCAGCTCAAAATCGCGCTGCGACACCAGGCCGTCGGCCAGCAGACGTTGCAGGCGCTTGGTCTGTATTTCTGCGGCATCGAGTGTGGCGCGTGCCGAAGCAATCGTCTCTCTGGCAGCCAGCGCACGCTGGCGCGCCACATCCAAGCGGTATTGGGCGGTGGCGGCCTGCAAATCGCGGGTAGCCATCAAATTATTGATTTGCAGCCGGTAAGTACGTAGCTCCTCTTCCTTGGCCGCGAGTTTGGCGACGGCGGCTTCGCGCTGTTGCTGCAGGCGGTCGAGCAATTGCGGATCGACATCGGCAATTTCCAATAAAACATCACCGGCTTTCACTTTCTCACCCTCTTTTGCCTGCCATTGCACGATACGGCCGGACACCGGTGCTTGTATGGTTTGTTGGCGTTCAATCGGGGAGAAGGCGGTGACGCGTCCGTTAGATGTGATGTTTTGCTGCCACGGTGTTAACAATAAGGCAAACGGCGTCAGCAAAAACAGCCAAACACCCGCCTTGGCTAGCAGGCCGATCAGGCGAGGGGTACGGGAAACGGCCAGTGCGGAAAATTGGGTATGTAAATCAACCATGGGTATCGGCTCCGGTTAGCGGCACCACCCGTTCGCATAATGCGGCAACAGCGGGTGAGGCGGTCAGTACCAGCAACGTCCAGGGCGCATCGGCGGCAAACAGCAGCGGGGCAATCTGGTTGCGTGAGCCTTCGTCCATGTCGTCGAGGACGGCGTCCAAAATCAGCAGTGAGGGTTTGCCCACCATGGCGCGTGCCAGCATCAGCAACAGCGCCTGAGTAGCGGACAGCGGCGAACCGCCGGGGGTTAGTTCCACATCCATATCATGCCCGACAATTTCTTCCGACAGTCCGACGGCATCCAGCACCTGTCTTATCTGATCCAGACTGAGTTCTTCGCGGCCAAGGCGCACGTTTTCGAGCAGGGTGTCGCCGATGATTTCTATGCCGCTGATCACGGCAATGTGTCTGCGCAAAGCCTCCAGACGCAGGCTAGCCAGATCGACAGCGTTGATCTCAATACTGCCTTTTTGCAGCGGACGCAAGCCGCATAAGAGACTGGCCAGCAATGTTTTGCCGCCGCCGAAACGGGCCAATACCGCGACTTTTTCGCCGGGTTGGAGTTGGCAATTGAACTGGGAAAACAGCGGCCTTTTGGCACTAAAACTAAATGATAAATCACGGATGGCCAATGCCGCAGGGCCTTTCATGATGGGCGTTAGGCCATACTCCTGTTCCAACGGCAAATCCAGCAAGTAGCCGATTTTGTCGGAGCCCGCCATCAGGTCATAGTAACCTTCTAAATGCTTGCCGAACTTGACCAGCGACACCAGCGCCGATGACACAATGAGTTCGGCGGCGACCAGTTGCCCGAGCGTCAAATGGCCGTCAATGACCAGATAACCGCCGATGGCCAGCAATGCGGTGCTGGCTATGGCATATAAGGCTACCGAACCGATGACTTGGCGTAGCAGTATCCGATAATGGCGGCGCTTGTTCGCCAAGTAGGCGAGCGCGAGCTTGTCCGTCCGTTTGGCGGCCAGCTCAGGGCCGCCGCTGAATTTGAAGGTCTGCATGTTGCCTGCGATGACCTCCAGCCAGGCGACCAGGGCATATTTGGACACCGATTCATTGATGGACGTGGCCACGCCGCCACGCCCCAACACGAAGATGATGACGCTGATCGACAACAGCAAAATCACGTCGAAAGCCAGCAGAAAGGGATGGTAGAAAGCCAGCATGATCAGGCCGACGCAAGTTTGGACGGCGGTGCTCAAACCATCGAGCAGCAGCGCGGAACCGGCTTTTTGCACGGTCAGCACGTCGAAAAAACGGTTGACCAGTTCTACGCCTTCATGATGCGCATAAGCATCCCGGCGCACGCGGGGCAAACGATAAGCCAGATCCGCTGCAAGGCGCACAAAAATGCGCCGCTGCACGATTTCCACCAGATACGAGGTCAGAACTTGCACTGCGCCGGCAAAAGTCAGGAAGAAGAACAAAATGATAGACAGTACCAGTAAGGGCTGCCCCATGCCGCCCATGGTCACGGTGTTGACCAGCGCCTGCACCGTCACCGGCGAGGCTAAAGCGAGCAAGCCTGAACCCAACGACATTCCCAGCACCAGCCATAAATCGGCATGGTCGGCGCGCATCAGCTCAATCAGACGGCGTAACGGCGACAAATGCGCATGGGCATCGTGGCTGACGGCATTAGCCAGCGGCGCTTTGGCTTGAACTAAAAACCAGTCACCGATGAGCCCCGTAGTCAAGCCCAGTTGCTGCCCTACTTCAGCAGGTTTGAGGCGGCGTTCTTCAATGACTTCGCCCTGAACCAGGGCCACCCGTACCCGTCCGGCCTTAAAGCCATAAACCACCAGCCAGCCGCGCCCTTCGGCAAGACATGCCACCAGCGGCGTTTGCGCCCCTGAAGCTTCCGCCGCTGCGGTGGGCGTCAACGCCACACGATCCATGCGCAAACCGAAGTTGTCGCCAATTTCGGGCAGTACATCGAGGCTGTCGTCGAAATCCAGGTGTATCAGGCGATCCAGCGACTTGGCCGGTTCAGTGTCCAGTTCCAGCAGGCCCAGCAAAAAGCCGAGTAGTGTCTGCATGGTTTTCTTGCGTTGTGTGGATTCTTTAAATTCAGCAGAAGCAGGCATGGGAAATGTTTAAAAGGTTGTTAAATTAGGCTATTCAAAAAGAATAGTCCCTACATAATTGTCCAAGAAAGGCGCAAAAACACGAAATTTTTGTGTGCTCTATTTTTCTACGGTTCAAGATCATCAGGGGGTATTTTTTCTCAGAAATCACATAAGGGGGTGGTAACTGTTCAACTAGGGGGCACGGGCGATTTTACTCGTCGAGAGGAGCAAGGCACGCGAACCCAAAAGTTACATGAGGGGAAGAACAGCTACCATTGGGCTTATTGTATGGGTTGATCCTTTCAGGAACCTTTCTTCCATCAGAAAGAAACCTCCAATCGTACCTGATGCTTATACATATGACTAAGCAAACCGTTTTAAACTACCACAAGCGCACCAAACATAGCCTGGAGCGCTACGCCAAAGCCCCGATCTCATCAACGGTTTCGCTGATCTATAACAGTTATGATGATTGCGTCGTCATTCCGGAGATTCTTGTCTGGCGTAACCGTAAAACAGGCTGAACTGCAGACCTTCCAGGTTTTACGACTGCCATGGATGGCTCCAGTAAAAGCCTGGAAGGTCTAACTTGTAGCGCCCTGAATAGTGGGCTGTTGCAGGATGTGTATAACGACGAGCGCCGGAGCGTGGGAACGATGACGGCTATCTTATCAGATGTTCAGGTTATTTATCCAGATGAGCGAAAAACCCCGTCTCTTTAGCGTGGGGATGTAAGCGACTCGCACGGCAACCGGCTGAACCCCAAAAGGGTTTAGCCGGTTGTTTAGTGCGACGCTTTTAGTTACACTCAAAACCGCTACCAGAGGACGCTGTCGGCTCTCTCCATGACGGCAACTTAAGTTTTAAAAGGCTTCAAATTCACTTTCAGCGATAACCAAGCAACAAGTGTGAGGTCTTGAATAACCGCTTAAAAAATATAAAACAACCGTCGGGCTGACGGGGTTAGTCTGTGAAGTGAACGGTGCAGTAATGCCGTCAGCAGCAGAAACCAGTGAGCAGTAGCGATACATACTCACTCCTGAGCAATCAGGAATCCCCTTTGCTTTAGCTGGGGGAGGATGTCAATTAGTCTTCGTTTTTATAGCTTGCACGTTTCAGGCGGTCATTGACCGCCTGCCAGGCTTCCGTATCGGGCGGCGATTCAGCCAACAGCACATCGAATTCGGCGTTATCAAGCAGGCGTAAAGCCGCGTACAGTTTTCTGGCGTAGTCCGCCGGAATCTCGGGCATAAAGAGGGGCGTAAACGCCTTAGGTTCAGGCTGTTCTTTTTGTGCCGAACCGATGAACATCACCGCCGTGCGTAAGCCGGAACTGGCGAGTTCATTGCCGCGTCGGTTAAGCTGGTCTTTGGGGCACAGCTCGAACCGCGTTTCCGGCGAGTAATGCGATTTGAGCATGCCCGGCGCACGGATGTTGCTTGCTGGGGTTGGTGTCAGGATTTCAGTGCCGAGCACTTCTTGCAGCGCCGACAGAGAAATGGAGCCAGGACGCAACAGCCGGGGTTGCCCGTCCACTAAGCTAAGAATAGTGGATTCCACGCCCATACGGCACGGGCCGCCTTCCAAAATCAGATCGACCCGGTCGCCCAGTTCGGCGCGCACATGCTTTGCACGGGTAGGGCTTACCTTGCCAAAACGATTGGCCGATGGCGCGGCGAGACCCCCGTTGAATGCTTTTAGCAAGGCTAAGGCCACCGGATGATTAGGAATGCGCAGGCCGACTGTTTCTTGCCCACCGGTTACGGTCAGCGGGGCGTGCCGTCGTTTTAAGATCAGTGTTAGTGGCCCCGGCCAGAAATGCTCCGCCAGCCGCCAGACTGATTCGGTTATATCATTTGCCCAAAAATCCAGGTTTTCCAGGCTGTGTAAATGGATAATCAGCGGATGGTCGGCCGGGCGTCCCTTGGCTTCGAAAATGCGGCGCACCGCCGCCGGATCGCAGGCATTGGCGCCCAGGCCGTAAACGGTTTCGGTAGGGAAGGCCACTAAACCGCCGTTACGCAATACGTCGGCGGCGCTATCGATGAGGCTTGATGAAGGTTCTTGCATGGGTTCACTCTATGTTTTTTGGGTGCTGATTCAAAAAAAGGTCGTTTATTTTTACCATGAAGGACTTGAAAATATGCTTCGTGCTGTCACGGATGCGAAAAATTGGAACCTAAGCGCTTTAGGGTTCAATTTTTACAGCATTTTAACATCTGCAAATATGACCCCGTGTAGTATAGGAAGCCTTCCCTTCATTAGCTTCATGCTTTTCATGGTGATAAGTAGTCATTCAAAAGTTTCTTAACAAACAAGTTGGGAGTAAAACAGCTTTAGCTGTTTTACCGCCAATAGCAATGTAAATGTTAAAAGAAATAGGCTTACCTACTTAAAAATAAGCTAGGCATTGTACTGCATCAGCACCCTGTTTTTTTTGCTAATGCGATAGTGATGACGGGGAGCCGCTGCCCCCCGCATGTTTTTTTTCGTGGCTTTCGTGCTTTTCGTGGACAAAAAATTAACCGGTATTGCGCATCCCGGCCGCAATGGCGTTGATGCTGCGCAATAAGGGCTTCATCCACGGGCTTTCGGCCTGGTTCTCAGGGGCGATTTCCCGTACCCGGCGCAACAAAAATACCTGTAGATAATTAAGCGGCCCCAAATAAGCGTCGCGGCGATGCAGCGAGGCTGCCAGTTCCGGGTTTTCCGCCAGCAGCCGGTCGGTGTTGGCGATGGCCAGAATCCACTCCACGCAACGCTGATGTTCGGCAGCAATCAAACCATAAACGCGCTTGCCGGTTTCGGGATCGACGCACAAGCCGGCGTATTCCTTGGCGATGCCCATGTCCGATTTGCTCAGCGCCATTTGCGCGTTACTCAGCAGGTTGCGGAAAAACGGCCAGTCCCGGTACATGGCCTGCAATTTTTCCAGACGTTCCGGTTTGCCTGCGCACCAGCTCGACAAGCTCAGACCGATGCCGTACCAGGCCGGAAAGGTCTGCCGCGATTGCGCCCAGGAAAACACCCAGCCAATGGCGCGTACCGAGTTTTTCGAACGGTCGCCTTTTTTGCGGTGCGATGGCCGCGAGCCGATATTAAGCCCGCCGATTTCGCCGACCGGTGTGGCCTCGTAAAAATAATCCAGAAATCCGGGTGTGCGCTCGGTCAGTTCGCGGTAACCGTGTTCGCCGATACGCGCCAGTTCATCCATCACGGACAAATCTTCGGCATGGTCGCGCCGTACGTCTTGCACCAGGCTGGCACTGGCTTTGAGCAGGCCGGTCACGCCCATGGTCAACTCGTAAATCGCGGTTTCCATGTTGTTGTAGCGGTAAAACAGCACTTCACCCTGCTCGGTGAATTTGATCTTGCCGCGCACAGTGTCGGGCGGCTGCGCCAAAATGGCTTCGTGGGTTGGGCCGCCGCCGCGCCCTACTGTGCCGCCACGGCCATGGAACAAGCGGCACTTGAGCCCGCGCTGTTCGGTGATGGCGATAATTTGCCGTTGCGCCCGTGACAGCCCCCAGGACGACGCCAGAATGCCGCCGTCTTTGCAGGAATCGGAATAGCCCAACATGATCTCCTGGCTGTCGCCGGACACCCGCAGTAATTCGCGATACACCGGCGTGTCAAACAGTCGGTTGAGCACGTCTTCAATCCGGTTAAGATCGTCGATGGTTTCAAACAGCGGACTGACGCCGATATGGCAATACCATTGGCCGCCAATACGGCCAACCAGGCCGCTTTGCGCCGCCAGCAACATCACTTCCATCACATGGCTGGCCGAATGGGTCATTGACACCACATATTTGCCTAAACAATCCGCACCGATTTCCCGGCGCATCCGCGCCATCACCTCGAATAATTCCAAGGTTTCGCGGCTGGACACAGGCAGGGCACCGTCTTCGTAAATCAGCCCGCCCGGCGCGGCAATGGCTTCGCTCAACAGCTCCAGACGCTGGTTTTCGTCCATGCTGTGATAATCGAGACCCAGTGCGGCCGCCAGAATATCGGCCACGGCGTCGGTATGCCGGTTTGATTCCTGGCGCACGTCCAGTTCCATCAGATGAAAGCCGAAAGTTTCCGCCAGACGGATGACGTCGCGTAGTTCCAAATCGGCAATGGCCGCATCGCCATGACCGCGCAACGACGTATCGATAATGCGCAGGTCGGTTAAAAAAGCTGCCAGATTCGGGTAGGCGTGGTGATCCGGCGGCGGCTGTTCGCCGCGCAAACGTTGCTGAACCTGCATCAACGTACAGTTCATACGGTATTTCATCAGTGCCAGTTTGTGTCGGTAAGGCTCTTGCAAATAGGGCTTTTCCAGCTCGACTATCGCGCTACCCAGCGCGCTGCGGTCGGCTTCGAGGCTGGCGACAAATTCAGCCGATAAGGCGCAAAAACCGTGGGAATGCGACATCTGTCCATACAATTCGTCCAGACGGCGGATGTGTTCCTGCAAAATGGTCTGTGTTTGCAAGCGCAAGGCCAGTACCGTGGTGTCCGGGGTGACGTTGGGGTTGCCGTCGCGGTCGCCGCCGATCCAGGAGCCAAAACGCAAAAAGCTGGGTAGCCGGATATCCATGGCCGCGTCTTCGCCGTAGACATCAACGATGGCGCGTTCAAAATTGCGGTAAACCCGCCCGGTGGCTTGAAACAGCGACAGCGAAAAATAGAACAAGCCGGCATCGATTTCATCGGTCACGCCCAACCGCCGGATACGCACTTCGTCGGTTTTGCACAATAATTGAATCTGGCATTGCAGGCGGTTCAGCAATTCGCGCCGGGAATGGCCTTTTAAGCGCTTGTCGGCCAAGGCATCATGGCTCAAAAACACATTGCGCAAAGCGCTTTTAACCGTGCGCCGCTTGGCTTCGGTCGGGTGCGCGGTCATCACCGGCAGATACAATAATTCGTCCAGCAATATCTGCAGTTTGTCTGCGGTGACGCCTGACGCTTTCAGTGCTATCAAGGTGTCGTGGAAAGAACCGGGCCAATAGTGGCCGGTTTGCCGCTGCCGGCGCAGTTTCAAATAATAGGATTCTTCAGCGATATTGAGCAGGCTGAAATAGCGGTTGAATACCCGGATTACATCGCCAACCGCATCAGGGCTGAGGCCATCGACCGCTTCCTGCAAATGCAGCCGTTTCGGCAGGCTGCCATCGCGCAGCAGACCGGCGAAGCGGCGTTGCAGGCGCTCGACCGCCGACGTCACTTCGGCCGGTGCCTGTGCTTTCAATACCCGTGTCAGCACCGATCCGAGCAGGCGGATTGAATGGCGGAGTTCTTTGTCATCGGCTGGGTTAGTCATTAGCGGATTCCTTACGGTGGGTTTAAAAAGTTAGCCTTAGCATACAAGCAAAGTTTGTTATTGTTAAATAGAATGTTTAGAATGAAACTATCGAAATTTACGATGTATTAGGCGACTATGGAACGTATCAACTACCAACATTTGTTTTATTTTTGGAACGTGGTGCGCGAGGAAAGCATCACCCGCGCCTGCGAAAAACTGCATTTGGCGCAACCGACCATTAGCGGGCAATTGTCGGTGTTTGAGCAAGCCATCGGGGAAAAGCTGTTTTACAAGAACGGGCGGAAACTGGTATTGACCGAAACCGGGCGCATTGTGTTCCATTATGCCGATGAGATTTTTTCGCTGGGCCGCGAATTGTCCAACACATTGAAAGGCCGCCCCAGCGGCGGGCCGTTGCGGCTGACTGTCGGGGTCGCGGATGCGTTGCCCAAGCTGATTGTGTATCGCCTGATCGAACCTGCGTTCCGGCTGCCGGAACCGGTGCAAATCCTCTGTTATGAGGACAAGGCGGAGCGGTTGTTGGCGGAAATAGCCTTGCAGAACGTTGACTTGGTGTTGGCTGATGCGCCGCTGACGCCAAACAGCGGGGCTAATGCCTTTAACCATCTGTTAGGCGAATGTCCTGTGACCGTATTTGGCACTGCGCCATTGGCTGCTGTTTATCGTGCTGATTTCCCCCGCTCGCTGACCGGCGCGCCGTTTTTATTGCCGACCGGCAACACGGCGCTGCGGCGTTCGTTAGACCAGTGGTTTGACGCTGAAGGCATCAGCCCGAAAATTCAGGCAGAAATTGAGGACAGTGCGTTGATTAAAACTTTCGGCAGCGGCGGTACGGGTTTATTTGTGGCGCCGACCCCGGTGGAGGCCGAAATCCAACGCCAGTACGATGTCGAGGTTGTCGGCCGGATTGCTGCGGTGCAGGAACGCTTTTATGCCATTACCGCACGCCGGAAACTGAAGCATCCTGCTGTAACCGCCATTTTGGACAACGCCCGAGAAAAGTTGTTTTGACAGCGGGCGGCTACCCGTGTAGTTACGTTTAGTTTAAATTTACAATGGAGACATCAATGAATTTTTTTGAAACACTGATTGCAACGCTGTCCGGTTGGGTTTGGGGGGCGCCGATGTTGATTTTATTGGTCGGCACTGGGCTTTATCTGACCGTGTTGTTGAAAGGCTTGCAATTTCGGGTATTGCCGCTGGCTCTGCGGATGATTTTCCATAAAGACCATGGTCACGCGGGCGATATCAGCCATTTCGCCGCGTTGATGACTGCACTTGCAGCTACCGTAGGCATCGGCAATATTGTCGGCGTTGCCACGGCGATTACGCTGGGCGGGCCGGGCGCGGTATTTTGGATGTGGATGACCGGCTTGGTGGGCATGGCCACCAAATATGCGGAAGCGGTGTTGGCGGTGAAATACCGCGAAAAAGGCGAGCACGGTATGCGCGGCGGCCCCATGTATTATTTGGCGAAAGGTGCCGGATTGCCGAAACTGGGCTGGCTATTCGCCTTGTTCACTGCATTGGCGACTTTTGGTATCGGCAACATGACGCAGGCCAACGCCACCGCCAAAATTCTTGAGGCCACGTTCCAGGTAGAACCGTGGGTGACCGGCCTTGTCTTGATGGTGTTGACCGCTTTGGTAATTCTGGGCGGCATCCGCACCATTGGCAAATTCACTTCCATTCTGGTGCCGTTTATGATTGTCGGCTATGTCGGCTCAGCACTCACAATACTGGTGCTCAATGCCGCTGAAATCCCGCATGCCTTCGCATTGATTTTTCACCATGCTTTTTCACCGGCGGCGGCTAGCGGCGGTTTTGCCGGGGCAACCATTGCAGCCGCGATGCGTTTCGGTATTGCGCGCGGGGTGTTTTCCAATGAATCGGGCTTGGGGTCTGCACCGATTGCCGCCGCCGCAGCACGCACCAATGACCCGGTCAAACAAGCCTTGGTCAGCATGACCCAAACTTTTATCGACACTTTGTTGGTTTGCACCATAACGGCGTTGGTTATTTTGACCGCAAATGCGTGGACGCAAGGCGTCGATGCCGGGCAATTAACCAGCGCCAGCTTTGCTGAAACCTTGGGCGTCACCGGCAAACTGATTGTGGCCTTTGCAACGGCGCTATTTGCTTATTCCACGTTGATTGGCTGGAATTACTATGGCGAAAAGGCGGTTGAATATTTGTTTGGCGCGCGCGTCATTCGCGTCTATCGAATTTTATTCATCGCAGTGGTGCTGATTGGCGCCATGATGAATTTGGAGTTTGTCTGGAATTTTTCCGACCTGATGAACGGCATGATGGCCATTCCGAATTTGATAGGCCTGTTAATTTTGTCCAATGTGGTGAAGGAAGAAACCGACCGGTATTTTAAGTCATGAGCCGTCTAAAGTTTTTGAGGTTTTAGCCCCTGATTTTCACTCAGGCTGCGCCATAAGCCGGGCAGAAAAAACCCCCGGATAAACAGGCGCCAGGCGACCATGCGGGTGATTCGGGCAATGTCCTTCACCGGACGAAAATGGCTGGGGCGGGCATTTTTGGGGTAAGTCGTTTGTACCGGCTGGAACAGGCATAAAAACCGGTGGCGGGCGGCTTCAATGATGATCTCGCTTTCGAAAACAAAACTTTGCTCACGACCCAACTCGAATCGGCACAGCCGGATCAGTTGCGCGGGATAGACCCTAAATCCCGACTGGCTATCTTCAATGGCCTGGCCTGAAGCCCAGGCTATCCAAAAGTTGGCGAAACGGTTGGCGCGGTAGCGGGCTTTGGGGATTTTATCGCGGTTCCATAAACGGGAGCCGATCACCAGTTTGTCCGGGTGATTTTCCGCCGCCCGCAACAGTTTTGGCAGGTCGGATGGATCGTGCTGGCCGTCCCCGTCCATGGTGACTATGCCTTTTGCGCCCAGTTTTAGCGCCTCCTGCATACCATTCCATAAGCTCGCGGCTTTCCCCCTGTTTTCATGATGGTGTTTTAGCGTCACCGGCAAATCGGCGATTTTTTTCAGGGTGCCATCGCTGGAACCGTCATCAACCACAATGACGGTGCCAAAATGCTGCAAAGCACCCAGCACCACCTCGCGGATAGTGGCGGATTCGTTGTAGGCCGGGATGACTAATACATATTCGTTTCTTCCGTTCATGCCATCTCTCCATTCACACTGAACAATTGTCCGGCACTATACCGGAGATACTGGCAGGAATTTTATTCGTCTGACTGCCAGAAATTATAAAAATTGAACCAGTTATAAGGCGCCAGCCGGCAGTAATGTTCCAGACGGTTGGCGTAGCGCTGCATGATGCTGTGGGCAGCGGCTTCACGCTGGTCTCGAACGGCTTGCATCGGGTCGGCCAGGTGTTCAAACCACACCTCGTAATGCCCTTCGCTCCGGTGCAGACAGAAAAATAAAACCAGAGGCATGTCAAGAATGCGCGACAGCAGGGCAGGGGCTTCAGGAAACCAGGCCGGTTCGCCGAAAAATTCGCAGCGGATACGTTTGCTGGCCTGCACACTTCTATCCCCCATCAGCGCAATGATGCCGCCTTGTTGCGCGTATTGTTCGAGCCCAATTAAGGAACCGAGACCGCCCATATAGATGATGTCTTTAAACAATGCCGGATTCAGTTTTTGGAACAGCCCGGTAATACGCGGCGTGCCTTCGCCGTAAACAAGCGCTTTTATAGCGTATTTGCTCTGCAACTGCCCCACTGCCCGAATAATTTCAAAGCTGCCAAGATGCGCACCAACCAGCAGACAGCCGCGCCCGGACTGGGCGTAATGGTCTAGCACGTCCTGTCCGTGTATGCGGATAGACAGATGCTGTTCCTGACCGGCAAAAAGATACAGCCTATCCAGCAAGGTACAGGCGAAGGTGTGGTAATGCCGAAACACTTCGCCCCAGCCGCAATCGTACCCCAAAACCCGACGCAGATAATTGCAGGAGGCGGCACGGGTGCGGTGCGAGAAGATGACGAAATAGGCTGCAATCGGGTAAAGCAAAAGGCACGATAACCAGCGCCCAAACCGCAGCGCAATCCATTTGATCATGTTCAGCCAAAACAGATTGCTCCTTTCCGGCAATTCCAGCCAAACCTGTTTCATGGGCTTGCGATCTCGACCGAAACGTGGTGTTTAGTGGCCTCTCACTATCGTGCACCACTCGCCGACAATGTTAAGGAAGTTCCTGGCTGAGTGATCTACTGAAATGACTTCCTTGATGTTGCCATTTTGTTTGGCCGCCCGCACACTGGCATCGCCGCGCGCCAGCAAGCCCAGAATGGATTCTGCACAGGCTTTGCCTTCTTTCAAGGTGCGAGGGTCGGCGGTTTCGCCGGTTGCTATGTCGCCCCAGATAACTTCGGTGCCCATCATGCCTTTAATCGGCGAATCGACGATCATGCAACCGCTAAGGCCGACGACGAGGCTAAACACGCCAAGCGTCATCAAGGGCTTGATGATGCCCCGCCTTTGTCTTGCGGTTTGGTCAAAAGTGTTATTCAGTTCTATTGATGTATCGTTAGTTTGCGCCAAAGTCATAGTGGTTTCTCCAGAAAATGAGAGGGTTAATAGGCTTAATCTTTTTAGTTTGGATTGATACCTGCTCGGGACGTTAATTTAAAGCAGCAGACTTTGTCCGTCTGTACGATAGCGTACCGACTGACTAAAGTGCGCCTTCTATGTTGTATGACAGGCGTATGTCAACCAGGGTTGTAGCCGCCCACGATGTATGTTGAGGTGTGGCTGCTTAAAAATACGTGCGAAAATAGCGCATTGAAAGGCATTAAAAAGTAACCATGACGCATTTTATTCGGCTAATCCTCACTGTCGCGAGCCTTATGGCAGGCTGCACGACCGGACTTGATGCCGGCCTGCAAGGGCAGATCCCAGCAAACAATACCGAGTTTATGCTCAGCTTTGATGACGGGCCGCTGCCTGAGACAACCGGGCGTGTACTGGAACTGTTGGCGAGATTGAAGGCTGTTGACGGTACGCCGGTAAAAGCCGGTTTTTTTCTGTTGGCCGATGCGCCGGATGAATTTTGGCAGCGGCGGATGTATTACGCTCCCTACGAGCTTTGGACTGACAAAGGCAGCGTTGCGAAATATCCAGACATTGCCCGGCGCATCAAACAGGCCGGACACAGTATCGGCAACCATACAGTGCGTCACCCGTGGTTTAAATGGCCCTGGTTGGACACGCCCGAGGCTGTGCTGAGAGAATTTAGCGAGTGGGAAATTATTGCTGAACCGGTTTTAGGCGCCGCAAACAACCGCTTGTTTAGGCCGCCTTATTTTATTCTCACCGCAACGGTGCGTGAAACCGCCACGCGCTTAGGTTATCAAATCGTGATGGGCGAGTCGGCAGGCGACGCCATACCGGGCATCACCGTTGATGAAGTTAAGCAAAAGACGCAAGCCATACTGGCGGCATGGGCTAAGCCTTATCCCTGCGTCTTGGTGTTTCATGATACCCGACCCACTACCTACGGCCATCTCGACGAAATTGTCAGCCATTTGCAGCAGCAAGGTTTTCGGCTGCTTCATTTTGACCCCAAGCGTTTGTGAAACAACCGGCAGCAACGCGTTTCTTCAGTAATGTCGGCAAAAAGAGGATCACCACGAAGATCACCGGGGACACGAAAAATAAAATAGAACACGGATGGCGCGGATCAAACGGATAATCACGGATAAAGAACGGTATATTTTAAAAAAATCTGTGTAAACCCGTCCCATCTGTGTCGCCTAAAGCGCCTACTGTTGGCATCCGTGTTCTATTTAGTCATTTTTAACAGTCCCTGAGTAGTTGCCCATTTTCACACCAAAATTTGTTTTATGCCTAACCCATGCCGAATTCTAATATAATGCCCAGCCATTTATTGGCTTCTTCAGGAATACACATGCTAAATCCATCCGAGTGGTTTACCGAGCAACACGCCGACGCAGGTTCGGCCTTTTCGTTAAAAATTAAACAAAAACTGCACGAGGAACAATCCGAGTTCCAACACCTTGAAATCTACGAAACCGAAACGTTCGGCAACTTGATGATCATTGACGGCTGCACCATGGTCTCGACCCGCGACAACTTTTTTTACCATGAAATGATGAGCCATCCGGCGTTATTTACCCATCCCGATCCCAAACGGGTATGGATTATCGGCGGCGGCGACTGCGGCACCTTGCGCGAAGTGTTAAAACATCCGTCGGTGGAACAAGCGGTGCAAATTGATATTGATGAGCGGGTCACACGTTTGGCGGAAATTTATTTCCCTGAGTTGTGCGAATCCAATAACGATCCTAGAGCCGATCTGAAATTTATCGACGGCATCAAATGGGTTAAAGACGCCGCGCCGAATTCGGTGGATATTATTATCGTCGACAGCACCGATCCAGTGGGTCCGGCTTTAGGCTTGTTCAGCGAAGAATTTTACCGCGACTGTTTCGCCTGCCTGTCGGAAAACGGCATGGTGGTACAGCAAAGCGAATCGGCTTTGTACCATGTCAAGTTAATCGGCGAAATGCGTGCGGCAATGAGCGCGTCCGGCTTTAACAATTTGCAAACCTTGTTCTTTCCGCAATGCTTGTACCCATCCGGCTGGTGGAGCGCCACCATTGCCAGCAAAGGCGATTTGAGCAAGTTCAGAGAAGCTGACAGCGCGAGCAAACCGTTCGATACCACTTACTATAATATCGACATACACAAAGCCGCATTGGCGCAGCCTGAGTTTTTTAAGAAGGCGTTTGGTTTGTAAGCAGACTTTTTAGACAAAAATAGCCGTCATTCTTTACCGACTTTATTGAGCAAATCATCATGAAAACCTTTCTCCACGTCGGCTGCGGGCCGAAACGTAAAGACAGCACCACGGCGGGATTTAATACCCCGGAATGGCATGAACAGCGCCTGGATATTGATGATCAGGTAAACCCTGATATTGTCGGCACCATGACCGATATGTCGGCAGTAGCTGATACATCGGTCGATGCAATTTTCTCCAGCCATAATATTGAACATCTTTATCCGCACGAAGTACCGGTAGCACTCGCTGAATTCCGGCGCGTATTGGCGGCTGACGGTTTTGCCGTGATTACCTGTCCCGACCTGCAATCAGTCTGCGCACTGGTTGCAGAGGACAAACTCACTGAACCCGCCTATACCGCGCCAGCCGGCCCTATTGCTCCTCTTGATATTCTTTACGGACATCGCCCGGCCATGGCTCAGGGCAACCTGTACATGGCGCACCGTTGCGGTTTTACCCAAAAAGTCTTAACGGCAACCTTACAAGCGGCCGGTTTTGCCATGGTGGCAGCTATACGGCGTGAACCCCAGTTTGATTTGTGGGCGCTGGCAACCGTGCAACCAATGGAAGAAACGGCGATTAGGGCGTTAGCACAGGCACACTTTCCGAATCGATAACGTTGCGACGTGGGCGTCGCTCCCACAACTGAACTCTATACCCCCTTACTAATGAGACACTCCCATGTTTGATCCAAAATCCCTAGATGATATTGCTAACCGTTTGGCTGGCGCCATTCCTCCCGGCCTGAGCGGCCTAAAAGACGACCTGGAAAAAAGTTTCCACGCCATTTTGCAGGGCGCCTTGGGCAAACTCGATTTAGTCACCCGCGAAGAATTTGAAGTACAAAAGCTGGTGCTGGCAAAAACCCGCTCCAAACTTGAAGACCTGGAAAAACGCGTGGCCGAGATGGAACAGCAGCACCTCAATAAAGAACAGCTGTAAACGGGTTAACCGGCATGTCGTCATTGGCGGTTGTCTTTAGTCGCGGCCGTTCCGGCATCGAAGCGCCGCTAGTCACCGTTGAAGTGCATATTTCCAATGGCCTGCCTGCACTGAATATCGTCGGCTTGCCGGAAACGGCGGTTAAGGAAAGCAAAGATCGGGTGCGCGGCGCGATACTCAATTCCAACTTTGAGTTTCCGATGCAGCGCATCACCATCAACCTCGCGCCCGCCGATTTGCCGAAAGAAGGCGGACGTTTCGATTTGGCGATTGCGCTGGGTATTTTGGCGGCATCCGGTCAGATTCCCAACATTCATCTGCACCATTACGAATGTGTCGGCGAGTTGTCGCTAGGCGGCGAACTGCGCGCCATCAACGGCGTGTTGCCGATTGCGATACAAGCGCGGAACAACTGGCGCAAATTGATCTTGCCCAAAGACAATACCGCCGAAGCCGCGCTGGTCAAGGACATTGAAATCATCCCGGCCTCGCATTTGCTCGAAGTGTGCGCCCATCTGACCGGCCAGCATGTGATACAGGCCGAGTTCCAACAAGAAGAGCAAGCTGTACCGGTAGCCGATGTCGATTTTGCCGATGTTCACGGCCAATATCACGTCAAACGCGCATTTGAAATTGCCGCTGCCGGTGCGCATAACTTGATTATGCTGGGCCCACCCGGCACCGGAAAATCGATGATCGCCTCGCGTTTGCCGACTATTTTGCCGCAACTGACCGAACAACAGGCGCAGGAAAGCGCCGCGATTGCCTCAATCAGCGATAAAGGCTTGGATGTCGCCAACTGGCTGAAACCGCCGTACCGCGCGCCGCATCACACCGCTTCGGCAGCAGCCTTGGTCGGTGGCGGCAGCAATCCTAAGCCCGGCGAAATATCGCTGGCGCATAACGGCACTTTATTTTTGGACGAATTGCCGGAATTTGACCGCAAGGTTTTAGAAGTGTTGCGCGAACCGCTGGAAACCGGCCACATCACCATTTCCCGTGCCGCCCGGCAGGTCGATTTCCCCGCGCGTTTTCAGCTGATTGCAGCCATGAATCCGTGCCCGTGCGGTTTTTTAGGCGATGCCTCAGGCCGCTGTCATTGTACATCCGAGCAAGTCATGCGTTACCGTGCCAGAGTGTCCGGGCCGTTATTGGATCGTATTGATATGCATCTGGAAGTGCCCAGAATCTCGCATGAAGTATTGCGCAAAGGCTCGCCCGAGGGCGAAGAAAGCAGCGCAACCATCAGGGCGCGCGTGGTTGCCGCCCGCAACGTGGCACTGACGCGCAGCGGTAAAGCCAATTCCGCGTTGTCGGCAAAAGAAGTGAAACAACTGTGTATCTTATCCGAACCTAGCCACCAGATTTTAGAGCAGGCAATGGACAAATTCGGCCTGTCGCACCGGGCCTATCACCGGATATTAAAACTGGCGCGCACCATAGCCGACCTCGCCCAATCGGAAAATATAGAAATCGGGCATTTGAGCGAAGCGATCAGCTACCGCAAGCTGGATCGTAAGGTTTAATGGGCTAATGATTTGAACGAGGTAATTAACATGTCCGAACACTGCGTATTTTGCGGCCATAAACACCTTATTAGCAAAACCACACGCTATATCCACCAAAAAAATGAACGGATGTTAGTGGTTGAGCATGTACCTTGCCTTGAATGCACGTTTTGCGGCGAACACTATTTCGATGCTGTGGTTTTAGAGAGAATAGAAAACGATTACCAGGCAATCGCTGACCAGCAAAAGCAACCCCAACGCATTATGCAAGTTGCTGTAGAGGAGTTTTCTTCGCTGGCATTATGAAAGCCAAAACACCTCATTTTACAAACATGAATCGCACCCTTGCCAATATCCTCATCGACCTTATCGCCGCATTGCTGTTTTTAGGCATGATTGCGACCGGTTACCTGTTGCGTTTTCCGTTGCCGCCCGGCAGTAATAAATCGTTAAGTTTATGGGGTTACACGCGTCACCAGTGGGGTGACATCCATTTCTGGATAAGTCTTGGGCTTTTAGTGGTGCTCGTTGTGCATCTGATGCTGCACTGGAATTGGATTGTGACGGTGATAGCCAAACGCTGCCGTTTGCCAAAAACCGCCCAGCCTTCATTAGTCCGTAGCGGCGTTTTGACTGCGGTTGTGGTCATCCTTTCCATGACGCTGTTTGCGTGGTCGGCGCAATACAGCGTTAAAGAAATAACCCGGCCAATGCGGGGGAAACAGCTGGCGCATACACGCCAGCTTAATGAATCTTCAGCAACGGCTCAGGCTTATATCGATAAAGAAAATATCAAATTTTGGCAAGACGTTTATCCCATATTCGAGACCCATTGCCTGTTTTGCCACGGTCCACAAAGACAATTAGGCGGATTCCGTGTTGATCGCAAAGAAGACTTATTTGAAAGTCGTGGACATGAACCCTTGGTATTGCCGGGGCAAAGCGCTGTCAGCCCGTTAATCGCGATTGTGTCGGGCACTAAAAAAGATATGCCGATGGCGGATAAACACACTCTGCCCGAACAGGACATAACGCGGCTCAAAGCCTGGATAGATTCAGGCGCACAGTGGCCGGTAAAAACCGATGCTGGAAAATAAGTATAATGTGAATGCAGCATCATTTTGTCGTTTCCCAATTATCCAGATAAAAAACGTTACCGAGGAGGAATCTAAGGGTCAGGTCTTGCATTGTGCAAAATTCAAGACCTGATACTTTATTTCGTTTCATAAAATCAAATGGTCAACGTAGCTCAAAATGAAAAAATGCACAATACAAGACCTGACCCTGTCTTCGACCCTGTCTTCTTTGACCCTGTCTTCTTGATCCTGTCTTCTCTTCAGGCACAATTGTTCAAGTTGTTTTATTTTCATTCCTAAGCCCTGTTTTAGCCTGTCACTAGGCTTTGGGGGGTGCTTCGGACTGTGTATAATCGCGCTATTGCATTGCCACTTAAACCGGCAAATTTAAACTCACTATTAACTCCCATGTTTGAACAAACCTTCAAAAATATAGACGACATTCTGCACAAAGATGCTGGATGCGGCAGCGAACTCGATTACGTCGAACAGACCTCATGGGTGCTGTTCCTGAAATACCTTGAAGATTTGGAACGTGACAAACAAACCGCCGCTCAGCTTTCCGGTAAGGCTTACCAGCCCATTATTGAAGAAGCCTATAAATGGCATAACTGGGCGGTGCCTAAAACTCAGGACGGCAAAATTGACCATCATCAAGCCCTGAGCGGTGATGATCTCAAAGACTTTGTGGATCACAAATTGTTCCCCTATCTGAAAAAATTTAAAGCCGACGCCAGCAGCCCGGATACGATTGAATACAAGATCGGCGAGATTTTTAGCGAACTGAAAAACAAGGTGCAGAGCGGCTATAACCTGCGTGAAGTGCTTAACCTGATTGACGGCTTACGCTTCCGCTCAAAAGCCGAGAAGCACGAAATGTCGCATCTCTACGAAGATAAAATCAAGAACATGGGCAACGCCGGACGTAACGGCGGCGAATATTACACCCCGCGCCCACTGATTAAAACCATTGTTAAAGTGGTTGCCCCTGACATCGGCAACAAGATATATGACGGCGCGGTCGGCTCGGCGGGCTTTTTGGCGGAAGCGTTTGAATACCTGAAAGCAAGCCGCGAACTGAGCACCAAAGACGTTGAAATCCTGCAAAAACACAGCTTCTACGGCAAAGAGAAAAAAGGGCTGGCTTACATCATCGGCACCATGAACATGATACTGCACGGCGTTGAAGCGCCGAATATCGTTCATGCCAACACCCTGGCCGAAAATCTGGCCGACATTCAGGACAAAGACCGCTACGACATCGTGCTGGCCAATCCGCCGTTTGGCGGCAAAGAACGCGCTGAAGTGCAGCAGAACTTCCCGATTAAAACCGGCGAAACCGCGTTTCTGTTTTTGCAACACTTTATCAAGATACTGAAAGCCGGTGGCAAAGCGGGCGTGGTCATCAAAAATACCTTTCTGTCCAATACCGACAATGCGTCAGTCAGTTTGCGCAAGCAGCTATTGGAAAACTGTAGTCTGCACACCGTGTTGGACTTACCGGGCGGCACTTTTACCGGCGCAGGCGTGAAAACAGTGGTGTTGTTTTTTGTAAAAGGCGCGCCAACGCAGAATATCTGGTTCTATCAGCTCAACCTTGAGCGTAATTTGGGCAAAACCAACCCGCTGAATGAAGCTGATTTGGCGGAGTTTGTTGAACTGCAAAAAACCAAAGCCGACTCTGCAAACGCCTGGTCGGTCAATATCGCCGACATCGATAAAAGCACCTATGATTTGTCAGCGAAAAACCCAAACCGCAATGAAACAGTGCAGCATCGCGCGCCGCAGGACATCCTGGCAGAAATCGCCCGACTGGATGCCGAAAGCGCCACCGTGTTAACGAAAGTTCGGGAGTTATTATGAACGACATTCGCTGGAAACAACGTTTTGAGAATTTACAAGCCGCCTACCAGCTTTTACAAGAAGCCATTGCCGCGCACAAAGACATGCCGGAAAACCACTTAATCGAAATGGCGCTTATTAAAAGTTTTGAAATGACCTTTGAGCTCTCGTGGAAAACGCTGAAAGACTACCTCGCTTTTAACGGTATTGATGTTAAATTTCCACGGGAAATTATCAAACAAGCGTTTGCTACCGGCATCATTGTTGATGGGCAATTATGGATTGACATGCTCGAAGAAAGGAATTTGATGGCACACGTTTATGACCACGCAAGCGCTCTAAAAGCCACTGAAAGTATTTGTGCGCGCTATCAATTAGGCTTAGCGCAGCTGCATCACTATTTGCTCGACAGGTTAAATTAAATGTTTGGCTTAAACGAGCCAACACTGGCGCACATTAAACACGCCTTGCAACATTATCCAGATATTGAGTGGGTTAAAATGTATAGTTCTCGCGCCAAAGGCAACTATCAAAGAGGCTCGGATATTGATTTGGCTTTTAGCTGTGTGGTCGATCATAGTGGCGCTTTAATGGAGGAATTGGATAACCTGCCAACACCTTATTTGTTTGACGTCACGCATTACGAAACGTTAAAAAACCAAGCGCTAAAAGAGCATATTGACCGCGTTGGCGTGGTGATTTTTGAGCGGGAAGTGTTGTGATGAAGACGGGGTGGCAGATGAAAAGGCTTGGTGAGGTCTGCCAAACGAGTTTTGGAGGCACTCCTTTGAAATCAAAAAAAGAGTTTTACGAAGGTGGAGCAATCCCGTGGCTAATGAGTGGTGAAGTAAGCAAAGGTGAAGTTCTACACGCAACAAATTTCATAACCCAAAAGGGATTAGAAAATTCCTCGGCGAAGATATTTCCAAGAAATACTGTCTTGGTTGCAATGTATGGCGCAACTGCGGGCGAAGTAGGTATTTTACGTTTTGAGAGTTCTACTAATCAGGCCGTCTGCGGAGTTTTACCGAACGAACGTTTGATTCCAGAATTTCTCTTTTACTGCTTATTATCCAAAAAAGATGAGCTAATCGCACAAGCAGCTGGAAACGCACAACCTAATATCTCGCAAATAAAAATACGAAATACTGAAATTCCTGTCCCACCTCTCCCAGAACAGCAACGCATAGTCGCCATTCTGGATGAAGCATTTGCCGCCATAGCTAAGGCGAAATCCAATGCCGAGCAGAACCTCAAAAACGCCAAAGAGCTATTTGAGAGTTATTTGCAAAATGTGTTTGAGAATAAAGGTGAGGATTGGGAAGAAAAGACTTTAGAACAAGTTTGTGAAATATCATCAAAACTGATCGACCCCAGAAAATCAGAGTTCCAAAAGCTTGTTCATATTGGAGCAGGAAATATAGAGTCACGAACAGGAAATTTAATTGATTTGAAAACCGCTGAGGAAGAAAATCTGATCTCAGGGAAATTCTTATTTGATGAAAAAATGATTCTTTATAGCAAAATCCGCCCATACTTAATTAAAGTTGTAAGATGTGCGTTTAATGGTTTATGCAGTGCCGATATTTATCCATTAGTGCCATTAAAAAATGAGATGATTCGCGATTTTTTATACTATTTACTACTAACAAAAAATTTTACTGACTATGCAATTTTAGGCTCACAACGTGCAGGAATGCCCAAAGTTAATCGTGAACATCTTTTTGCATATCGTTCACTTATACCATCATTAAGCGAACAACAAACCATCGTCCAAAAACTCGACGCTTTATCCACCCAAACCAAACAATTAGAAGCTATCTATCAGCAAAAACTAACGGCACTGGATGAGCTTAAGAAATCCATCCTCAACCAAGCATTCAGTGGTCAGTTGTCTTGAAGCGTTTTAACGGATTAATAAGTAGGTATTCAAAAGTTTCTTAACAAACAAGTTGGGAGTAAAACAGCTTTAGCTGTTTTACCGCCAATAGCTAAAGCTATTGGACTCCAATGTAAAGGTTAAAAGAAATAGGCTTGCCTACTTATACCCAACCGCGCTCAAGTGCTGAAATCAAAATAATTACAGAAAAACAGGAAAAAGTAATGCCGACCATTAGCCAGTTTTACGGAATTATTATCCGTATGTTTTTTGAAGAACACGCGCCGCCACACTTTTACGCTCAGTATGGCGAATATAAAGCAGCAATCAACATCCTGAGCCTTGAGTTAATGGAAGGGCAGTTGCCGCGCCGTGCTTTAAATTTAGTGTTGGATTGGGCAGAATTACACCGTGATGAATTATTAAACGATTGGGATAAATGCCGTTTGCATCATCAACCCGATAAAATTAAACCGTTACCTTAAAGGCTATTTTTTTATGTATTACGATGTTATTGAAGCTCAAATCATGGGGGAATTGTGTTTTAGCGTGCGCTTTGCCGATGGTTTAACCGGCAACGTCAAAATTTTACCCTCTTATTTATACGGTGTTTTTGAAAAGCTGAAAAATCCTGATTTTTTTAAGCAAATAAAAGTCACGGACGGTTTTGTTTCATGGGGGGATGATGAAATTGATCTGGCTCCAGACAGTATGTATCAGGCCATTGCTGAAAATGGCGAATGGTTGTTATCGTGAACAACTCTGCTACACATAATTAACGCTGGGTTAAGCCATGCGTTATCAGAGTAAGGCTAATTCCGAAATAAAAAATACCAGCCATGGCCTATCTTTAGGCGGGTCGAATGAGGATGTCCCAGTTAGGCAATAAAGGATTGCGTAGCAAGCGTGCCTCGATGTCTGCCATGGCCTGCTTGGTCAGGGTGACGC
>JAUXXQ010000189.1 GCA_030684815.1 Methylobacter sp. | reverse complement strand
CAGATAAGTGGCTCTCGTTAATAGATTGTCGCTCGGCTTGGCCAAAATACGCTGCTGTTGTCATCTCGGTTTTTTGTAGGGTTGGAATAGGTGCTTATTTTACTCATTTTTTGGTATCTTGGTTTACGGAAAAGGCCTAAGTAGCCATTCAAAAGTTTCTTAACAAACAAGTTGGGAGTAAAACAACTTTGGCTGTTTTACCGCCAATAGCTAAAGCTATTGGACTCCAATGTAAAGGTTAAAAGAAATAGGCTTGTCTACTTAAAAAGGCAACTATACGCCAGACGGCTTGCGTTGCGGATTTTGACATAACAAATAAAATGTTTTTAGCCGATTTCTTTAAGGCTGTTAGCTTTGATTTGTCAGGACAGCCTTATAAGGCCTGTGCTAAATTATCGTTTTTTAATAGTGCGGGCCAAAGATGGCTAGCGGCTATAAATTCCTGAGTTATTGTTGTCCGATAAGGTATCTGATTTTGTTAAAGGCCTTTTTTTTGTGTGTTGCGTTATTTTGCTTGTCGCCCGCTTTAAGCGGTGCCGAAGAGCAGGTTTTGGGCGGGGGCGGAAGCTTTGGCGTTGACGTAAAAAATGTGCAGGTTAATCGCCATGGCGGTGCTTATATGTTGTCCGCAGATATTGTTTATCGCTTGAGTGCGGGCGCCATGGAGGCCTTGCAAAACGGTGTGCCTTTGTTTTGGGATGTGCGTGTCAAAATCCTGCAACAGCGCGATTATTGGTGGGATAAGACCTTGATCGCTAACACTATCCGTTATCGGATTGAATATCATGCGCTGCTCAATATGTACCGGGTCAAGAAGGAGGGCGAAGGCGAGTTGTCTAGTTTTTCCACCTTGCCGATGGCGCTGGATGCGATGTCGGCAATCCGTGATTTTCGGGTGATGGACCAGGCGCTTTATCGGCAGGGCGAACAGTATGCAGTGGGCATCAAGGTGACGCTGGATCGGGGCGCGTTGCCGTTGCCGCTAAGGCCGATGGCTTATGTTGATCCCCAATGGTATTTATCCAGTAATTGGACATTATGGCCTTTAACAAAATAAAACCCCCTATCAGTTTGTCTGTGCTGATCCTGTTCGGCTTGATTCTGCTGTCGCTGCAGTTGATGAGTTCGGCAACGCAGGAATCATCGCAGTTAAGCGAGATGTATTCATGGCTGCTGTTGGTTAATGCGCTGGGCTCTGTGGTGTTGCTGGGACTGGTCGGCGCTAACATTTATTCGCTGGCGCGGCAGCTAAAAAAACGCGAGGCCGGTTCCAGGCTGACCACGCGTATGGTGTCGCTGTTTGTGGTGCTGGCGTTGGCGCCTGCCGCGATTGTGTTTTATTTTTCCATGCAGTTTCTGCATCAGGGCATCGACAGCTGGTTTAATGTGGAAATAGACCGGGCGATGGAGGACGCGCTGGAACTCAGTCAGGCGTCTTTGGATCAGCGGATGCGTTGGCATTTGAAGCAAACCCAGCAATTGACGGCGAAGTTGGTGGAATCGTCGGAAACACTGGCGACGCTGGAAATGGAGAATCTGCGCGGGTTATCGGGGGCGTCGGAGATGACCTTGTTTTCGCGGCAGGGTCGGATTATCGCGTCCAGCAGTATCAATCCCAGTGATATTTTGCCGAGTTTGCCCGATGAGCATACTTGGTTGGAGGTGCGGCAGCGCTCGGAGTTTGTTGCCTTGGCGCCGGTACATGATGATGAGCTGATGATCCGGGTGATCGTCACGGTCAAGGCGCAGGAGGTGCAATATTTGCAGGCCTTGTATCCGGTGCCGATTCGGATTGCCGATTTGGCCGATTCGGTGGAATTCGCTTTTGTGCGCTATCAGGAGATGAATTTTCTGCGGCACTCGTTGAAGCTGAGTTTCTCGCTGGCGTTGTCGCTGGTGTTGTTAATGAGTTTGCTGGCGGCGATTTGGGTGGCGTTTATCAGTATCCGCAACATTGTCGCGCCGGTCAAGGAGCTGGTCAAGGGCACGCAGGCGGTGGCCTCTGGGCACTATGACCAAGAATTGCCAGTGATTGCCCAAGACGATTTGGGCTTTCTGGTGGAGTCGTTTAATGAGATGACGCACCGTATTGCCAGGGCCAGTGATGAAACGCGCATGGCCGGTATTGAGGTGGAAAATCAGCGGGCGTATTTGGAAACGATATTGGCAAGTTTAACCGCCGGGGTGATTAGTTTTGATGCGTGGTATCAGATACGTACCGCGAATCAGGCGGCTTACCGGATTTTTCATATTCATGTGAATCAGTTTGTCGGGCAGACTTTGTTGGAGCTGGTGGAAAGTTATGCCGAACTGGCTGAACCGCTAAAATCGATTCAGCGCCTGTTGGAACAGGCTGATGATGTGTGGCAGCAGCGGATTGCGTTTTTGGGGCCGAATGGGCGGCAGGAATTGCTGTGCCGGGGGACGCCGTTATTTTCTCAAGAAGGCTTGCGGGTCGGCGCGGTGGTGGTTTTTGATGACGTGACTGATTTGATTCAGGCGCAAAAAAATGCCGCCTGGGGCGAGGTGGCTAGGCGCTTGGCGCACGAAATCAAGAATCCGTTAACGCCGATACAGTTGTCGGCAGAGCGCTTGCAGCATAAGCTGGCGGAAAAACTCACCGCCGCCGATGCGGAGATGTTGCAGCGTTCGACCACAACCATTGTGCAGCAGGTTGAAGCGATGAAAGAAATGGTCGATGATTTTTCCGAATACGCCAAGCCGTCGAAAAAACAGACCGTAGCCATTGATCTGCCCGCTTTGGTGCAGGAAGTGTTGGCGCTTTATGTGTTAAAGTCCGGGGTTGAATTTAAGGTCGATTATGATGATGGCGGTTTGTTGATGGTTAAGGGCGATCCGGTCAGTATCAGGCAGGTGCTGCATAATCTGATAAAAAATGCGTTGGAAGCGATAGGCGTCAAAGGTTTGATTGAAATAAACCTGCGTCGGGTGCAAAAAAATAACACCGATTTCATTGAAATAGCGCTTTACGATGATGGGCCGGGCATTAAAGATGAACAAATTGAGGAAATTTTTGAGCCTTATGTGACCACCAAAGCGCGGGGGACTGGCTTGGGTTTGGCGATAGTCAAAAAAATAATTGAAGAACATGGCGGCGCGATTTGGGTCGACACCAGCCACCGACTGCCAGGGACGGCGGCCGAGACTGCTCCCGGCAATCCTCGGCATTCCCCCCCTCCATGGCAGTCAGAAGGATCGCAATCGGTAGGGAATCGATGCGACAAAGTGGGAGCTGGTTTTATTATTCAGCTACCGGCATGTAATTTTTGAGGTACTGTAAAAAATATGAATGTATATACACCACGTATATTAGTTGTCGATGATGAGCCGGACATTCGGCGTCTGGTTTGTGAAATTCTGGAAGATGAAGGCTATCAGGTGGCGACGGCGGAACATGCCGCCGCCGCCAGGGAGCTGAAAAAATCGATGTCGCCGGATTTGATCCTGTTGGATATTTGGATGCCCGATACCGACGGCATCACTTTGCTGAAAGAATGGGTGGCCGAGGAGGCTATGTTGTGCCCGGTGGTGATGATGTCGGGGCATGGTTCGGTCGAGGCGGCGGTTGAGGCGACCCGGCTGGGGGCTTACGACTTTCTGGAAAAACCGTTGTCGTTGGCGAAATTATTGTTGATTGTCGAGCGGGCGTTGGAAGCCAGCAGCCTGCAAATAGAAAATGCCGGGCTTAAACAGCAACTGGCCGCTGATATTGAGCCAGTGGGTAAGAGCGCCAGCGTTGCCAGGCTCAAGGATCAACTGAAACGCTTGGCCCAGCATGACGCCCGTGTGTTGTTTGTCGGCGAGGCCGGTGTCGGCAAGGAATTGTATGCCCGTTATCTGCACAATAACAGTGCGCACCGGGACGGCCCTTTTGTCGATGTGGCGGTCGGCAGCATATCGCCGGAAAATTCGGCGGTGGAGTTTTTCGGCAAAGAAGATGCAGGCAAGGTTTATCCGGGCTTGTTGGAGCGGGCGCATAAGGGCACGCTGTTTTTGGGCGAAATCGGCGGCATGGATAAGGAAACCCAGCTAAGGCTGCTCGGCGCGCTGGAGTCCAGTTCTTTTTTGCGGGTAGGCGGCAGCGAATCGGTGCGCGTCGATGTGCGGGTGGTGGCGTCAACCCGCGTGGCGCTGGATGAAGAGGTTAAGGCTGGCCGTTTCCGACAGGAATTGTATTATCTGCTTAATGAAGTCACGCTCGAAATCCAGCCCTTACGCGAGCACAGCGAGGACGTGCCGGGCTTGCTGAGTTTTTATGTCGATTATTTTGTCAGTCAGGATAAGTTGCCTTTCCGCAAGTTTTCGATGGCCGCGCAAAATTTTCTGCGCAATTACAGCTGGCGCGGCAATGTGCGGGAATTGAAAAACCTGGTGCAGCGCTTGATGATTTTGGGCGCCGGCGAAGAAATAGAGCTGGATGAAGTAAAGACGGCGCTGGGTTCAGTGATTGGCGATGTTGCTGTCGGTTATGCGGTGCCGGAATTTTTTAATTTGCCGTTGAAAGAGGCACGGGATCATTTTGAAAAAGCCTATTTGGAATATCATTTTGAGCAAACCGGCGGCAGTGTGGCCAAGCTGTCGGCCGCCGTGGGGATGGAGCGTACCCATCTTTACCGCAAGCTGCATTCGTTAAATATCAAGTTATAAAGACAGGCGAAAGGCGAAAGGCGACAATACATCCGCCTTGAATCTTTCGCCTGAGTCACAAATAAACTTGAAACATCCCCCCATTCTTAGTAAAATCTCGCTCTTTATATTCAAGCCTTTAACAGAAAGCCTAAGCGACAATGAAAACATTTAGTGCAAAGCCAGCAGAAGTTAAGCGTGATTGGTTCGTGGTTGATGCAGAAGGAAAGACGTTAGGACGTCTTGCTTCTGAGATTGCCCTTCGCCTTCGCGGTAAACATAAACCAGAATACACACCGCATGTTGATACCGGTGATTACATTATTGTCGTAAATGCAGAGAAAATAGGCGTTACCGGCAATAAAGAAAAAGATAAATTGTATCAGCGCCACACAGGTTATGTCGGTAATCTTAAAACCGTTACCCTGGGTAAATTGAGAAAAACTTTCCCTGATCGTATTCTTACTACAGCCGTTAAAGGAATGTTACCTAACAATCCGCTGGGTCGTGCCATGTTCAAGAAATTGAAAGTGTATGCAGGACCTGAACACGATCATCAGGCTCAACAGCCACAAGTATTAGACATATAAACGGGTAGATCATGGCAGCAGCAGCTCAGTACTACGGAACAGGTCGTCGTAAATGTGCAATAGCACGCGTTTACGCAACTAAAGGTACCGGAAAAATCACCATTAACACCAAAACTATCGAAGATTATTTTGGCCGTAAAACCGATCAAATGGTTTCTCGTCAGCCATTAGGTTGTGTTGATATGGAAGGTCAATTCGACATTAATGTTATCGTCAAAGGCGGCGGCCCATCGGGTCAAGCCGGTGCTATCCGTCACGGCCTGACCCGTGCATTGATGGTTTATGACGAAACCTTACGTCCAGCACTCAGAAAAGCCGGTTTTGTAACCCGCGATTCACGTATTGTAGAACGTAAAAAAGTCGGCTTACACAAAGCCAGAAAACGTCCACAGTACTCGAAACGTTAATTCGTTTACTGCCAGGCTGCAACTTCGGTTGCAGTTATGGAAGCAAAAAAGCCCCGATCTCAGGAACGGGGCTTTTTTTTTGCCTTGCGTTTGCGGTTAACGCTGGCAATGACTGCAAAATACGCTGGAGCGGTTTGCTAGCCTGATTTCCGTCAGTGGCCGATTGCAAGTGACGCAGGGCAGTCCGCCGCGCCCATAAACCTTGAGTTGTTGCTGAAAATAGCCGGGCTTTCCGGCTTCGTTGACAAAATCCCTGAGCGTAGTGCCGCCTTGATTAATGGCTTGCTGTAAAACCACGCGAATACAGTCGGCCAGTTTTTGATAGCGCGCTAACGAAATGTTACCGGCTTGGCGCGCAGGTGCAATGCCCGCCATAAACAAAGCTTCGTTAGCGTAAATATTGCCGACGCCGACCACAATATGGCTGTCCATAATGAACGTCTTCACCGCTGTTTTGCGGTTTTTCGACAAGGTGTACAAAAGCTCGCCGTTAAAGTTAGTTAGCAGCGGTTCCGGGCCTAAACTCTTCAATAACTGATGTTCTGCGGCGGGCGCGGTTGTCCATAATACCGCGCCGAACCGGCGTGGATCATTAAAGCGCAATACCGTGTCGTCGTGAAAGATAAAATCAATGTGGTCATGTTTCCCAGCGATCTGTCCGGCCGACATAATGCGTAAACTGCCGGACATGCCCAAATGCACCAGCACAGTGCCGGCGTCGGTGGCGAGCAGTAGATATTTTGCCCTTCTGGACACCGACTCAATGCGCAGTCCGCTCAATGATTGATTAAGCGTTTCAGGTACAGGCCAGCGCAGCCTCGGTTGACGGATGATGACCTGCTTAATGGTTTGTCCTTCAATATGCGGTGCGATGCCGCGACAAGTGGTTTCAACTTCAGGTAATTCAGGCATGGGATGGCGTTCTAATGGGAAAGGTGGTGTTTTTTTTGTGCGATTTATCACATTATCCAGCAATTTTGGGTGCCTTGGGCGGTTGATAGTGTATCTTTTTATAAATTAAATTAACAATATATCGTAACTTGATATTTTTAAAGTATAATTATTTTTCATGGAATATTTTTAGGCATTGAAAATAGATTATAATTAAATTCAATGTTTAGCCGTTCTAGCCGCTACTTTTATCAACGTGGGGCTGGGTTTGTTGTTTTGTCATTATTGATGGATTAAAAAAGTATGAGCAGTGTATTGGTGGTAGGCAATCATGTAAAGGTTAGGGGAATGTCTAATGATTTTAAAATACTCTCTTATAACTTCGTTTTTCGCGATTATGTTGAAATGATTCTGGAGTCTCCAGAAGGAGGCAGGATTTTTTTAAAGCGCAGGAAATCGCAAATCTCCGATATTGAGCATGAATATGAATTTGACGCAGGCTAGGGCTTGAGTTATAGCCGTTAGGTCGGTTTTTGTCACCGACAGCGTACACATAAAAAAAGGCCTTATGGTTTACCATAAGGCCTTTTTTGTTTTTAGCTGTCGGCTGATAGGTATTTTTACCTTACTGATTTGGCGAAATTGCAGTCTAGGTTCTATAATTCTTCCTCTATGCCATTCTGGGCTGACTGTGTTAAGCCGATGCCTTTAATTGCTAGCGGTAGGAATCCCCGTCCTTTAGGTCGGGGAGGATGTCAATCTAACGGTTCCTCCTAAAGGGGAGGTTTCAAACCAACAAGGAAATACGGTGAAATTAGTAAGATATGTCTTGGGCCATGCCTTTGTGTTGATGACGTTTACCTACAACGCCCAGGCCGCCCCAGAATTTTCTTCTATGCCATTGGAAGAGTTGATGGAAATCAGCATCGCCTCTATTACCAAAATGGAAATACCGCTAAAAAAATCACCGGTCACCGCATTTGTCATCAGCCAAGATGAAATCACCCGCAAGGGCTACCGGCATTTGACCGATATTTTAAAAAATACCCCAGGCATCCATACCGCCAATTTATCCAGCACCGAAAAAGCCATCACCGAAATTTATGTGCGCGGGGTTTTTGCCAATAATAAACTGACCGTGCTGGTTGACGGCATTAAAATCAAACCGCCGACCGGCGAACCAGTCACCTTTTTGAACAGCATCCCGTTGCTCGGGGTCAAGCAGGTCGAAATCAGTTTCGGCTCCTCGTCGTCTCTTTACGGAGCCGATGCGATGCTGGCGACGATTAACATCGTGACGCAAAGCGGCGCGGCCATTGACGGAATGGCTGTTAAGGCCACCATGGGCAATTTCGACACCGGCGAAGTGCAGGGTGCGGCGGGTTCCAAGCTCACCGAGGATTTGACGGTGTCGCTGACCGGCAGTTTTCACCGTTCCGGCACCGAAGATTTTGCCGACAATTATCCGGCTGAATATGCCGGGACGGGGCCGGTCGATTTAAAAGAGCAAAATCATAATGTGCATTTCAAGCTCAATTATAAGGACTTGACCCTCAGCTATTACCGGCTGTTTAACAAAAACAACAGCAGTATCAGTTACAGTCCGGGCGCCCCGGCATTTTATGATTATTCCGGTGCGGCGTTTTGGGAAACCTTAAACCAGACCGTCAACGCCACCTATGCTTGGGACATCAACCAATTTTGGCAGGCTAAGTCCAGTTTAAGTTATGAAAGCAACGAGCTGATGCCGCAGTCGAATTACCGTGGTTTTGGCATGGTCGCCAATGCCGCCTGGTTAAGTGAAGCCATGCGCTTTATCCAAAATGTCAGTTACCAGCGCGACAAAATAAGCTGGTTAAACGGCATTGAATTGAGCTTTATGGATTCCACGCCTAAATATGTCGTCAATAGCCCGTTCCCCAACAGAGTCGAAACCAGCTACCAAAACTATGCGGTGTTCAGTCAATTGGATTATGCCTGGACGGATGATTTAACCTTGAGTGCGTCATTGCGTATGGATAGCGACTCGCGCTATACGCCGCAGTTTAACCCGCGCCTGGGTTTTTCCTGGCAGGCGCTAGAGCCGTTGCGTTTGTTTGGCGCTTGGGGCACCTCTTTTCTCGCCCCATCGCCCTATTTGATTTATGAAACCTGGGGCAGCGACCAGGATTTTGTTTATCACCGTCCAAATCCCCAAATGAACCCTGAAAAGTTAAGCACTTACGAATTTGGCATGGATATTTCACCGGCCAAAAACACGATATTAAAACTGCTTGGCTTTTATACATCGGCCATAGACATCGTCCGTATCATTGATAATTCGGGTACCGGGATGGCGAATTACAATGGCAACATCGCCAGTTCAGACATTTACGGGATGCAGGCGATTGCCGGGCAGAAATTCGACAATGGCCTGGATTTGAACCTGGACTACACCTTAACCCAGGGTGAGCAAAGTGCCGAAAACATCAACGATGGCATGGTCAATCTGACCAACGTGCCGCAACACATGATTAAAGGCAGTGCCGCCTACAGCCTAGACCAACTGACGTTGCGTTTTACCGGGCGCTGGTTTGATAAAGTGGGCACACATGAATCTAACATGCTCTATGCCGGGCAGGCGGCCAATGGCGCTTTAATATTCGACAGCAATATCCACTATGGCGGGCAATTGAAGGCCGCTAAATGGTCGGTGGATGCCGGTGTTGATAATCTGTTCGACAAAAAGTATTACACCATCCCGCAAAACGACAATTTCGGTTCGGTATTGCCGCGTCAGCCGCAAGAAACCCGAAAATTATATTTAACATTGGGTTTGTCGTTTTAATTAAGGAAATGGCTGTGTTTATCAGATTAGCCCAATATGCTTTGGCGCTGCTGGCTTTTGTGCCTGTTGCCCAAGCGGCAACCGAGTTCGCCGCCGTTCCGCTGGAAGAGCTGATGGAGACCAGCATTGCCTCAATCAGTAAAATGGAAATTCCGTTAAACAAATCGCCGGTCACCGCCTTTATTGTCACCCAAGATGAAATCACCCATAAGGGCTATCGGTATCTGACCGATATTTTAAAAAATACCCCGGGCATCCATCTTGCAAATCTGGCTTACACTGAAAAAGCCATCACCGAAATTTATGTGCGCGGGGTTTTTGCCAATAACAAGATCACCGTGTTGGTTGACGGCATTAAGGTCAAATCACCGACTGGCGAGCCGGTCACTTTTCTTCAAAGCATCCCGTTAATTGGCGTCAAACAGGTTGAAATCAGTTTAGGCTCTGCATCCGCCATTTACGGCGCCGATGCGATGCTGGCGACGATTAACCTGGTCACGCAAGGCGGCGCGGCCATTGACGGCATCCGCGTTAAAGCCACTGTAGGCAATTTCGACACCGGCGAAGTGCAGGTTGCGGCGGGTTCCAAGCTCACCGAGGATTTGACCGTGGCGCTGACCGGCAGTTTCCACCGTTCCGACACCGAAGACTTCAGCGACAATTATCCGGCTGAATATGCCGGAACCGGGCCGGTCGACTTAAAGGAGCAAAACCATAATGTGCATTTCAAACTCAATTATAAGGACTTGACCCTCAGTTATTACCGGCTGTTTAATAAAAATAACAGCAGCCTTGGCTTCACCCCGCTGCCGCCGGCAGCGTACATCTATTCCGGTGCAGCCTTTTTGGCGAACTTGAACCAAACCGTCAACGCCACGTATGCGTGGGACATCACCCCGTTTTGGCAGGCCAAATCCAGTTTAAGCTATGAAAGTAACGAGCTGTTGCCGGAATCGAGTTACCAAAATTATGGCGGGGTCGAGCATAAAGCCTGGCATGGCGAAGCCATGCGTTTCACCCAGAATGTGGTTTATCAGCGCGATAAAATAAACTGGCTGAGCGGCACCGAATTAAGTTTCATGAAGTCCACACCCAAATACACAGTGGAAGATCCCGGCTTTAACAAAGTCGATGTTAGCTACCAAAATTACGCAGTGTTCAGCCAACTCGATTATGCCTGGACGGATGCTTTGACGGTAAGCGGTTCGGTGCGCATGGACAGTGATTCGCGCTATACGCCGCAGTTTAACCCGCGTGTCGGTTTTTCCTGGCAGGCGCTTAAACCTTTACGCTTTTTTGGCGCTTGGGGCACGTCTTTTCTTGCGCCTGCGCCGTTGCTTATCTATGAAAAATGGGGCGAACCGACGTGGGCGTCCTACCATCGTCCTAATCCCCAGTTACAGCCGGAAAAAATCAGCACTTATGAACTGGGCATAGATATGGCGCCAAGCAAAAACAGCCTGTTGAAATTGCTGGGTTTTTACACCGAAGGCACCGATTTAATGCGCGTGGTTGACAATACCGGCACCGGGCTGGCCAATTACAACGGTAATGTCGCCAGCCTAAGCAGTTACGGTATGCAGGCGGTAGCCGGGCAGCGTTTTGACAATGGCTTGGATTTTAATCTGGATTACACCTTGACCTTAGGCCGCCAAGACGCGGAAAAAAAAGACAACGGCACTGTCGGCCTGACCAATGCGCCTGCACACATGATTAAAGGCAATGCCGCTTATACGTTAGGGCAATTTAGCTTGCGCTTTACCGGGCGCTGGTTTGATAAGGTGGGCACGCATGAGAGCAATGCCTTGTATGCCGGGGAAACCGTTAACGGCACATTGCTGTTTGATAGCAACCTGCATTATGGCGGCCAATTGAACCAGGCCAAATGGTCGGTGGATTTCGGTGTCGATAACCTGTTCGACAGAAAATATTACACCATCCCGCAAGTCGATAACTTCTTCGATTCGTTGCCGCGCCAGCCGCAAGAAACGCGGAAATTGTATTTAACGTTGGGCTTGTCCTATTAATCAACAGTTTATGTATCCGACCCGATTGGCTGCGTTGCTGAGCCTTATCCATTTTTTGCCCGCATATTGCATAAAGCGTATGGCGTCAGTATGGCGCAACCCGATGGTGGGCGTGTTAGCGTTATCTGCCTGCAATGCCGCCGTGGCTGAGCCATCAGTGCGGGAATTGCAAATAACCGCCGCTTATTTGTACCATTTTATCCAGTTCACCGAATGGCCGGAGAGACCGGCGGTTTTTCGGTATTGCGTTTATCAGGATGCCCGGTTTACCGAGCTGCTGCAGAAAACCTATAGCGACAAAACCGTTGGCGACGCCCGCATTGACGTCAGCAATATCAACGAACAAATAAAATTGGATGACTGCCATTTAGTTTATTTTCCGCAAACTGTACCGCCTGATTTTTTGCAAAAAATCAGCAAATATGCCATCTTGTCGGTCGGTTCACAGAAAGGTTTTACCGAATCCGGTGGCATCATTTATTTGTTTGAAGACGATCAGAAGCTGCGTTTTTATATTAACAATACAGTGGCAACAGACACGGGGCTGAAAATCAGCTCCCAATTGCTTAAGCTTTCTAGGGAACCCTGATGCAGACCAAGCAGTCCATTAAGTTTAAGTTAATATTCATTACCGCGTTCAGCAGCACCTTAGCCTTGCTCGCGTTCAGCGCCATTTTGTTTTTTTATGAGATAAAATTTGCCGAAAGAAGCCTGATCAACAACCTGCAAACCCAGGCCGATATTATTATCGAAAACAGCCAGGCAGGGTTGGCGTTCATGGACAAGCCCAGCACCGAAAAAACGTTGGGCGCGTTAAAATATAACGCCGATATTCTTTACGCCGGTTTGTACGATGAAACCCAAACGCTGCTGTCCCGTTATCAAAAACCGTCCTATAAAACTGAAGTGGTCTTGCCGCCGGAAGTCTTAGGCAATGGCGCAGCATTGATAAAAAACGACGATTTTGTGCAAATTATCCAGCCGGTGCGTTTAGACAACGAATTGTTGGGTTATTTGCTGTTACGCGGCAGTTTCGAGTCGTTCCGCCAAAAAATGTACAGTTATTTGTACACCGTCCTGTTGGCTTTTAGCATCGCCTTATTGATCGCCTTGTCATTGTCGTTGCGTTTGCAGCGCATTGTGTCCAAGCCTATTATCCGAATGGCCAAGTTCATTAACGGGGTCACCGAATCAAAAACCTATAAGGTGAGGGCGGCCAGGGAAACCAACGATGAATTAGGGATTTTGGTGGATGCCTTTAACCGGATGCTTGAACAGCTTGATTTTAGCCTGCACCAGCGCGACGAAGCCGAGCAGGCTTTGGCGCACCATTTAGAGCATCTGCAGGAAACTATCGACGAGCAAACCCGGGATTTACAACAAGCCGTCATCACCGCTGAAGCGGCAAACCGTTCCAAATCGGATTTCCTCGCCAACATGAGCCACGAAATCCGCACCCCGATGAACGCCATTATCGGCATGACCCACTTGGCGCAATGCGCTGGCCCCAATCCGAAGCAGCAGGGCTATCTGGCTAAAATTGACGCGGCGGCGCAATCGCTGCTTAACATCATTAACGATATTCTGGATTTTTCCAAGATTGAAGCCGGACGGCTGGATTTGGAATATTCGCCGTTCTATTTGGACGATCTGTTAGGCGGCTTGGCCGATTTGGTCGGTTTTAATGCCGAAGAAAAAGGGCTGGAAATCATTTTTTCGGTCGCGCCGGATGTGCCGCGTTATCTGCTTGGCGACTCCTTGCGCTTGGGGCAGGTGCTGTTAAATTTAACCAATAATGCGGTCAAATTCACCGACCAAGGTGAAATCCTTATCTCGGTGTCGGTTGAGTCCCGTGATGACGCGCACTGCCGGTTGGTTTTCGCCATCCGTGATAGCGGCATAGGCATGACGCAGGAACAAATCCAAGGGCTGTTTAAAGCTTTTTCCCAAGCCGACAGCTCCATCACCCGGCGCTACGGCGGCACCGGTTTGGGCTTGGCCATTTGCAGGCAGTTGGTGGGCATGATGGAGGGTGATATTAGCGTTGACAGTACGCCAAAACAGGGCAGCACCTTCCGTTTTAGCGTTTCCCTCGGCGTAGCGCCGCCGTTTGTCGGGGCTTCTGAATCGGCAGCGATTGATTTTAGCGGCAAAACGACGCTGGTGGTTGATGATAACGACATTGCCCGCGAGATACTTTCTAGCATGCTGATGTCGTTGGGTTTTATGGTTGAAACCGCCGCGTCCGGTACCGAGGCATTGGCCTGTATCGATAAGCGGCAGCAAGCCGGGCAGTCCTTTGATTTGGTGTTGATGGACTGGCGGATGCCTGATATGGATGGCATAGAAACCGCCGCCAGAATCAAATCCGACACCCATTTGGCGAAAATGCCGGCGGTGTTGATGATCACTGCGTTTGGCCGGGATGATTTGGCGCGCCAAGCGCATCAGGTCGGTGTTGACGGCTTCTTGTTAAAACCGATTATGGAAGCGGCTCTGGTCAACACCATCGGCCTGCTGCTGGGTTTGACCGAGCCGGAATCAATGCCGTACAAACTAAAAACGGCCGAGAAAATATCGTTTCAGGGGCGGCGGGTGCTGTTGGTTGAAGACAACGCCTTCAACCGGGATGTGGCCATTGAAATGCTGCAGGCCTTGGATTTGAAAGTCGATTATGCAGTCAACGGCCAAGACGGCATAGTTGTGCTGAACCGTGAGGAGGCCTACGACCTGGTGCTGATGGATATTCAAATGCCGGTCATGGATGGGCTTAAAGCGACCCGCTTGATCCGCAGCAACCCGCGTTTTGCCCAATTGCCTATTATCGCGATGACCGCCCACGCAATGGCGGAAGACCGTGAAAAAAGCCTGATGGCCGGGATGAATGATCACGTCACCAAACCGATCAACCCGAGCCAACTGACTACATTGCTGCAGCGCTGGCTAGGTTCCGAGGTGGAACAGGCGGGTGCATCCCAGGACGCGGGACAAAATGATGCCGACAATGGCCTGTGGCCGCTGGACTTTAACAAAGCGCTACAATTTGCCGACCATGATGAGGACAAAATGCATAAGCGATTGCTTAATTTTTATGCTTGCTATCAGGCTGTGCCGGAGCAACTCGACAGCATGATTGTCAATAATGATGACGAAGGTTTAAGGCGAATGGCGCATACGCTCAAATCGGCTTCCGGCTACATTGGTGCTTCGCGCTTGCAGTTTGCGGCGACGCAATGCTGGAACAACAAAGCATTCACGGAACCCTTCGCGGCGAGATTGCGGCAAGAACTGCAAGCCGTGCTGGCTGCCATTTTGCCTTACCAACCAGCACAGGTGGCGCATGACACTTCAGCTGAAGTGCCGATGACTTTTGCCGCGACGTTAGACCGATTGGAAACCCTGATCCGCACCGGCGACGCCCGCGCTTCGGTGATCTTGTCCGAGTTGGAAGCGGCCATGGCCGGACATTTGTTGTCCGCCGAGCTTGCCGCCATCCGTGATGCTTTTGATGAACTGGATATTGCGCTTGCCTTAACTCGGCTGGCTTCTTTACGTGAAACTTATGCCGGAAAAGGGATATTGCCATGATCAATAAACAGCGCGTTTTAATTGTCGATGATGAAAAATTCAATCGGCAGATGTTAAGCGAATTGCTGCTCCCGTATTACGACGTATTCCTCGCCAAAGACGGCGAGCAGGCCATCGCCTTGGCCAATGCGGAGCCGCAGCCGGATCTGATTTTGTTGGATGTAGTCATGCCCGGCATGGATGGCTACGAAGTGCTGCGTCGCTTGCGTAGCGATGAGCGTACCTGCAACATTGCCGTGATGTTTGTCACCGGTATGAGCGACGAAGATGACGAAACCAAAGGCCTGGACATGGGCGCAGTCGATTATGTGCTGAAACCTTTTCGCTCAGCGGTGGTGCGTGCCCGGGTACGTAACCACATGAGCTATATTTGGCAACGCAAACAGCTGGAATTGGACGCCTTTATCGATGGGCTGACCGGCATACCCAACCGCCGTCAATTCGACCAGGCTGTGGACACCGAATGGCGGCGCGCGAACCGTCACGGCACGCCGCTGTCTCTGGCCATGGTTGATGTCGATTATTTTAAGCCGTATAACGACACTTATGGCCATGGTGCCGGCGACGAGGCGCTACGGCAAATTGCCAAAGCCATGTCGCAGGCGCTCAACCGTTCCAGCGAACTGGTTGCGCGTTATGGCGGCGAAGAGTTTGTGTTATTGTTGCCGGAAGTCGAGCCAGATGAAGCGGTCAAGATTGCCGAACGGGTGCGGCTGGCGGTGGCGGCGCTGGGGCTTCCCCATGAAGAATCGAGCGCCGCGCCGTTTGTGACCATCAGCATAGGCGGCGTGTCCCTGATACCTTCGCCCCACACTCCCGTTGCCGAGATGTTGACACGGGCGGATAAACAGCTTTACCTGGCCAAACAAGCCGGACGCAATAGGGTGAGTTGGGAAACGGTTGGGTGATTTTTCTGCGCCAGGCCGAATAACAGCCAAACTGCAGACCTTCCAGGTTTTTAAAACCTGGAAGCAACTTACATTGCATTGTTCCCATGTGCTACAAACTGCTTAAATATAAAGTGGGGGCGGCCTCCCGACCGCGAATAGCGCACAATAGTTCGCGGCCGGGTGGCCGCCCCCATAACTTAAAAATTTTAACCAGTAAGCACCATAGCCAAGGATTAAGCCCATGTCAGACCTTAAAATTTATGACATCAAACCTGAAATAGCCGCTCAGGCGCACATCACGGCGGCAAACTACAACACCTTGTATCAGCGCTCAATCGCCGAGCCGGAGATTTTTTGGGCCGAACAGGCGGCGCTGTTTTTGGATTGGAGCCAGCCCTGGGACACCGTCATGGATTGCGATTTTAAAACCGGCCACATCCGCTGGTTTGACGGTGGCAAACTCAATGTCAGCGTCAATTGTTTGGATCGCCATTTGGCCGAACGCGGCGAGCAAGTCGCTATTATTTGGGAAGGCGACAACCCGGCGCAGGACAAAAAAATCACCTACCGGGAATTGCACGAACAAGTTTGCAAATTCGCCAATGTGCTAAAAAGCCAAGGCGTGCAAAAAGGCGACCGCGTGTGCATCTATTTGCCGATGATTAGCGAAGCGGCGGCGGTGATGTTGGCCTGCACCCGCATTGGCGCGGTGCATTCTATCGTGTTTGGCGGTTTTTCTGCCGAGGCGTTAAAAGATAGGATTATCGATGCCGAGTGTCGGTTTCTAATCTGCGCCGATGAAGGTTATCGGGGCGGCAAAACCATCCCGATTAAATTCAACGCCGATAAAGCCGCCGCTGCTTGTCCCAATCTTGAAAAAGTCATTGTCATCAAAAACACCGGCAATGCGGTTGACTGGAACGAAACACGCGATGTCTGGTATCACGAGGCGATGGCAACGGCGTCTGCCGATTGCCCTGCGATAGCGATGGATGCCGAAGACCCGCTGTTTATCCTGTACACATCAGGTTCCACCGGCAAACCCAAAGGCGTGTTGCACAGCACCGGCGGTTATTTGCTCTATGCCGCGATGACCCACAAATATGTGTTCGATTATCACGACGGCGACATTTACTGGTGTACCGCCGACATCGGCTGGATAACCGGCCATTCCTACATGATCTATGGCCCGTTATGCAATGGCGCCACCACGCTGTTGTTTGAAGGCGTGCCGACTTATCCCGATGCCGGCCGCTTTTGGCAGGTGATCGACAAACATCAGGTGAATATTTTCTATACTGCGCCGACTGCAATCCGCGCTTTGATGGCGCAGGGCGACGCCTTTGTTGAACGCAGTTCGCGCCAAAGTTTGCGCATACTCGGCAGCGTCGGCGAGCCGATTAACCCGGAAGCCTGGGAATGGTATTACCATGTGGTTGGCGATGGCCGTTGTCCTGTTATGGACACCTGGTGGCAAACCGAAACCGGCGGCATCTTGATCACGCCATTGCCCGGCGCAATCGCCTTGAAACCGGGTTCCGCCAGCTTACCTTTTTTCGGCATCAAGCCGGACATCATGGACAATGCCGGCCAACTCAGAGAAGGCGCGGCCGAAGGCATTTTAGTCATCAGCCGTTCCTGGCCGGGACAGGCGCGTTCGGTTTTTGGCGACCATCAGCGTTTTGTCGACACTTATTTTAAAAATTACCCCGGCTATTATTTTACCGGCGATGGCGCGCGGCGCGACAGCGACGGCTATTTCTGGATTACCGGTCGGGTTGACGATGTAATTAATGTGTCCGGCCACCGCATGGGCACGGCGGAAATAGAAAGCGCGTTGGTGCTGCATGAGCATGTCGCCGAAGCGGCGGTGGTGGGTTATCCGCATGATATTAAAGGGCAGGGCATTTATGCTTATGTGACCTTGAATGTCGGCATCGAACCGACCGAGGAATTGCGCAAAGAACTGATTGATCTGGTCAGACAGGAAATCGGCCCGATTGCCAACCCGGACATTATCCAGTGGGCGCCGGGGCTGCCTAAAACCCGTTCCGGCAAAATCATGCGGCGTATTTTGCGCAAAGTGGCGTCCAACGAGATTGGCAGCCTGGGCGACACCTCGACGCTGGCCGATCCTGCTGTGGTTGACGATATTATTGAACATCGGGCTAACAAGTAAATCCGCAAACGCCGCTTAGGCCATTCCCTGTAACTTCTTCTTATTAATAAGATTATCACCACGAAGCCCACTGAGAACACGAAGTTTCATTTTTCATGTTCTTCGTGGTGAACAAAATATACTTTGAACGGTTAAGTTTTCGGCTTATGTTGGGCGAAAAAACTGCCGAACTACAGACCTTCCAGGTTTTAAAAACCTGGAAGGTCTAACTCGCAACGCTTTGAAAGATAAATCTTTCATTTTTTTGCGCGGAATAGCTGCCGCTGATTGCAAAAACCGAAAACCTGGACGTTTAAAGTATACTTTCAATGGCCATTACACTGCATAGTTGTTTCAATAATGTTTCAGTGAAATGTTTTTTGTTTCAATAAAACGTCAAATGAAACATGCAGCGAAATTAAAGGGCTTTAAAAAACAAGTAATTCATTTAATTTATAATGGCTTACGCTGGTTTTTAAAAGTTGGCACATTGCCTGCATTATCTTAAATGAATCAACACCAAAGAAAATGCAGAACCACGCATTCCACTCACTAAATTTGGAGTAACCGTCATGTTTAAACAATTATTCGACCCCGCCACTTGGACTTACACTTACTTAATTGCTGATGACGTCAGCAAAGAAGCTGCGTTTATTGACCCAGTGAATACGTATTTGGACACTTATTTAAACCTGTTGAAAGAACACGGTTTGACATTAGTTTATTCATTTGAAACCCACGTTCACGCTGACCATATCACCGCGAGCGGTTTGTTGCGTCAGCACACAGGCGCAAAAACCGGCGTCAGCAAATTAGGCGGCGCACAACTGGTTGATGTTGAAATAGCCGATGGTGATGTTTTCATGCTGGGCGGCGAGAAAATTAAAGCCATTGCAACGCCGGGGCACACGCCCGGTTGTACCTCTTTCTTGTGGAAAGACCGCCTGTTTTCAGGCGATTCATTGTTTATCGGCGGTTGCGGACGCACTGATTTTCAAGGCGGCGATGCAGGCGCCTTATACGATGCGATTACACAACGCTTATTCACCTTGCCCGGTGAAACCTTGGTTTATCCAGGCCATGATTATCAACAGCATTGGGTCAGCAGTGTCGAGCAAGAACGCAGCACTAACCCGCGTTTAGCCAACAAAACCCGCGAACAGTTCATCGAAATTATGAACAATTTGAATTTGCCAAAGCCGCGTTTAATTGATGAGGCAGTACCGGCAAACCGTTATTGCGGTTTGGATGAAGACGAACGTATGCAAGCGGTTGAGCGTAAGCAAAGTGATGCCGGCGTTTTCTGCATGATGCAAGGTGGCGGTTCAACAGGCCCGGATTTAGTGACGCTGGCCAAACAAACGATTACTGAAGTCAATGCCGATATGGCGCGCAACTTATTAAAAGAAGGCGGCATTGCATTGATTGACGTGCGTGAGGAAAGTGAGTTTGCGGCCGGTCATATCGACAATGCGCTGTTGATTCCGCGCGGCACGTTGGAATTTAAGGTGGCGACTGTCCCTGAGTTGTCAGACAAGTCAAAGGCCGTGTTGCTGTATTGCCGCACCGGCGGGCGTTCGGCACTCGCCGCGCAAACATTGCAAACGTTAGGCTATACCAACGTGCTTTCACTCGCAGGCGGCTTTGAAGGTTGGAATAAAGCTTAAAAACCAGATGTTCACGTTTTTAGCTTTAGCTAAATAAATCAAATATAAATCAATGTATTAAACCTCTAATCGCGACGCCCACGTCGCGATTAGAAATCGTCTGCAGCTTTTGTCCCTTCACCTGAAAACGCCACTATGTCCTATTTTCCGATTTTCAGTTGGTTAAAAACCTACCGCCGCGCTGATTTTAACGGCGACTTATTCGCCGGTATCATCACCGCCATTTTGCTGGTTCCCCAAGGCATTGCGTATGCGTTGCTGGCCGGTTTGCCGCCTGAATTCGGTTTATACGCCAGTATTTTACCGCCGCTTTTTTACGCGCTTTTAGGTACTAGCCGCACTATGTCGGTTGGGCCGGTTGCGGTTGCTGCGATCATGATTGCGGCCGCATTAACATCCCCCGAAGTCAGCGCGCTGGGTAATACCACGCAAAGTGCGGTGATTTTATCGGCGCAAACGGGCGTGATTATGTTGCTGATGGCGGTTTTCCGTATGGGGGGGCTGGTCAATTTTATCAGTCATCCGGTATTGACCGGTTTTACCAGCGGTGCGTCATTACTGATTATTATCAGTCAATTACCTAAAACACTCGGTTTAAACACGCCGGATTGCCCTATTGATGTGGCGTGTTATCAGCAGTATTTTCAAGGCGCTAATTTGCTTGTGTTAGCTATTAGTTTGGGCGTATTTGCGTTGTTGGTGTTTTTTAATAAACCGCTGCCTGCCTTATTAAACAACATAGGTGTGTCACCCGCCCTCATCACCGCAATCAGCAAATGTGGCGCGTTGGTGTGTGTGGCGGTCACGACTTTTGCGGTCAGCCATTGGCAGTTGACTGACCAGGACATTGCCGTCGTAGGTTTTGTGCCCACAGGTTTTCCCGCGTTACGGCTTGATTTTTTCGACATGGAAAAATGGAAGGTTTTATTTTCGCCTGCGGCGTTTATCGCGCTGATTGCTTATGTGGAAAGTATTGCCATTGCGAAAGTGGTGGCGAATTTGCGCAACGAGAAGATTTCCCCCAATCAGGAATTGGTCGCTTTAGGTGTTTCAAATATTGTTTCAGCCATTTCAGGCGGGATGCCCGCAGCGGGTGGATTAAGCCGCACCATGGTGAATTTTTCGGCAGGGGCTTGCACGCAAATCGCCGCGGTCATTGCCTCGATTATTTTGGCATTGGCGGTGATGTTTTGCAGCGAATGGTTTTATAACATTCCCAAAGCCACGCTCGCGGTCATCATTTTGGTGGCGATTTTGCCGCTGGTGAAATTTAAAAGCATTTTACACACCTGGCAATATGACAGGGGCGACGGCATTGCCGAACTTGCGACCTTAATCAGTGTGTTAATTTTCGGGATTGAAGAGGGCATTACGCTGGGCATTTTCCTGACATTTGTCAGTCATCTGCGCAAAGCCAGCCATCCGCATATTGCAGTGGTTGGGCGGTTGCCAAACAGCAAACATTACCGCAACATTAAACGCCATAACGTCGAAACCTGGGGGCATCTGCTGCTGATCCGTATTGACGAAAATATCACCTTTACCAATGTGAATTTCATTGAAGACTTTATCGAAACTGAATTACGGAACGCACCGAATGTTAAACACATTGTGCTGATTTTTACCTCGGTGAGCGACATTGACATGACCGCATTGGAAGCCTTGGAACAACTGAATCACAGCCTAAAAAGCATCGGCATCACGTTAAATTTTGCCGAAGTTAAAGGCTTTTTGCTGGATAAATTAAAGAAAAGCGAATTATTTAGCCATTTAAATGGGCAACTATTTTTTGATGCTGAAGATGCGGTCACTAAACTTAATGCGTTATAACAGGAACCTTGCCATGAAAAAAATTGCCTTAATCACATTAGCGTTACTTTCAACAAACACGTTTGCAGAAGAAGCCGATAATCGCCGCGTACTTAGCTTAAATGAAGCCAATCGGCATCATGTTTTATCCGAAATGCGCGCCTTATTGTCCGGCACCCAGGCTATTTTAGCGGCGCTGGCAAATGATGACATGAAAGCGGTTGCTGATGCGGCCAAACCTTTAGGCATGGGCATGGCGCACAGTGCCGAAAACCATTTGCACGGCGTTTTGCCTAAGGAATTTATGATGTTAGGTAAATCCGTCCACATGGCTTTTGATGACATTGCGCGTGATGCTGAAGCCGTAAAGAATCCAAAACATACTTTACAGCAGCTAAACCAAGCGATGGGCCAATGCAATGCCTGCCATTCCGCCTATCAAATCCGCGTCAGTTCGGCCAGCGATGCGCGTTTGGATGAAGTCGTTGCGCGAGGCGTCCATGTGATGCCGTTTGACCTGGAAAAAACCGTGCATGTTTTCACCAAGGTTGAAAAAGGCGGCGTGCAGCAAGTGATTGTGAAAGATAAAAGCGATAGCGCGCAAATCCAACTGATCCGCCAACATTTAGCGAAAATTGCGGGTGAATTTAATCAGGGCGATTTTTCAAATCCGGTGAAAATTCATGGTGAAGATATGCCTGGTTTGCACGCATTACGCAGCGCTGAAAAAGGCGCATTAAGCATTGTTTACAAAGAATTATCGGATGGCGCACAAATTGATTATCGCAGCGAAAAACCGGCGTTGATTGCGGCAATCCATCAGTTTTTTGACGCCCAACTCAGCGACCATGCGCGTCATGCCGTTTCCGGCCACGCGCAACACCATCAAAAATAACGGCCATGCGTTTAAATCGATTTTCATCGGAAATGACCCTTGCCATCATCATCAAATTCACGCTGTTTGCTTTGGTGTGGTGGCTTTTTTTCGCAGGACAAAAAATAAATGTCGATGAAGACGCATTAACGGATCGGCTATTTAACTCGGCACCATTACACGGGGAAAAATTAAAATGATAACGACTGAAGTTGTAGATTTGTCGCGGCTGCAATTTGCTGTCACAGCCATGTACCACTTTCTGTTTGTGCCTTTGACGCTGGGTTTGTCATTTATTCTGGCCATTATGGAATCGATTTATGTGATGACCGGCAGGCAAATTTATAAGGACATGACGCGTTTTTGGGGCAAGTTGTTCGGCATTAACTTTGCGATGGGGGTGACGACGGGGCTAACGATGGAATTCCAATTCGGCACCAACTGGTCGTATTACTCGCATTATGTCGGCGACATTTTTGGCGTGCCGTTGGCCATTGAAGGCATGATGGCGTTTTTTTTGGAATCCACTTTTGTCGGTTTGTTTTTTTTCGGTTGGGACAGGATGAGCAAATTGCAGCATCTTTCAACAACCTGGCTGCTGGCATTAGGCACCAGTTTGTCGGCGTTGTGGATTTTAATTGCCAATGCGTGGATGCAAAATCCTGTTGGCGCGGCATTCAATTACGACACCATGCGCATGGAACTGACCAGCCTGTCTGAGATTTTCTTTAATCCGGTCGCACAAGTTAAATTTGTTCACACGGTCGCGGCGGGTTATGTCACCGGATCAATGTTTGTGTTAGGCATCAGCGCGTTGTATTTGCTTAAACACCGGGATGTTGCTTTTGCGCGGCGGTCGTTCCGTATTGCCTCAGGCTTTGGTTTGGCGGCGGTTTTATCGGTCATCGTTTTAGGTGACGAAAGCGGTTACACCGTTGGCGAGGTGCAGCGTGCAAAACTCGCGACCATTGAAGCCGAATGGGAAACCCAGGAAGCGCCGGCGTCTTTTACCTTGATTGGTTTTCCAAACGAAGCCACAAGAACGACGGATTACGCGATTAAAGTGCCGTATTTGTTGGGCTTGATAGCAACACGCTCGATTGATGAAAAAGTCGATGGCCTTGATGTGATCCGCGAACGCAAACGCCACCGTATTGAAAACGGCATGGTTGCTTATGAAAATCTGCAAATCTTGCGTGGCGATAAAACCAATGAAATTGCCAAAGCCATTTTCGAGCAGCATAAAGCTGATTTGGGTCACGGGCTGCTGCTCAAAAAATATACCGAAAACGTGGTGGATGCGACGCCTGCACAAATTGAACTGGCCATTAAAGATTCCGTGCCAAAAGTTGCGCCGATGTTTTGGACATTTCGCGGCATGGTTTTTTGCGGCGTGTTAATGCTGTTTATTTTTGCCGCCTCATTTTATTTCAACATGAAACGCGACGCGCACAATCAACGCTGGCTGTTGAAACTGGCATTCTGGAGCATCCCACTGCCCTGGATTGCCAGTGAATTGGGTTGGGTGGTTGCAGAATATGGCCGCCAACCCTGGACAATCGCGGGTATTTTGCCCACGCATTTAAGCACGTCCAGTTTAAGCAGCGGGCAACTTTACAGCAGTATTGCGGGCTTTGTGGTGATGTACACCGCGCTGCTGGTGATCGAATTATTTTTGATGGTCAAATACATCCGTTTAGGCCCCAGCAGTTTGCACACAGGCAAGTACTATTTTGAAAAACAAGGGGTAGATCATGTTTGATTATGAGGTGTTACGCATTATCTGGTGGGGGCTTTTAGTGTTCCTGGTTTGCGGTTTTGCGGTGATGGATGGTTTTGATTTGGGCATTGGCATGTTGCTGCCGTTTTTGGGCAAAACTGATGATGAACGGCGTGTCATTATCAACACCATCGGCCCCACCTGGGAAGGCAATCAAACTTGGCTGGTCACGCTGGGCGGCATTACCTTTGGCGCCTGGTCAATTGTCTATGCGGTGTTGTTCTCAGGCGTTTATGCCGGTTTATTGTTGTTATTGTTCGCCTTGTTTTTGCGTCCGGTCGGGTTTGATTACCGCAGCAAAGTAGAGAGTCCAAAATGGCGCAGTTTCTGGGATTGGGGTTTGTTTGTGGGCGGGACAGTCCCAGCGGTGGTGTTAAGTTTGGCGGTTGGCAATTTAATAGTGGGCTTGCCGTTTGAACTCGATGCCGACCTACGTTCAACCTACACCGGCGGTTTGTTTGATTTATTCCAATTATTTCCGTTGCTCTGTGTGTTGGTTGGCGTGTCGTTGTTCCTGATGCACGGCGCGGTGTATTTGCATTGGAAAACCGAAAGCTTTATTGCTGAACGCGCCCAACAGGTGATCCGTGTCGGCAGCATTTTATTTGTGCTGTTATTTTTGCTTGCCGGTGTTTGGGTTGCATTCGGCATAGACGGTTATCGGGTCACCTCGGCAATCGACACAAGCATTACCGCCAATCCATTGCACAAAACCGTCGAAAAAGGTGCGGGTCTGTGGCTGGCCAATTACGGCACTTATCCGTGGTTATTATTTGCCCCGATTATCACGGTTATTGCCGCCTTATCAGCCCCTTTTTTCACCGCCAAACAGCATTCAGCCACGGCGTTTATGTTAAGCAGCCTGGCCATGATCGGAGCCATTGTGACTGCAGGCGGTTCGATGTTTCCGTTCATGTTGCCTTCGAGTTTGTCGGCCGTCAGCAGTTTGACCATTTGGGATGCCAGTGCCAGCCATTACACGATGAAAATGCTGCTTGCCGCAACGATTGTGTTCATGCCGATTGTCATTGCTTACACGAGCTGGGTGTATCGCATCATGCGCGGCAAAGTCACCGTTGAGCAGATTCAAGAAAACCCACACACACTGTATTAGGGGGAGTACCAATGAATAACATTACAGCGTTAACATTGCAAATAGGGGGTGTAAATAATCCGCTGTGGCTAGGATTCGACTGCAATTTTTTAAAAAGCGAGGGGTAATTTATGTGGTATTTTGCTTGGATTTTAGGGGTAAGTTTGGCGTGTACGCTGGCTATCATCAATTCAATGTGGCTGGAGCTAGGCGATGATGCCGATGACGATTATTAATGATTAATAAATTGTGGGAGCGGCCACATGGCCGCGAACAGCGCGCAATTGTTCGCGGCCGGTGACCGCTCCCACAACCTTGCATCATTCCCTTGGGGATACCGGTGATGCAGTGCAGAGTGAGGTCTTTGATGAGCCGGACTGGGCAATAGAACGGCATCGGCTCTGATGTACAGTTTGACCACAGCGAGAATTGGTACAGTTTTATTTAACCGCAGAGTCTCGCAGAGTTAAGCGCAGAGTATCGCTGAGTTTTTTTTCAGCGCGCTGCACGTTAGACCTTCCAGGTTTTTAAAACCTGGAAGGTCTGTGTCTTGTTCCCAAGCGCCAGATTTATTTAACCGCCGGGTCTCGTAGAAGACAGGGTCTTGAATTTTGCACAATCAAATTGTTTTAAAGAAATGCACAATGCAAGACCTGACCCTGTCTTTTCCCCTGTCTTTCTGTGACCCTGTCTTTCTGCTTGACCCTGTCTTTCTGCTGTCTTTTTTATGACCCTGTCTTTTTGCTGTCTTTTTGCTGTCTTTTGCGTTTATGCGCGGGATTTAATTGGGGTTTGTCCACAATGTCCAAGCGCTCATGAAACATCAAGATGGATTTTGTTAGACGTATATTGATGCACCAACATTTGAATAATATTTTGATACGGCACACCATTTTCCAACCCCTTTCTTTTTAACTCATAAAGATCGTTTTCAGAAAGTCTGATGGAAACCGATTTTTTCTTTTCATGCTTCAAAAAGCCTTGCAGCTCAACTAATCGTCCCTGAATATCACCTTTACTGCGCCATTCATCATTCTCCACACTGTCGAGAATATCGTGTTCAAAATCATCTAAATTTAACTCAGTCATCACTTGCCGCCTTGTTATAACGCTTATTCATTTTTCGAGAAGGGATTATCGTCTTTAAAAAAATGCTGCTCTCATCTTCAACGTAAGGCACGATATAAACATAATTTTTTATGCTGATTAAGATGATGTCTCGCTCCCAAGCTCCAGCTTGGGAGTGACTACCCTCAAGCTCTGCTTGCAGGGTAACATCAAGCAGAGCTTGAAGCACTGCATTCCCAAGCTGGAGCTTGGGAACGAGAAAGATTTAGTCATAATTACTCAATCCAAACAATTACTTATGCGACTTTACGTTGCACTAGGAAGCAATCCTTACGGTACCCAAATCTGAGGCGGGTGACCGCCTCAGATGACCCGGTGGCAGTCGAAAAAAGTCAGGGAGGCTGGACAACAACTAAATACCGCTAAGGCTACCGACAACAACTTTCAGATGATAATGTTGCGAACCGTCCGGCAAGTAGGTAAGACTCGGAATGGTAATAATTTTTTCTTGGCTATCGTAGGTGGCCACTTCATTCGGCTCCGGCAGCGTTGAATCTTCGCTGTCAACAGAGACATTAGCCAGGCGTGCGACAACGCCGGTATAGGTTGTTGCCGTTTGCAAATCAGTCATAACAGACAGCGTAAGCGTTCCCGTGCTGGCGTCGTAGGTATTGTCCAGCGTTGCTACAACACCGCTAAAGGCGCTTATATTGGCTTGCACATGGTAATGTTGCGAACCGTCCTGCAGATAGGTAAGACTTGGTATGCTAATGACTTTTAGTTGGCTATCATAGCTTGCAACTTCGTGCGCTTTGGCGGGTGTTGAGTCTTCGCTGATCACAGATGCCTCATTCATTTGCGCGACAATCCCGGTATATTTTTTTGCCTCGCGCAGATCGACGACAGCATTAAGCCTAAGCGTACCGGTCGTTGCATCATAAGAGTTTACCGTTGAGTTATTTGCCGCATTGGAATTTAGTGTAAATAACAATAACAAAAGCGCCGAATATATCTTCATAATAGTTACCTTAGTTGTTTAGAAGTTTTGACTGGATGCATCATCGGGTTTAACTCCTTGCAGGAATTAAGCCGGCTGCGGATACCGTGCCTTGAGTACGCTTACCATTTGAGGACTCAATTGTTTAAACAATTCGGCATTGTACGAGGCATTGTAAGGCACACCGTTTGTACCTGTGCTCAAATTGACCCATTGAATAGTTTCATCCGTTGTACCATCCTGCGGCCGCGATGGATCCATGCTGGGTACAAGAAATGAATCTTGATAGGGTGAAGTAAAGTCTGCAACATTAGGAAAATTAGGCGTCAAATTAGTTTTAATAATCTGTTGTGCGGCAATGGCATACTGGCGCGATTTCGCGGCTGGTGTCCCCTCTTTAATCGCTGGGTCGACATTAAGGGTAACAATTGAAACAGTGTAATCGCTGTTAAGATAAATCTCAAACGTACGAAATTGTTGAGGAAAGTCCCTTAATGACGAGGTTTCAATCTGCCAGAAACCTTGCTCAGACTTAGCCGGATCAGGAGAAATAAACGCCTTAACCGTATTGGTATGACGGTGCCCCGCAATCCAGGCAATAACATTCGGATGCTGCCACAGAGTTTGCACTAAACCGTCGATGGTGACCGCATTTTCATACTGTGCTGTGGTCGTAGAGTCACCCAGCCACCACTCCAGTTCGGAACCAATAGGGGCAACAGCTATGGGGATATGCGCCGCAATGATCATCAGTTGATTCGCGGCCTGACCCGCTGCAAGCTCAGCTTGAAGCCACGCCCAGCGATTAGCATCAAGATAGCCATGCCCGTGAATATCATTCGAACCATCATGTTCTGATTGGGTATTGTCCAGCACGATCACCTTGAGCGGCACGCCTTCTTTCGGAATGAAACTATAACAGGCAAAACCATTGGCCGATTCCGGGTTACTTTTATCGACCAGATTAAATCCGTGACCGACTGGTTGTGTGCTCGTATTGTAAAATTCTTGCACCCACTCCGTTCTTAATAATGAACGTCGATTTTGATCGGCTACCACTTTCGGCGCGCCGGCGGTGAAAACCGAATCAGTGACCGAACCCATGTTAATGATGTTTCCGTAAGGGCTAGCACCATCGATGACACCCATGTAATAAGGCGAAGGAGCAACTGAGGAGGCTTTTATATTTTCCATGCTGAATAAAGCCGGAAACGTAGTGAAATTAGGCACTAAAATATCCCCGACAGACCAGACAGCATCAGCAATGTAGGAATCACGAATACCCAAGGTAGGATCGGCATCGACAGGAAATGAGCCGATGAAAAAATGATCATGATTGCCAAGAGCCTGATACCAGGGAATCGATTTATCGAGTCCTGCGGCCTGATACGGCATTTGATAATCGATGCTGTCAGCCCCGACATGAGCGCCAGAACTAGGCATGATCACTTTGCCGTCGAGCACATCAATGTACCAACGCAACTCGTTATACTGAGTATTGTTGCAAGTATCTCCCAACGATATAGCAAAATCGAATGGATTTTGCTGATGCAGCGCATTTGCCGTCTGAATAGCAGCGTCCAGTACATGCGTTGTATACATCATCACCGGCGAGTATATCGACGTATTGGAACCGGAATAAGTAGGATCTTGTTGTTGCAAATAAATCAGTTGATTGGGTGATTCTTTGTCGGTGATATGAATGTCAGTAATAGCAAAGAAGTTTACAAATTTTGTATTTCTCGTCGGCGTAGGATTGCTATAACCTTGCGGCATAATATCGGTTCGTTGCTGCACTGGAAGCGCCGCGCCGAATGACCATTTGCCATCATATAAAGCGTTTTCTGTGTGTTGATAAAGGTCTTTTGAGGCTTGGCTAAGAACTGTCGGGTCGGCTTTAATTGACCAATCCATCTTAAATGACAGCATGCGCTGGGCCGTGGTCGCGACCCCTGAGACGGGGTAAGCTGCGTAATCAAAAGCAATCGGGTACGCTGATATTTTTTTGCCCGCGCCAAAGCTGAATTGAGGAAACAGCGAAACAGCCGCTAGCATCCCCGTAGAATATTTCAAAAACGTCCTCCGCGTTATCCCATCATGATGTTCGGAATTCAAACTGATTTTAGAATCACTATTTTTCATCAATTTTTGCGCGAGATACCCCGTCCTTTAGGGCGGGGAGGGATAGCGCGTCGGCGGTAGCCGACTCCTGTTCTCGCATCCTCTTTAGTTAGGCTATCCTGTTAAAATTAGATGCCGGTCTTTCCCGGCTGTCAGC